>CAKSQT010000038.1 GCA_934486755.1 uncultured Eubacteriales bacterium | reverse complement strand
CTGTATGCCATCCAAATGACACCGAACCACATAGTAGAAACCAAAACAACCAACCCAAATGCTTTTTTAGCTATTTCGAGCTTTAAAAACATATCGCTTCTTCCCATTGCTTTTATAGCGTTAAGGTTAGCTGTATGTATCGGATAGAAAGCATAAGTAAAACAGAATATTCTTAAAAATGGAACGCAGGGCAACCACTTGTCCGTTAATATAAGCGACACCAACGGTTCGGCGCTAACTGCAAGTCCCATCATAAGCGGCATCATAATATATGTGCTTGTTTTTATCGCACGCCGCGTCATTGCGCGCACCCTGCTCTTATCGTCCTGCTCGGCTGACATTGTCGGCAAAAGCACACTGTCTATCGACGAATTGATATTCGTCACTATCATATTTGGAAACGACTGTCCTTTATTAAAAAACGACAGATCCTTAGCTGTATACAACTTTCCTATAATAAGCTGACGTAAATTGTTGTAACCCGTATCAAGCAGTGACGAAACAAGCAATTTCCAACCGTAAGAAAACAATCCTTTCAGCCTTTTAAAGGAAAATGCAAGTTGCGGGCGCCATTTTACCGTAACCCAGAGGATTATTGTATCAACAAGTTGATTAAACAGGTTTTGCGCGACTATCGCCCAAACGCCAAACCCAGCATAAGCCATACCTATACCTATAAAAGCGGCGCCTATCGTTCCGCCCAGAGTTGCAAAGAAAAACTTTTTAAACAAAAGATTTTTTGAAACGTAGGACTGTTGTATATTTTTAACGCCCGAAATGATAAGAGTTAAACTCATAACCCGCACAACAGGCGTAAGCTCAGGCATTTTATAGAAAGACGCAATAAACGGCGCGCAAAAAAACATTATAAGGTAAAGCGCCGTACATACGGTTATGTTAAAGAAAAACACGGTTGAAAAATCAATATTATCAGCGTTTTTCTTCTGCACAAGCGCGTTGCCGAAGCCGCTGTCAACAAACACCTGTAATATAGCGGTAAACACGGTGACAAGCGCCACCGTTCCGTAAACCTTGGGGTCAAGCAGACGTGCTAAAACTATCGAAACAATAAACGTAACGCCCTGCGCGCCGCAACGCTCCATAAACCGCCACAAAAAGTTGCTTGTTGTGCTTTTTGCTGTTATTTTTGATTGGTTATCTTGACTCATTTTTAACTATCTTTCCTATTTTACCTCTTATACCCGATAAAAACGGCATGAATGACAGTATAAAGTATTTTATTTTTTCACTTTTCGGGAGCGTGCTGTAAACGTCGCGATATTTCTTGCCGATAATATCCTTATAACGTTTTTCAAGAACCGCTAAATCAAACCTATGCCTTTCTATTGCGCCTCTGAAATATTCATCATATTTATATTTAGAATACTCATTTGCCATTTCAAGCATTTTTATCATAGCAATTGTTGTTGCAGCCATTTTTTCTGTATTTCGTTGAACTCTAACTGTCCAGGAACCGGGCGTTCCGAATCTGTAAACCGACATAACCTTACCGAAATAATATATATTGCCTGATAAAGCCAAATAAATTGCTCTCGGATAGTCGCCGACACCTTTTATTGAAGTCATAAATTCGGGATTATCATCAATATACTCTCGTCTGTACATCAGGGAAGACGTTTGGTATCCGCCTGCACCGGATTTAATACATTCCTCAATACTTATGTTGCGATCGGTTTCACAGTACATGACCTTTTCGGTGCCGTCAGACATATTTTTTAACAAGGTGTTATGCGCGCAAGCGGAACATTCCGAGTGTTTTTCTAAATAGTCTACCTGCATTTGCAGTTTATTTTCGTCACACCAATAATCGTCACCCTCGCAATAGGCAATATATTTGCCTTTTGCTTGCGGAATTAAAATCTCGTTAGTAATTCTTATACCTTTGCTGTATTGATTTTCGGTTTGATATATCGGTTTAATAATTTCGGGATATTTTTTCTCATATTCCCTGATAATATCTGCGGTACCGTCGGTAGACGCGTCATCATTTATCAAAACTTCAAATTTAAAGTTTGTTTTCTGATTCACAAACCCATCTAACGCATCGCGTATATATTTTTCATGATTGTATGCTATACAAACAACACTTACCATTATTTCATCCATATTAGTCCCAAAAATTCACCTCTTTACCAAATTGCGCAAACTTGCTAATTTGCGGCGCAAACCAAAAAAGATATTAATTGCGCCGTATTTTCCACTTGAAAACAATTTAAAGAAAATATCATTTTTAGGCGCGCTTGCTATCACCATACTATAATACTCATCTTCTTTTATTTTTTGAAATAATTCCGATTTTTTTATCAGTTCAACGTCAAAATCAGAAATTTGTCTTATCATATTTTTGACAAGTCTTCTGCAATAATTTAAATACTCGGTGTAGTCTTCTCCCGACCAAACTTTTTCCGATTTCAGAAAATCCCAAACAGCCTTACGCACTGTCGAATCTATTTTATATCCCTTGTATCCAACGGAATGAGTGATAGAAGTGGAAACCTGATTGTAATTATAAAGTTTATCGCCAATAAAGGAAACCTTTTCGCACTCTCCGTAAATCGGTATGCTTTGCAGCAAATCTTCACCGCTGGATATATGATAATATGTACTGTAATCCGTATCGTGTATTAACTTTGAAGAAACAACTTTCCGACACAACGGATTATATCCGTTGTTAAGGAACACCTTGCGATAAAGTTTTTTTTTATTGGTTACGACACCTGTAAAGGCTGCATTTTGTTGCTGAATTTCCACGCCGTCAACAACAACCGAGAGCCTATAAATAACGAGGTCGCATTGACTTGTATTTATTGCTTTTTTTATTGTTTCCAATGCATTCTGTTTTAACGAATCGTCGGAATCCAAAAACATTATAAATGAATCGTCAGAACACTCACGCTTTGCTGCTCCTATGCCGGTACGTCTTGCCGCAAGTAATCCCATGTTGTCCTGATGTATAACAGTTATTCTTACATCATTTTGGGCATATTCGTCACATATTTTTCCGCAATTATCAGGCGATCCGTCATCAACAAGTATAAGTCTGAAATTCTGATATGTTTGTGATAACACAGAATCTATGCAATCTCTTATATACTTTTCAACTTTATAGACAGGTACTAAAATGTAGAATAATATATTACTCAAATCTTTTCTCCTAATTCTTACGCAGCATTAATTATTTTTTGGCAAAACTATCCATTCCCCGAATCTTTCATCCCATTTATTGGGCTCAAACGGAACCATGCCGCTCCAATGAGAAAAAGTCATTTCTCCAAACAATATTTTCCCGTTTACATTATACAAATCTATACGAACCTGGGGGATTCCCTTTGAAAGTATAGAAGCGGCTTTAAGCATTTCATCTAAGTTTTGCGGCTTTGCAATTTCTTTTTCGGCGTTTGGATGCCCATTTGTAAACGGCAGATGATTAAATTCAACATCAAAAAAATCAAACTTAGTATCCGTCATACGGTCTGTGGCTACAAACAATGCCTTTGGTTCCCCGTTAAAGCAGAATATTTTATAATCTTTAAGTTCGTAACCTGACTCATCAACCATATATTTTTCACAAATTATCTTTCTCGGCACGTCTTTGTATGGCCATTCTCTACCGTGCAGATAATAATCCTGTTTAAGTCCTTTTCTCAGTTCCGATTTAACTTTTTTAATATCAAGTTTTGATTTATCCTTGCAGATGCACATTCCGAGACCTGAATTGTGATTACATTTTAATACAAATTGATTAGGCAGCTTATCAAAATCAATTTCTTCGGGATCGTCCCAAACACCCAACAGCGGAATAAGATATTCTTCACCCAGTTTTTCGGCTACATATTCGCGCACCTTATACTTATCCACCATCATTGTATATTCGGGCTTGCGGTCATACAGTTTTAACCACTGCAATTTTTCATTAAAGGTTTTCGGATTTTCAAGATCAAGTTCTTTGCCGAAATTTACCGTATACAGTTTTTTCAGATACTTTTCATCATCCATACGGTCATAGAATCCGAGACCTGCGAACAACTTAGTTCTGTATTTCTTATCAGTTAGGATTTTGCAAGTAACATTCTTTATCTTTTTTAGATTCATAATATCTCTTCCTTATTATAATGAGGTCATCAGCAAGAAGTTTGCCACACCTACCGTACGTGAGTAAAGCATTCCTAAAAATAAAATTTTTATTACAACTCTTGCGTATCTCTTGTCGTGTAAAAATATTAATGATTCATAAATTTGGTAAACCGCAAGCAATATAATACCTAAAACACCGTAGCCAATCAAAAAATCTAAGTAAAAATTATGTGAGGCCTTTCCAAATAATTTAATAAGTCCGCTTAACGATTGCTGATTGCCAAATATTTTCAATGTTGTTGAAGAATTGTTGAAATGCTCAAAATAAATGTTCCACAGATTTGCTCTTCCGCTTGTCAAACCGTTAAAATCACCTAAATTATATTCATAGAGCATTATCGAAAGCCGCTCTTCAAGAGCCTTTAACGCCGTTATTTTACTCCCCCGCATCCATGAAAACACTGTACTTAAATCAACCAAATTTATCAAAAATAAAAAGACTATTAAGCCTAATATTATATAAATACATTTTCGTCCGTCAATATTTTTAAACATTAATATTATAAGCAAGACTATAAGTCCGCAAAGGCCGGTAAAACTAACAGAAGCAAAAACTCCGCATATTGTTATAACTATCGTTAATATCCTAAACCATTTTGGAAAACTGTCTTTACAAATCATTTGGGTCAAACAAAATAAAACCAAGCAATCTAACGCAAAGTTATTGGGATCAAAAACCCCTCCAAATTGTGATGCTCTCCAACCCATTTCCTCTGTAATTTGAGGGAAAAATATACCGTAAAAAATCTCTGCAACAACCGCAATAAACATTGAAAATGTATATTCTTTTGCACCTTCTGACTCGCCGTTGTCTATGACGCTTATAGCTTGATACATAATCAAAGCTTTACATGCAAACCATATTGTTTGAGAAATCTTATTTGTAATTAATATATTAGTTGCACAGTACGCAACTAACACCAAATAAATCATAAAGCCGTTTCTTTTATACGAAAAACATTTATAAAACAAAATTTGTTTTATAAGTATGCAAAAAAATATTAAATTGGCTAGGGTTGATACATCAAATTCGACACCTAATAAGAGGTTAAATTTAAGATTTGTATATCCTAAAAATATCGAAGTAAGCGGAATAAGATAGATTTCAGTATTTCTTGCTGCTGTTAAAATCAAGAAAAAATACACAAAAATTGTAAGAGTATTTATTACGCTGTTGCCTAATCCGTTTAAAACCAATAATAAGGCTAACACCGTGTACCCGACAAACCAATTGATTCTTTCTCTTCCTATTACTCTCTTTCTTATGTCCAGATTTTCACTATTCATAATACGTTTGTTACAACCCCGCTTTAAATTATTATTCTCCGAAAACAAGCCTTGTAAATTCATTGCAAGCACTCGCAATATCATACTTATTATCAATAAAATCCTGCCTTGTGTCTTTGCGGCAATTTGTTTTGGTGTTATTAATTGCATCTACCCAAACATCAACATTGCCGAGTGGCAGATATTTAACAAGACCGGTAATATCCGCTTCTTTTGTTACAGTATCGGCTATTATGCACGGAAGACCAGTAGCCTGTGCCTCTATAACCGTATTGGGCATACCCTCGTACAGTGACGGAAAAACAAATATATCCATAGCAGACAATATCTGAGGTATATCCGAACGCACTCCCGTAAAAATTATTTTATCGGTTATCCCAAGTTCTTCGGCTTTTTTCCGTATTTGTTCTTCAAGTTCTCCTTTACCGACAAGCATAAGCACGCTGTCCGTATTGCTTTTTAAGTATTCGGCAAAAATTTCAAGCAAAAATCCGTGATTTTTTTGTGTCATAAACCTTCCTATGTGACCTACAACAATAATACCGCCATCAATACCGAATTCTTCTCTTATTTTTAAACGTGTGGATTCATCGTACTTGAAAACGTCTGAATCAATAGCATTATGGAGCATATGAACATCGGCTTTTCTGCCGAACGTATATACAGCCGCCAAGTCAGACGGCGCGATTTTTACATCAACGTATTTACCGTATAAAATTCTGCCTATTCTGTGAGCAATTACAGTTTTAAGGCTGCCCCCGTCGCTTGAATTGCTTGAACGTGCCGAGCAGATTTTTGCGCCCGCCCTGTGTGCTATTTTTAAATCCATAAACCCGGCCGCATTTGAGGCTATACGCAAAACATATTTGTATTCTCCGTTTTTAATAACATCAGTAAGTTGTTTTTTAAATTCCTTAACCGACTCGGACTTTGACGGTATTTTGTAAAGTTTTCCCCCGAGTTTTTTTATTTCATCGGCATAAAAACAATTCAGATCCGTATTTACACAAAAGTCCATCTGATATTCGGTTTTATCAAGTTGACGGTACATCTTCATCAAAAACGTTTCGGCACCGCCTGCGTTCATTCCGCTTAACAAGCATAAAAGTCTTTTCAATATAATTAACCGTCCAATCTATCGGATAAGATTTTAATAACTTCCTGCGGTGAATATTCTTCATACAATTTTAGACAATTGATTTTTAGACTATTCCACCAATCAACATTCGTTGAGATTTGTGTCAGCATATTTACAAATGCTTCGTTATCACCTGTTTTAAACATAATTCCATTAAAACTGTTTTCAATTATTTCAGGATTATATTTCCAGTCGCTTGCCACGACAGGCACACCTGCCGCAAAGGCATCAATAAGAGTTCCTGCAAAACCCTCGCCATCATAGTAGGTCGGAAACAAGAGTGCAAAATAGTTTTTTAAAACATCAACGCTATTATCCGGGTTTGCAATACCGCAATATTTTATATATGCGGGAAATTCTTTTTCCAAACACTCAAAATGCTCAGAATATCTGTTATCAATCTGTCCGTATATATCGAGAGTATAAATTACTTCGCCAAATTTTTCGTTTACAGATTTAACTGCTTTTATGGCTTCCTCTATTCCTTTTTCTGCCATAACTCTGGAAAATGTACACAATTTATACGGCTTTGACAAATTGGGAAACTCTTCCATTGTAATCGGCGTTAAAAACTTGAAATTTGGTACAACATCAATATTATCAAAGCCCTGTTCTTCAAGTTTGGACCTCATACTCTCGGTTTCTACCCAAATACCGTCAAACTTTTTTAGTTTCTTAGCAAGTTTGGGGTCATTTGCCGTTTTTAAAGGGAGCCAACCGCCTATCACATCATAATATAATTTTTTTTTGCTTTTTCCGACAAGAGCCAAAAGCAGCGGAGCGAATACTTTTACACCGTTATGAGCAGGAAGCATTATAATTCTATTGCTTCTTTTCACTGCTTTTAAAACTGAAAAGAACATATTTATAGGATGCTTTTTCCAATCGCAAGTATCCACACATATTACGTTTTCTTCGCCGTATTCTTCTGAAATAAGTCGATATAGATTTCTTGTCTTAACCGGTTGTCCGCCGGTATCAGGCTTTTTAAAGGAAAAGGCACCAATTATACATATAGACTTATTTGCTTTGTTCATATAATTCTCCAAATTCATTAAGCCCCTAATTATCGTTTATGCGTATCCATTCTTTTGGAACAATATCAATAGGCGCGTCATCAAAAAACCATTTACTCGGGCAGCACACTATTTTATTTGAATTTTTAATCAGTTGGGCTCCCCACCAATTAAAAGTACTGTTACATATAATCGCAGACTTACAGTTAGTCATTAATATTAATTCCTCAAAATCGCTTACCTGGTCTGCATTCTCACGATATATTATATTTCTCTTACCAAATTGCAAATTTTCTTTACACCATTCAACGTCGTTTGAAAAAATATAGTAAACAGGGTTTTCAATCTTTTCTTCTATTTTTTCCATTGACTTTAAATAGTATTTTATTCCAAAATTACCATAATGTTTTTTATTTTCTAAATAATCCCCCCTTCTGACACCTACAAAAACAGAATTACTGTTTTCGATTTTTTTCTTTGTTTCAGAGGTTTTCAAACTAACCTCAACTTTTGGTGTAAAATCATTTTTAAGTTCATCTAAAACTTCATTTACATATCGCCACGACTGCCAATAGCCATCAAAGTAATCATAATTTTTCAATTTCTCGGGTGGAATATATGCCCTGTTCTGCTCGAAAAAATACTTTTTGTTAATTTTTGCATCGGCAAATATTTTTAGTTTGTAAAAAAAACTATTTGGGTTGCCTGTATGTTTTAAGAGACATACTCTTTCAATATCCTCTTGCGATGCTGCTTGTAATGAAAGAGAAAATTCTGTTATCCTCGGTCGCCTTATTTTATCCATTTCTAATAAGTTATATGCAGTATAATCCAACTTCACTTCATCATTAGTTATTTTTTTAATCAACAAGGCATACGCATATTGAAACATTTGGTTTCCCAATCCGCCTTTACATTTTACTATTTTCAAACTGTCACTTCCCTATTTTAACCTTGTTTATCCCTATCCCCGTGCCTTTGACAAATGCCCAACACGCAATTTCATAAAAACTGCGAAAAGCATTATGTCCCTCAATATCGTGATAGAGCTGCCAATGATATTTAGCCTGTTTCAGCTTATTGCTTGAAACCGAACCCGAACGTCCCATACGGTATGTGCCGAGAACTTCCTCCATACCGTAGCAGCAGTCGGTTTTTTTTAAAATTTTCAGCCAAAGGGCAAAGTCGTTCCGTTTTTTTATCGGAGGCACTTCAAACTTACCGAGTTTTTCCTGATTATACATAACAGAAAGATTCCCGATGGGATTTGACAGCCGTATCATTTTTTTGTAATCCGTCTTTTTCGGAGGTATTAACGCAGTATGCAAATCGTTGCCGTCTTCGTCCATCCAGCGGTATCCTGTTGCGCTGAAATCAGCTCCATTTTTCTCCATAAAGGCTATCTGATTTTCAAGTTTCTCACTATCCCACAGATCATCGCTGTCCAAAAAGGCAATATATTTCCCATTGGCGCGCTTTATTGCCTCTGTTCGAGCAACGGCAGGACCTCCGTTTTCTGGTAAAACGTAGTAATGTATGTTTGGATACTTTTCCAAATACGGCAGGACAACGTTATACGTGTCGTCCGTACTGCAATCGTCCACAATCTGTACTTCCCAATCGGTAACGGTTTGAGATATTACAGAATCCAAAGACTGCGCTATGTATTTTCCGCAATTATACGTCGGCATAATCACACTTACTAACATTTCAACCTCTCACAATCGTTTTGAATTGAGCAAAATCAGCGCTTTAAAGCAACCTCTTTTTCCAAAGTTTCTTCGGGGACAACTGTGCCGCTTTCCTCCGCCGTAACCGCACCCTCCGCAACGCCTTCGGTGCTTTCGGGAATAAATAAGACTTTTATGGTGGCAAGCATAATTTTCAAGTCCTCAAATATGCTTGGATGCGCAATATACATTAAGTCCATAATAAGTTTGTCATACGGTGTGGTGTTATATTTACCGTAGATTTGTGCATATCCCGTAAGTCCCGCCTTTGCCTGCAAACGCAACGCAAACTCAGGCATTTCATCGCAGTATTTATTATGTATCTCGGGTCTTTCCGCTCTCGGTCCCACCAAGGTCATCGAACCGCCGAGAATATTGAAAATTTGCGGTAATTCATCAATCCTGCAAGCCCTGATAATTTTACCCACCGGCGTCACCCTGCTGTCGTTTTTACCAGTAGAAAGACGGGCTATACCGTCCTTTTCAGCATCAACCCGCATACTGCGGAATTTAAGTATATTAAAGGCTCTGCCGTCCTTCGTAAGACGCACCTGCTTATAGAATATCGGTCCGCGGTCGGTCAGTTTTATGGCAATTGAAGTGACAATAAAAATCGGGCTCAACAATATCAGAGCTACAAGGGAAACCAATATATCCGTAATCCGTTTTATGAGAAAATACTCTGGGGAAGCGCCGCTTCTGCCAACTCTAAGCATAAGCAAATGAAACATATGCATACGGTGGGCTCCCGCCATAATCGTATCCCCGACCCTCGGTATGACAAATGAGTTAATATCGTTGGCTATGCAGTATTTGAGGATTATATTTCGGTCGTGGCTGTGAATACCGCTCATAAAAACGGTATCTATCCCATCAAGCATAGAAAGGTCTTCAATGCAGTTTTTTGCCGAAGCGGTCAGAACTACATTATATTTTTTATCAAGTCCGTATTTACCGATCAAACTGTCAAGACCCTGCCTTGTATCATAAATAACAGCGGTGTCTCTCGGAGGAAAGGTGGAAAAATACCATTTATGCGATAAAAACGACCACGCCGCCACTATTACAAACTGACCCGCAAATGCAGCAAGTCCAGGCAAAATATTAGGCAGTTTTTTCGACAACAGCCAAATCACCATATACATTATCACATCGCTCATTGCGGAAGCCAAAAATTGTCCGTAAATAAGTTCAGATATACGCTGCATTGATACAGAAAAAGCGTCGTAAATCCGTCCGAAAATAACATAAAGAAACCCAAAGAGCACAATCATCAACAAATTGCCCCTTGAATAAAAAGGTGAGCAAATACGTTTCGCATAATACATATACCAACATATTGCAAACGGAACCGTAACCAAGATCACATCTAATATTTTAACAAACCTCAAAAGTAAATTGTGCTTAAAATGTGTCATTATTTCCCACCTATATCTTTAACATCTTTCGTTTTCAACCTGTTAATTAACTTTTTAAAACCCCTGCGCCTATATTTCAAGGTGCGAAACATCACATAACAAGGCTGACGGGAACTGAACCCGCCGCGCCTACAAAAATGAGTGCAAGCCTCACAACAAACTAATACGAATTATTATACCATTTTACTAAATCTTTGTCAAATTAAAACGCAGTAAATTCGGCGTTATATTATCGTTTTGAACGGCTTTGGCGGCGATATTCGCGCGGAGACATTTTTGTAATGCGCCGAAACACCTTATTAAAGAATTTTACGCTGCTGTAACCGACCCTTTCCGCTATTTCCGATACGCCGATATTGCTCTCTGAAAGCAGGGTACAGCTTTCCTCTATCCGCTTGTTTTGCAGATATGCGGTAAAGGTAAGCCCAGTTTCCTGCCGAAATCTTGTGCTTATGTACGGAATACTGTAATTCAAACTGCGGCAGACCGTTTCAAGCGTTATGTTATTCATATAATTCTTTTTAATCTCAGAAATTATGTAAGAGGTTGGTTCACTCACCGCTCTGTCGGCACCTACCTGTCTTACCGCCTTGATTATAAGGGTGCAAAGACAGTGTTTTAAAACCTCGATGTATCCCTCTTTTTTATCCTCGAACTCGTCAACCATCTGGCTGAACAGCCGTCCCACCGTTCCGTCGTCGCAAAACACCTGATTTGAGGACGGACCTTTGATTTTCCTACCCGTTATGCTCAAAAAATACCGCTCGGCAAGCTCATTAAAGCTCTTTACACCCGTAAAAGTTTTGTCGATGAGTTCAGGCATAAAAAGGCAGTTTATTACCGTTAAATTACCCTTTTCGGAAAAGTAGCTGTGTGCTGTGTTGTAATCAACCACAAAATAATCACCCTTGCTGAGCCGACCCGACGCGCCGCCTATATCGTGAACCGCTTCGCCTTCTTCTATATACACAAATTCCAAAAAATCGTGAGTATGGCTGTATGCGTATTCCTGATTTTCAAGACGCATAACCATAATATCTCCGTCAAAATCCTTCGGTAAATTTTTGCTCATTAATATCACGCCCCATAACGCAAAAAATCGGGTATGATTTTATTGTATCACTCTTGCGATACAAAGTCAATGCGACAAAAAACCGCAGGCGGAAATTTAAGAATTGCCTGCGATATTTTATACGCTAATCGTCAAAACGCGGCCAAGCCGATTTTGCGTTTGTCGGTACGGTATTTTCGGCGCCGACATTCTGCGAAACCACGACCTCCGCCTTATGACCGCCGAGATCGTTGAGATTTTTAACATAAGCGCCGTTTTGCATTGTGTTGTTTATTATAAGCGAGGATTTCAACTGCGAAAAGGTTACGGCATACGACGGACCGCATTTCTCCGCGGTATACGGCTCCGCAATAAAGCTGTTGCCGTTTATTATAACATTGACCGCATGACTGATGTTTATATGCGCCTTGTATTTATCGGGGACTTTTTCATCAATGGACTCAAAACCGCTTACGTGAAACATATTGCCCGTAAGTACAATATTTCCCCTGAAATCCTCATTCGCGTCGGCGGCGTAAAATCCGCACAGGGCGTTGTAATCAAAGTCGTTATTGGAAAACTGCACCCGTCCTACATCGAAAAACGACGCGCCATGACCCAAATTGCACTCTATTCTGTTCCCTGTGAACGTACCCGACATAAAGAACCTGCTATCAATTCCCGATTGCCTGTTGCAGCTGAACCAACAGTCGCTTATAAATCCGTCACAGCCGTACAGGCTCAGACCGTTTCTCGAATAGCACAGCATACTGTGACGTATTGAAAAACACCAAATATTATGAAAATGCACTGCGTCACCGCTGAAATTGCTTATTCGGCAGTCGGAAATTGCGGGCGTGTCCTCAGCTCCACCGTATGGCTTGCGGCTTTGAAGCCTGTCCTCCCACCAGAGCATAATTCCGTTTACATCTTCGCCGAGATCCTTTCCATCCATTGAAATGCCCGTGATACTGCAACCGAAAGCTCCCGTTATATCAAAAAGGCATTTGGCATTCGGGTCGTTTAGCTCCAAAACCGAACCGCCCTGATCCATTTTAAAATCCCAAGCCGCGTCGCCCTTTACCGTGACATAAGCGGGAACCTTTACATATCCGCACAGAAATCTCGCAGGCGGTATTACAACCGTTCCCTTTACTTTCCCAGCGGCGTTGAGCGCTTCCTGTATCGCCGCGGTACAGTCGGTCCTGCCGTCGGCAATCGCACCGAAATCGGTAATATCAAATGTATTAAACATAAAAATCACCCCAAAATATTATAAGAATATAGTACAACACACCGCTTATAAAATCAACAGTTATTATCCGATTTTTAGTGTGCAGGAGGTGGTATGATGACGGAAAACAAAAATTGTCCGTGCAAGCGAAAATGCGAACGCCACGGGAAATGCACGGAATGCCGAAAACACCACGCGCAGTTCAAAAAACCTTTTTCGGTTGCCTGCGAAAGAATAGGCAAAACCAAGCGTGCGAAGAAAACGCCGCACGAATTATGAAATGCGGTGAATAATATACACGGCGCTTTCCCTCACCGAGGGCCAGAATTTTATTTCCGCCCAAGCGCACAAATATACCGAATTGGGATATTATGAGTATACCATAGTGGGATAATAATGTCAAGGGGTGGCATTATGCGTTTAAAGGAAATTCGGAAAGCAAAGGGCATTTCACAACTAAAACTTGCAATGGATCTGAACACAAATCAAAATACGATAAGCCGCTACGAAACAGGCGAACGCGAACCCGGCATCGCCGAGCTTATAGCGTTAGCCGATTATTTCAATGTTTCGGTTGACTATCTTCTCGGACGGACAGACAAATCGGAAATAAACAAATGAGCGCGTCAAAAATTCGACGCGCTCATTTGTTTATTTGTTTTTCCAATAATTAAGTTTTGGCAACGACTCCGCCATATACGCGCGCATCTGCTCGGGAGGGCAATTCTCATTGGCAAAATGCTCCACACAGAAATTAATCAAATCATTAATATCGGTGTATGTGTATTTCCCGTCAGTATAGCACCATTTGCAGTATTCCTCGTTAAATTCGCCGTCAGGCTCTCTGCTTATTATTGAATCTTCAAGCGGCATTCCGCAGCATTGGCAAACCAAATTTTGCGGCGAGCCGAGCAATGTGTTTATCGACACATCGAACAGCTTTGACAGCAATTTCAGCGTTTCGGTGTTCGGCACCGTCTCACCTGTTTCCCAGCGCGATACCGCTTGTCGTGTAACAAAAACCTTTTCGGCAAGCTCGTCCTGCGACATGCCCTGTTTCGTGCGCAACTTATTTATTACTTCTTTTGTTTCCATAACTTCGACCCCCTGTTGATTTTATTATACATAAAGCCCAACAATATTTCAAGAAACAGGCAGTTGCGTTAAGAAAACGTCAGTTCATACAAGCGCAGTACGAACGGTATCGCAGTAAATAAAATTGGGAGCAACAATTAAATGTCACTCCCTAAATAAACTGGCGCGCTGAAAGACGAGCGTTGTTTAAAACAGTCCTGCGGACTGTTTTAATAGCGAGAGTCCCTTCCGTGAATACGAGCGCTTGCGCGCGGTATGAACGGTGTCGCAGTAAATAAAATTGGGAGCAACAATTAAATGTCACTCCCTAAATAAACTGGCGCGCTGAAAGGGACTCGAACCCCCGACCCTCTGCTTAGAAGGCAGATGCTCTATCCAGCTGAGCTATCAGCGCACATACTGCCCGATTGTTACGGACAGCGGTAGTTATTATACCACACTGTCCGTAAATAATCAAGCAAAAATTACTGCTTATTTGAAATTACTTAGTTCCCTGCTCATATTTAGCAACGACCTTCTTGATGCGGTCAACAGGGTCAAGCAGACTGCTGATCGAATTATCATAGTTAAGCGTTTCAACAAGCAAAGCAATATATTTTGACATATTGACGCTGCAATACCATTCTCTTGAAAGAAGCTCGTCCGACTGGTAAACAAGATTTGTTGTGAATATCTTGTTTATTATACCGTCCTTATAATACTGATCGAACTTTTCAAGTCCCTCAACAAAAAGTCCGAATGTAGAGAAAACAAATATTCTGCCTGCTCCGCGTTCCTTTAATTTTGCGGCAATATCAAGCATCGACTCGCCTGAGGCTATCATATCGTCTACAAGGATAAGATCCTTACCCTTTATATCGTTTCCGAGAAATTCGTGGGCTTCAATTGGGTTTCTGCCGTTTACGACAACCGAATAATTGCGGCGTTTGTAGAACATACCGAGTTCAAGACCAAGAACCGATGAATAATAGATACAGCGGCCCATTCCGCCCTCGTCGGGAGAAACGATCATAGTATGGTCGCGGTCAAGCTTAATGTCGGGTACTGTTCTTAAAAGGGCTTTTATCATCTGATAAGCCGCCTGAACGTTATCAAAACCGTCAAGCGGGATAGCATTGTTTACTCGGGGATCGTGCGCGTCAAAAGTAACTATATTCTTAACGCCCATAGCGACAAGCTCTTGAAGCGCCATTGCGCAGTCCATAGACTCGCGGGCGGTTCTTCTGTGCTGTCTTCCCTCGTAAAGCATAGGCATTATTACGGTTATTCTTCTCGACTTACCGCCAAGCGCCGCTATAACACGTTTAAGATCCTGAAAATGATCGTCGGGGCTCATCGGAACTGTCTTACCGTACATCTTATACGTTACGTTGTAATTAAAACAATCGCAGATTATGTATACGTCAAGTCCGCGGGCGGTGTGTTTAAGAACCGCCTTAGCTTCGCCCGTTCCGAAACGCGGACAGTTAGCAGGCAATACAAAGGATTCATCCTCAGGAATATTACGCCACTGTTTTAAGTAGTAATCTACCTGAGAAGAAATGTCTTCACAGCCTCGCATACTTATAAGCGCAAGGTCGCCGTACGGTGTGTGTTTAAAGTCAATACATGCCATAAAAAGCCCTCCGAAAAAATATATAAACATTAACAATATTATAATAACACAAAACGGCGCCGATAAAAAGGTTTTTTTGAAAAAAATTACATAATCTTGTCAAATTTTGTTGTAATAACTTTAATGCTATTAAGTTTCTATATTATAAAGCCAAAAACAGTCCATCGGGCAAAGCCGATGAACTGTTTTTTAACCTAAACCTATATAAGGCGCGGGGTCGACATTTTTGCCGCCTGAAAGCACCTCAAAATGCAGGTGATTTCCCGTTGAGTATCCCGTTGAGCCAACCTGACCTATTACCTGACCTGCGGTAACGGTCTCGCCCTTTGAAACGAAGATTGCGCTTGCGTGGGCATACCTTGTTACAAGGCCGTTTCCGTGGTCTATCACAATAAGCTGACCGTAATTACCGTTTGAACCTGCAAACGTAACCGTGCCGCCCTTAGCGGCAAATATTGATGTTCCCTTTTTTGCGGCTAAATCTACCGCTTTATGCGAACGTCCGTCGCCGTAGTACGACGATACCGTCCAAGAACCTTTCGGCAACGGGAAAACAAAGCCTGCGCCCGAAGCCGCTTTGCGCTGGCTTGCGCTTGCCAAGCTATGGGCAGTACCGATAACAACTACTTTATCTACGGGCGAGCTTACCGTTTCGTCGGAAACCAGCGTGCGCTCGCTTTCCACGCCGTTGAGGGTCACTACGCGCTCTGTCTTGCGTTCAATTCCGTTTTGCCCTGCCACCTTAACGGCGGAATAGCCTATCACCTGCGACGAAGTCTTTTCGGTAACCGTTGAGAACGGAATGGCAACATCGGACACAACTGTTGAGCTTGTCCTGACCTGTAAGGCGTCCAAAATTGCTACCGCGTCGTTAAGGGAATTAACCTCATCTGACATATAGTAGCCTTTTACAACGCTTACGTCGTCCAAAAATTCCGAATAGTTTACAGCACCGTCAATCTTATACCTGTCAAGGCAGGTTTTAAGATAATCTTCAACGTCAAAATTCTCAACAACGGCAACCGTTTCGCCGTTGACGGTTACGCCGCTTGCATAGGTTACGTCCTTATTTTTTTCTATTAACATATCGGCGAGCTTAGCAGCGTCGGTAAGACGGCTCGCAACGGTAAGTGTCTTTACAAATTTCGGTTTGGCAAGCAATATATTATCAACCTTGCCGTTCACGTTTGAAGCAGCCAGATCTTCCGCGTCGTCAAAAACGGAACTGTCCTTAACAAGGGCTATTTCCTCGCCGTCATAGCTGACCTTAAAGCCATAGGTCACTCCCGAAGCAAAAAGGCTTACAGCCACAAAAAAAGCGGTTACGATGCAAAAGGCGCCTATCTTTACCGCAATGCGGTTATTCTTGACAAACACCGAAACCTTGCCTGAAACAAAAGTATATATATCCTTTACGGCAGAAAGAATTTTAACTGCAACTTTATTGAAAACCACTGCGTCTACAACGTTGCGCAGTATCTTTTTCATACTAATCACAGCAAAATTCACTCCCTTCAAAAGTTACAAATTGTAATAATTACCTTTCTATTATACCAAATGGTTACAAAATTGCAACCTTTTTTTGCAAATTTATAAAAAAATAGGCTCGGGTTCGTTTCCCGAGCCTATAATATTAATTAAAACATTGAAATTTGGTTTGTATCAGGCAGGTCGTTCATAGCGCCTAAGTCGGATAAATTCTGAATTATTGTCTTAGAAACGCCCGCTTCTATTGCAAAATCCTCACGCGAGACGAAATTCTTTTTCTGAGCGGCTTCATAAATGCTGTAAGCCGCTTTTTCGCCGACTCCTCCCAGAGCGCCGAACGGCAGCCTCATCTTACCGTTTTCGGGCAGATATTTCATTGCGTGGGAATGGTTAATATCTATCGGAAGCACCTCTATTCCCCTTGACATCATTTCGTTGAATATAAGCATATTGTTATAGACGTCAAGTTCTTTTTTGGTAGCGTCCTTGCCCTTTGCCTTAATATCGCGCAGATATCTTCTCACAGCCTCTTTTCCCTGTATTACGGTAGGTACGTCTACGTCCTCGGGTCTTGCCGTAAAATACGCGCAGTAAAATTCCAGCGGACGATGCACCTTATACCAAG
>CAKSQT010000037.1 GCA_934486755.1 uncultured Eubacteriales bacterium | reverse complement strand
GCCATAGACGGCTCGGAGCTGTTACTAAGCACAACCTCGTCACGTTGATTAAGCACCTTTGTATACAAAACGGGCTTATAGTAAAGACCGCCGTTTCCGAAAACGGCATACGCCGCGGCAGATTCAATCGTGGTAAGACCGCCGTTTGTACCGCCCATTCCGAGCGGAGACAGGTTCACATCTTCTGATGTGAGGGTTGTAACGCCGAGCTTTTGTGTAAGAAAATCAAAAGACGTCTGCGCGCCGAGCTTGTTCACGAGGAAAACGGGTATTGTATTTACGGAACGTTCAAGGGCGTACTGCACCGTAATATTACCCCAATAAGATTTATACCAGTTGACAGGCGTCCACCCGTTATAATTCACAGCGCTGTCATTCACTATGCTCGAATAGTTAATAATATCCTGTTCGATTGCGGGTGCATAAGCCGCTATCGGTTTCATAGTGGAACCAGGTTGGCGCACCGCGTCGGTAGCGCGGTTGAAGCCGCGGTTATTCGTCTTTTCTCCTATTTCGCCGACTAGACCCTTAACGTGACCCTCATAATCCATAACGGTCATAGCGCCCTGCATAGTTTTGCCGTCCTTACCCTTTACCGCGTATGAGGTATCGTTAAACACCTTTTCAAGATTATCTTGAACCTTGGTATCAAGCGTTGCATAAATCTTATAACCGCCGCTGTAAAAATTCTTTGAAGCGTGGTTTTTCTCGTATCCGTACTTTTCAACCAGATCGTTTATAACATCTTCTATCAGCGCGTCCACAAAATAAGAATTAATTTCGGATTCGTTAAGAACGTCCTTTGAAGCGACTATATTCAATTGCTCCGCCAATGCCGCCTCGTACTCGGAATCGCTTATATAACCCTGATCCTTCATTTCCGACAAAACGGCTTTTCTTCGCTTTTCGTTCGCCTCGGGATTATCGTCGGGAGCGTAATATGACGGCCCCTTTGTTATAGCGGCGAGGCAGGCGCACTCGTTCAAAGTAAGCTCATTAACGCTCTTGCCGAAATAATAATTTGAAGCCACCTCTACGCCGTATATGCCGTGTCCCATTGCAATCGTGTTAAGATAACACTCTATTATAGTTTCCTTTGAATAATGGCTTTCAAGGTAACGTGCGCGCATTATTTCCCTTACTTTACGGCTTGCCTTTTGCGACCTGTCGTCTGTAAGGTTTTTAACAAGCTGTTGCGTTATTGTCGAACCGCCCTGATTAGAGGAATAAAAATGCAGGAACATATTTGCAAAAGCCGAAATTGTACGTTTCCAATCCACACCGCTGTGCGAGAAGAAACGCTTATCCTCGATTGCAACGAAGGCGTTGACAAGGTTTTGCGGTATCCCTTTATATTCGGGATCCTTATTGTCAATTGCAACCTTATCGTAAGCCGTCCAAATACGATTAAACTCACCGTGCAGGCGTTGATATTCGGTATAATTCCCGTTTCCGTCGTCAACATAAATAGTCGTCGTGAAATTAAGAGCCAGCTCGTTCAGGTCTTCGTCCATTTTGCCGTCAACCATTGTAAAGGCGTACATAAGGAACGAAGCGACCACTATGCTGAAAGTTATAAGTCCTACCAAAAAAACCGTAAGGACTATCTTCAAAGCCTTTTCTTTACCTTTTTTGCGCGGTTTTTTATTCTTTTCTTTCCGCACATTTTCATTATGCGATGAAAAACTGTTCAGATCCAACCCCTGATTTGAGTTTTCAGGGTCGTTATCAGGACCGCTGCAACTGTATAACTCATTATTATCCATAACACACCTCCTGGCAATGTCATCAGTGTTACATATAATTACCAAAGTATTGTAACACATACATACATTTTTTTCAAATTACGATGTTGTAACCAATGAAATTTAATTCTTGCAATATACCGCCACATAGGTTATAATTACACAAGACAAGATTAATTGGAGGTTTTTTACAAATGGATTTGAATGTGTTATTACTTGCGGCTTCTTCCACTAAGTCTTCCGCAAGCACCGCACAAGGCGGTAAGCAGAGCATAATTGTTATGGTAATTTACCTTGTGGTAATTTTCGGCGCTATGTATCTTTTACTTATCCGTCCTCAGCGCAAAAAACAGAAGGCTGAGAAAAAAATGCGTGAAAACTTGCAGGTCGGCGACGAAATAGTAACAATTGGCGGAATTTACGGCCGTGTAATTTCCCTTAAAGAGGATACTATCGTTATTGAATCTCAGAGCGATCACAGCAAACTCACAATAGCCCGTTGGGCTATGCAGACCAACCTCACAGTACACGACGATACTCCGTCAAAGTAGTAGGTTATAAGTTTTGTCCCTTCCGAATATATTTTACTATTCGGGAGGGATTTTTCTATGCTTAAAGAAATATTTAAAAGCTCGGGCGACAAGAAATATGCCGTTTATATCAAAGGAATGATCTTAGGCGTATTTATTACTGCGGCGTTTATGTTGGTTTTCGCTTCTTTAATGTACCTTTTAAAAATAGGCGGCGGTTACGCTTCGCCCTTTGCAACCGTGTCGCTTGCGGCAGGTTCGTTTGCAGCCGCGTTTTACTCTGCAAAACACATAGGAAGCAAGGGCTATCTTACAGGAATGATTGTGGGATTGCTTACATTTGCGCTTGTCACCGTAATTTCACTGATAGTTGATCGTTCGGGACTAAGCATAAACACACTTTTTCACCTTATAATTATACTTTTATCTTCAATTATAGGCGGCATAGTAGGCGTAAACAGAAACAAGAGTAAAAAATACATATAAAACGTAATTTTTCATATTGACTTTAATTTGAAAGAAATATAAAATCGGGACATAAAAGAAAAAGGAGTTGCTCAATATGGAATACACGGCTGATAATTTCAGATATGACAATATGGTATACAACCGATGCGGAAATTCGGGACTTAAACTGCCTGTAATTTCTTTGGGGCTTTGGCAGAACTTCGGCAGCAAGGCAGACGTTTCAAATATGAAAAGTATGCTGTTTACGGCTTTTGACAACGGCATCACTCACTTTGACCTTGCCAACAACTACGGTCCTGTCCCAGGCTCCGCTGAAATTAATTTCGGCAGTATTCTTAAAAGCGATCTTAAAAAATACCGCGACGAGCTTATAATCAGTACAAAGGCTGGTTATACGATGTGGGACGGTCCTTACGGGGATCACGGCAGCCGTAAATATCTGATAGCAAGCCTTGATCAAAGCCTTATGAGAATGGGTCTTGACTATGTTGATATTTTCTATCATCACAGAATGGATCCCGAAACCCCGCTTGAAGAAACTATGCTTGCACTATCGCAAATTGTTACAAGCGGCAAAGCGCTTTATGTAGGATTATCAAATTACGACGGCTCGACTATGTTGAAAGCGGCAGGCATATTAAGAGAGTTAAAATGTCCTTTTATCATAAACCAAAACCGTTACTCTATTCTTGACAGGAGAATTGAGATAAACGGTCTTAAAAAAGCGTCAAAATCAAACGGAACGGGCACCATAGTTTTTTCACCGCTCGAACAGGGTATTCTTGCGGGACGTTATTTAAACGGCATACCCGCTGGCAGCAGATTTTCAAGAAACAGTATGTATGATGATACTGAAATTAAAATAGAAAAAGCGAAAAAGCTGAATGAGATTGCAAAAAAGCGCGGCCAGACCTTGGCGCAGATGTCGCTTTCTTGGGTTCTTAAAGACTCCGACATTACAAGCGTGCTTATAGGCGCGTCGAGCCCTGAACAGATAAAGGAAAATTTGGGAATTATAGGCGCTCCTGAGTTCAGCACCGAGGAAATAACCGAAATTGACGCAATAACTGCATTATAATAAAAAACACTTGAAAAAAATAATATTAGATGTTATAATGCTGTTAAATGCGTTGACGAAGAAAAGTAGATCTGCCAAAAACCTAAGAGAGTTATCCCCTTGGCTGTGAGGGATTTCGGTGTTATGGCATTTTGAAGTTCACTTCTGAGCGGCGGCGTTGAAATAACAGTAGGCGCCGACGGTGTTGACCCCGTTACAGGTCGAAAGAGTGTTTGCTCTTTGAGCGAAAATCTGGGTGGTACCGCGGAGTTTATATTTTCACTTCGTCCCTTTTCAGGGGCGAAGTTTATTTTTTTATTACGGAGGATGATGAAATTGAAAGAAAAGCTCGAAGCAATACGCGCGGCGGCAAAAGCGGCTATTGACAATTCTGCAACCGAAAAAGAAATTGACGATCTGCGTGTAAAATATCTCGGGAAAAAAGGTGAACTAACTGCAATTTTAAAACAAATGGGTTCTCTTTCACCCGAAGAACGTCCCGTTATGGGTCAGCTTGTAAACGAGGCAAAGCGCAAGGTTGAAGATCTTATTAATCAGAAAAAGAATGAGTTACAGCTCAAAGCCACCGAATTAAAGTTAAAGGCTGAAACAGTTGATATTACTATGCCTGCCAAGGTCACCGCACCAGGCAAAATACACCCGCTTAACACCGTGCTTGACGATGTTATTGATATTTTCAGGTCAATGGGATTTGACGTTGTAGACGGTCCTGAGGTTGAGACCGACCATTACAACTTTGAATGTCTTAATGTTCCCGCAGACCACCCTGCGCGCGATATGCAGGATACATTTTATCTCAGCGAAAATCTGTTGCTCCGCACACAGACTTCTGCGGCGCAGATACGCACAATGGAAACAAGAAAACCCCCTATTCGCGTAATATGCCCCGGCAGGGTTTATCGTGCCGACGAGGTTGACGCAACCCACTCCCCTGTTTTCCATCAGATTGAGGGTCTTGTTGTTGACAAGGGCGTTACAATGTGCGACTTAAAGGGCGTTTTGGAGCAGTTTGCTCACGAAATATACGGACCTGAAACAAAGGTTAAATTCCGTCCCTCCTTCTTCCCGTTTACCGAACCGTCTGTTGAAGTTGACGTTACTTGCAGCGAGTGCGGCGGAAAGGGCTGCCGCGTATGCAAGGGTAGCGGTTGGATTGAAATTCTCGGCGCTGGTATGGTTCACCCGAACGTGCTGAAAAGCTGTGGAATAGATCCAGACGAGTACACGGGATTTGCTTTTGGTATCGGTCTTGACCGAATTACAACGACGCGTTACAAAATCAGCGATATACGTCTTCTTTTCGAGAATGACAAACGTTTCCTTGAACAGTTTTAAGGAGGGATAAATATGAAAATATCACTTAATCAGTTAAAACACTATGTAGATATAAACGTTCCCGTTGAGGAACTGTGCGACCGTATGGTTATGGCAGGCTTTGAGGTTGAGAGCATTGAAAAACAGGGCGATAAGCTAATTAACGTTGTAGCCGCCCGTATCGCAAAGATCACTCCGCACGAAAACAGCGACCATTTGCAGATATGCAGTATGGACATAGGCACACAAGAGCCTGTTCAGATAGTAACAGGCGCGCAGAACATTAAAGAGGGAGATTTAGTTCCCGCCGCTCTTGACGACAGTTATCTTCCTAACGGCGCACACATTAAAGCAGGTAAGCTCCGCGGTGTTGAGTCAAACGGTATGCTCTGCTCAGGCGGCGAATTATGCCTTACCGATGAGGATTACGAGGGGGCGTCCGTGAACGGCATACTCATACTGCGCGACGAATACCCCGTCGGAACTGATATGCGAACCGTTCTCGGTCTTGACGACTGCATTATAGACTTCAAAATTACCGCTAACCGACCTGACTGTAACTGTTTTCTCGGTGTAGCAAAGGAGATAAGCGTTGTCCTCGGTACAAGGTTTTCAGCTCCTGTTCCGAAATATAATACAGTCGGCGAAAATATATCCGATTATATGAGCATTGAAGTAAGGAATTACGATCTCTGCCCGAGATATATCGGACGTATGGTTAAAAACCTCCGTATAAAGCCGTCGCCCTCTTGGATGCAAAAAGCAATAATTGCATCGGGTATGCGCCCGATAAACAACATTGTTGACATAACTAACTTTGTTATGCTTGAAACGGGACAGCCGATGCACGCGTTTAACTACAACGACATAGCACAGCACAAAATAATAGTACGCAACGCTTTGGAAAACGAAAGCATAACCACGCTTGACGGCACTGAGCATAAATTAACGACCGATATGCTCGTTATTGCAGACGGTGAAAAGCCGTCCTGTCTTGCGGGAATTATGGGCGGAAAGGAAAGCGAAATAGAAGCTGACACAACCGACTTATTCCTTGAATCCGCCAAATTCCGCCGCGACAGTATAAGGCATACCTCACGCGCGATCGGACTACGAACCGAAGCAAGCGGACGTTATGAACGCGGTGTTGATATTCTTAATGTTGAATATGCAATGGAACGCGCGCTTCAACTTATAAATGAGCTTGACGCAGGCGATATAATAGACGGTGCGATTGACCTCAACAACGGTCTGCCTGAAAACCGTATAATCAATGTAACCACCGACAAGGTTCTTGAACTTATTGGCGTTGATGTACCTGACGAAAAAATTGTTTCAATACTCAACAGTCTCGGTATTGCCACAACCATAAGCGGCAATATGCTTACTTGCAGCGTGCCGTCAATTCGCGACGACATTGAGGGTCGCGCTGACATTGCCGAGGAAGTTATGAGAATATACGGTTATGATCACATTGTCGGAACTCCTATGCGCGGAGACGTTATAAGGGGCAAAAAGCTACCCTACCGCATTATGTGCGACAAGATAAAATCATTAATGTGCGGTCTTGGCGCTTATGAAACAACGACATATTCTTTCATTCCTTCAAAAGCAATAGACACGCTATTACTTGATGAAAACGATAACCGCCGCAACCAGATAAAGATTATCAATCCTCTCGGCGACGAGTATTCAACAATGAGAACACAGCTTATTACAAGTATGCTGACGGTACTCTCAACAAACATCAACCGCAAAATAGAAGACGGCAGATTTTATGAAATCAGCAAGCGCTTTATTGCGGACGAACTTCCTGTTAAAGAACAGCCGCACGAATTACCCACAATGTCTATCGGTATTTACGGCAAAAACGAGGATTTTTTCACTTTAAAGGGCATAATAGAAGAGTTGATAAAGCTCTTTGGCGCACATACGCAGTATGAGCGTTCAAACGAGCCGTATCTGCACCCTGGACGTCAGGCGCTTGTAAAGGCAAACAATGTTGTTGCCGCAGTATTCGGCGAAGTTCATCCGACGGTTGCCGAAAGTTACGGCATTGAAACAAGAATATATGTTGCCGAAATAAAGCTCGACGTATTAATGCAGATCAAAAAGCGCAAGACGGTATATAAGCCTCTTCCCAAATTCCCTGCTGTTGAGCGTGACTTTGCAATGCTTTGCGACGCCGATATACCCGTCGGCACCCTTGAAAAGGCGATAGTCAGCGGCGGCGGACGTCTTCTTGAAAAAATTGAGCTTTTCGATGTTTATACAGGATCTCAAATACCCGACGGAAAGAAGAGCGTTGCTTTCAGCGTATGGCTTCGTTCTGCCGACGGTACGCTCAGCGACGAGCAGATTGACGGTGTAAACAGCAAAATTATTAAAAATCTTGAATCCGCAGGGGCAGTTTTAAGAAAATAACTCTTGAAATTTTTCTTATAAAGTTATACAATAGCTTTATTGAGTGAGGTGTTATATATGAATGACAGAACAATGACCTTTTCCTTGGAAAACCAGACCGAGCAGGAAATAAGACAGATTTTGACTGCTGTTTATGACGCTTTAAAGGAAAAAGGATACAATCCTATCAACCAAATAGTCGGCTATATACTATCTGAGGATCCGACCTATATTACAACGCATAATAACGCCCGCAATCTTATACGGCGTATTGACAGAGACACACTCTTGCAATCGCTTGTGAGGTATTATTTGACTGCATAACAAGCCAAACAACTGCAAAAACAGCCTTTGCCCGTTTTATTGGGCAAAGGCTGTTTTTTTATTTTATATTCTGAAAAGCATATCGCCGTAGCTCGGATACGGCCAATCGTTTTTCGGGACTACCGCTTCGGCGCTGTCGGAATATCTGCGTATATCTTCCATCAGGCGAAGAACGGTATCGTGATAATATCTTGCTTTTTCAAGAGGGTCGGTTACCTTTTCCGCTCTCATAACCGCCATTTTCAAATCAGCAGTCAGGTGATATATTTCAGAATTTGCGGCGCTAAGCCTTGAAATGAGTTCGTTTTCAACAGAAACGTCGGCATTCTCAAAAATTCTGCGGCGGTTATAAACATTTTCACAGAGGACATTGTTATAAGCGCTTATAGCGGGTATAACTTCCCTGTTCATCATATCAATAAGAGTTAACGCTTCAATATGGATACTTTTAGCGTAGTTTTCAAGGTTAATGTCTACCCTTGAAACTATCTCCGCTTTACTCAAAACGCCGTGACGTTCAAACAATTCTATGTTTTCCTTTGTTTTAAGCAACGGAACGGCGTCAACCGTGCTTTTGAGGTTAAGCAATCCGCGTTTTTCGGCTTCTTTCTGCCACTCATCGGAATATCCGTCGCCGTCAAACAAAATGCGTTTATGGGCATTATAAGTATCACGGATAATTGCCCGAGCCTCTGCCGCTTTATCATCAGCGGCTTCAAGCCTTTCGGAAAATTCCGCAAAAACGTCGGCAACCATTGTGTTTATCATAACGTTAGTATCCGAAATAGAGGACGCGGAGCCCAACATTCTGAACTCAAACTTGTTTCCTGTAAAGGCAAACGGTGAAGTACGGTTTCTGTCGGTATTGTCTTTCCTGATATAAGGTATAACGTCTGAACCGATAGTCATATTGACCTTACCCGTACTGTTATGATGCGAACCGTTAGCTATTGAATCAAGTATTGCGGTCAGTTCGTCGCCCAAAAACATAGAAATTATTGCAGGAGGCGCTTCATTTGCGCCGAGACGGTGATCATTGCCCGCGGTGGCAACCGATATCCGCAATAAATCCTGATGCAAATCAACAGCTTTAATAAGCGCTGAAAGCGTTACAAGGAACAAAATATTTTCGTCAGGCTTTTTGCCAGGATTCAAAAGATTAATTCCCGTGTCGGTTGTAATCGACCAGTTGTTGTGTTTACCGCTTCCGTTCACACCGTCAAACGGTTTTTCGTGAAGCAAGCAGACAAGGCCGTGTCTTTCCGCCACCTTTTTCATCATTTCCATTGTGAGCTGATTATGGTCAGCCGCAATATTGGTTGTAGTAAATATAGGAGCAAGCTCGTGCTGTGCGGGAGCAACCTCGTTATGCTCGGTCTTTGCAAGAACGCCTAATTTCCAAAGCTCGCAATCAAGATCGCGCATAAATTCGGCAACGCGCGGTTTGATTACGCCAAAATAATGGTCGTCCATTTCCTGACCTTTCGGAGGCATAGTTCCTATAAGCGTTCTGCCGCAGAAAATGAGATCGGGCCGCCTATCGTACATCTTTTTATCTACAAGGAAATATTCCTGCTCAGGTCCGACGGTAGTGCTCATACGCTTTACGTCGTTATATCCGAGCAGATGAACTAAACGGAGCGACTGTTTATTAACCGCGTCCATACTTCTCAAAAGTGGCGTTTTTTTGTCCAGCGCTTCGCCGCAGTATGAACAAAACGCCGTGGGTATGCACAAGGTTTTATCCTTAACGAAGGCATAAGAGCTTGGATCCCACGCAGTATATCCGCGCGCTTCAAAGGTCGCGCGAAGACCGCCTGACGGGAAAGAAGACGCGTCGGGCTCGCCTTTAATCAATTCCTTACCCGAAAATTCCATTATAACGTGTCCGTCATCGGTCGGGCAAATGAAACTGTCGTGTTTTTCGGCGGTTATGCCTGTGAGCGGCTGGAACCAATGTGTAAAATGGGTCGCGCCCTTTTCAATGGCCCAATCTTTCATAGCGGAGGCTACTGCGTCAGCTATGGTACTGTCTATTCCCTTACCTTCTTTTATTGTGCTTTTAAGAGCGTTGTATGTATCTCTCGGCAGGCGTTCGTGCATAACGGAATCGTTAAATACATTACTGCCGAAAATTTCGCTTACTATATCCAAAATATACCTCCGTTCCGAAAAATCGGATTTAAAACTTTTAACTATATTATTATATCTATACGCGGGCAATTTGTCAACGGAAAGTGTAAACCCCTAACAAAAGGATATTAATGAGGATTTTACCTAATAATATTAAGTTTTTTCATTAATTAACCAAAGCAACATTTTCAGATAGTTCTTTTAAATACTTAGGCCAATAGTAACATTTAGGAACCGTTAGATCGGTATTGCAGTTTTCTATTATATAAACAAGGTCGGAGCGCTCTATGCCGTACCGCGATACTTTATCAAAAAAGGCGGTTACTATTTTACGGCAAAGTTCGTTATATTCAACCGTACGTGACAGCATATCTGTAATCTGCGCGCCCGAATAGTTCATCGCGCCGTCACCCAGATCAATGTCCAATCCGCCAAATCTGTCAATAAAGCCAGCCGCAAATTGGTAATCGCCGTCTATTCTGTATGAAATAGGGTAACCGCAGTAATCGTATTCGTTTTTACCTACGGTACCGTTCGGTATAATGACCGAAACAGAGCTTCCTTCAAAATCAAGGTAGAAGAAAACCGCATTGCCCGACACACTTAACAGCACTCCCGCGTTTTCGGGCATATCTGCGGCATAAGGTATTTGACTTTCGGCTTTATCAACCTTTTTATTCATATTTGACGCAAGGCTGAAATATCCGACAGTAACAAAAACAATGCCGATTATTATATAAACCAGCATTGCAATCATAATATTTTTAGTTCTCGATTTCATAACATATCACCTGATATATTATTAACCGACTCTAACTATTATACTCTGTTATTTTTTTAATTACTTCCGCAGCGGCAATAAGACCTGCCGTTCCGGGAACGGGAGACATACTTCCGGGGCTGGTTCTTCCCGTATCCCGACATTCGCCGAAATTAATAGGCTCTAACGGTTTTTCGGGCGACCAAACTGTTTTAAGCTCGGTTATGTTACGTTTTTTCAACTCCCGTCTCATCACTCTTGCCAACGGGCAGCCGTGCGTTTCGGAAATATCGGAAACCGTTAATTTCAGGGGTTCAAGTTTGTTTCCTGTTCCCATTACGCTGATGACAGGCGTTCCGAACCTTTTACATTCACTTATAATATGAAGTTTAGCAGTAACATTATCTACCGCGTCGATAACAAAATCAAACCGTTCAAACGGAATCTCGGTGTTGGGCGTTACAAAAACGCAATTATCAAATATTTTAACATCGGGATTAATATCAAGACAGCGTTTTTTTGCAACAGAAGTTTTATACTCACCGACCGAAGAGTTAAGGGCTATAAGCTGGCGATTTATATTGCTTTCCGCAACGGTATCGTTATCGTAAATATATACCGTTCCCACACCGCTGCGAACAAGAGCCTCCAAAGCATAAGAACCTACGCCGCCGATTCCGAAAACCGCAACGGTTGATTTGTTCAGGCGGTTTAGTTTTTCTTCGCCGATAAGGCTGGCAGTTCTTAAAAAGCGCTTTTCCATTTAACTCTCCAAATATTTAATCAACAAGGGTATTTCGGTTTCAAACACAATTCCGTAACGTTCTTCACGTTCGTATTTTAATGTGTTCAAAATGCAGTCCTTTGTAAAATCAACGGCGATTTCAGCGGCACGGCACAGCTCTTTTCCTCTTACAACAGCGGCGGTAAGCACGCTTGAAAAAATATCTCCTGTTCCGTGGAAAGCCGCGTTTGCTTTTTCGGTGATTTTATACACCGTATTAAATCCGTCAAAAACAGCGGCGCCCGTTTCATTTTCTGAAAAACCCACGCCCGTAAGCACAACGCTTGCACCGAATTTTTCATACAGATTTTTAAGCAAAGCGTCAATATACTTATTTGTATAAGGCGGAGCCATATACTCGGTATCGGTGAGCAGAGCCGCCTCAGTCACATTAGGGGTTATAATATCGGCCATATAGCACAGCCTTTGCATTCGTTTAGGATAATCAGGTTCAAATCCGCGGTACAGATGTCCATTATCAGCCATAACAGGATCTACTATAACCTTGGTAATACGGCTGCACAGGTGTCCCACAATTTCACGTACTGCATCAATTTCGCCGCCAAATCCCAAATAGCCTGTATAAACTGTGTCGCAACTAACGCCGATTTCGCGCCAATGTTCGGAAATTGACGGCAGTATATCCGCAAGGCTGTAAAATGTATTTTTACCGAACCCGCCCGTATGCGTTGAAAGCACGGCTGTCGGTATTACCGAGGTTTCAATGCCCGCCGCGGATATTATAGGCAACGCAACCGTAAGAGAACATTTTCCCAAGCAGGAAATGTCGTGTATAGCTACCACTCTCTTTTGTTGCATACGGTTTCACCTATCTTTTATTCTTGATTTTTTTGGGGCATATCTCGTTTAAAACGCAATCATCGCATTTTGCTTTTCTTGCGGTACATACGTCTCTGCCGAATAAAACAATTCTATGGCAAAAGGCATTTGATTTTTGCGGGTCAAGGAGCTTTCGCATTTCGTCTTCAACTTTTTTCGGATCGGTGGAATCGGTAAGCCCCAATCTGCCGCAAATCCTTATAAAATGCGTGTCGGTAACAACGGCAGGTTTCCCGTAAATATCACCGCACACAAGATTAGCCGTTTTTCTGCCGACACCCGGAAGTTTTGTTAATTCTTCAATAGTGTCAGGCACCCTGCCGCCGTATTCTTCCGTAACAGCTTTGGCTATCCCGATAAGGTCTTTTGCTTTTGTTTTATATAGACCGCAGGTTTTTATAAGTTCCTCAATCCGTTCCAAAGGAGCCGACGCCATTTTTTCGGCTGTGGGGAACTCAGCGAATAAAGCGGGTGTTACCATATTCACACGGGCGTCGGTACACTGTGCCGACAGCCGCGTTGCTATAAGTAATTGAAAAGCGTCGTCTTTTGTATAGTTAAGCGAGCAAATGGCGTCAGGATACAGGATTTCCAGCCTTTTTACCGCTTCTGCCGCACGTTGTTTCTTATGCATTTGCATCTACCAGCTTTAAGTCGTTGGGTTTAATCATTTTAAGTTTACGCATACCCTCAGCAACCGCAAGACTTAAAGCGGCGGGAGCAATAAAATGCATAACAATAATCTCAATTACGGTAACCACGGGTGATACTCCTGCTTTTATCATACTTGTGTAGGCCATAAACTGACCGACAAGTCCTGCCGAGCCCATACCAGAACCGATTGGATTGCTCACCATTTTTAGAGCAGCCGACGCAACAGGTCCTAAAATTGCGCTTGAAATAATCGACGGCAGCCAAATAAGCGGATTACGCACAATGTTAGGCATTTGAATCATCGAAGTGCCTATGCCCTGCGCAATAAGACCGCCAAATTTATTCTCGCGGTAGCTGATAACGGCAAATCCAACCATATTGCAACAGCAACCGATCGTTGCGGCGCCTGCCGCCAATCCTGTAAGTCCCATTGAAATGCCTATTGCCGCAGAAGAAATAGGGAGAGTAAGCAGTATACCCATAACTACCGAAACCACGATTCCGCCGATTATCGGACTGTTTTCAACGTTTATATTTACAAGCGCGCCTATCCATTTCATAGCCGTAGAAATATACGGTCCGACAAAGTAGCCAGCCGCGGCACCCGAAAGAATACAGCATACAGGCGTTACTATTATATCAACCTTAGTTTTTCCCGATACCAAACCGCCTATTTCTATTGCCACATAAGCCGCTATAAACGCGCCGAGAGGCTCGCCAGGGGAGCCGATAGTATACCCTTCGATTGCCGCGTTCGGGAAAGCGCCTACCATACCTACAACAGCCGCCGCCACAGTAGTAAGAGCGGTTGATTTCAGCTTACAGGCAACCCCTATTCCTATTCCCGCGCCCGTTACGGTTTTAGCGACGTTGCCCATAGCGATAAGATATGAACCGATTATATTATTCCCAACAAGTTTTCCTATTTGGCATATTATTGTACCTATTATCAATGTTGAAAACAGACCGTATGCCATTCCCGAAAGACCGTCAATAAACAATCGGTTAAGATATTTTTTAATCATTTTAAATACCCCTTAAAATTATTTAATCATCAGATGGTTTTGCAAATACCCCGTACTTTTTCAAATTCACCTTACCGTCATTTACTTCGACGCCTTCGGCTTCAAGCAGTTCTTTCTGGCGGTTTACACCGCCGAAAGCAAACGCCGATGACAGTTCGCCGAATCTATTGACTACACGGTAGCACTTAATTTCATTCGGGTCAGGATTAACGTGCAACGCATATCCTACAACCCTTGACCAACGGGGATTTCCCGCCATTGCGGCTATTTGACCGTATGTTGCTACCCTGCCGTACGGGATTTTCTTTACTTCCTGATATATTCTTTCAAATGTATTCATAACTACAAAAGCGCTATGCCGTTTGCCTTTGCGGCTTCTATTTCTCTTTTAGGCCAAACGGAAACCTGAACCTCGCCGATATGCGCCTTTTGGAGAAGAAGCATACACAGTCTTGACTGACCTATTCCGCCGCCCACAGTAAGCGGTAAAGCGCCTGAAACAAGCATTTTATGGAAGTCATATTCAAGGCGGTTTTCGGCATTTTCGGCTTTCAACTGTTTTAACAGGCTTTCGCGGTTTACGCGAATACCCATTGAGGATATTTCAAAAGCGCTGTCTATCACGCGGTTGTATACAACGATATCTCCGTTTAACTCCCAATCGTCATAATCGGGCGCTCTGCCGTCGTGCTTTTCGCCGTTTTTAAGTCTTCCGCCTATTTTCATAATAAAGACGGCGCCGAACTCACGTGCCGCTTCGTATTCGCGCTGTTTTGGGGTAAGCTCGGGATATTTTTCCTCCAACTGATATGTAGTTACAAAACTGATATTCTCGGGTATATACATATCAAGCACAGGATACTTTTCACAGACTGCTTTTGAAGTTCTGACTATTGCGCCGTATATACTGCGAACGGTGGCTTTCAGATACTCCTCGTTTCTGTCTTCAGAGGTTATTACCTTTTCCCAATCCCATTGGTCAACGTATATAGAATGAACGTTGTCGCATTTCTCGTCACGGCGAATAGCGTTCATATCGGTATAAAGTCCTGTATGTATCGGGAATTTATATTTCATAAGCGCCATTCTTTTCCATTTTGCAAGGCTGTGAACTACCTCGCAGATCTCTCCCGTTTCAAGAACATCAAAATCAACAGGGCGTTCAACGCCGTTAAGGTCATCGTTTATTCCGCTTCCTTTTTTAACAAACAACGGTGCCGAAACCCTCGAAAGATCAAGGGCATTGCACAGCTCGGCGGCAAACCTATCCTTTACAAATGAAATTGCCGACTGAGTATCATACTCGTTTAGTTTTGAAGTATAGCTATTCATATCAGTTCTCTCCTTAGACAAAATTTTGTTTCGCAGGCGGATTCGGATTTATTACCGCTTGCTTAACTTATTGAACCTACGGTACGCGGATACAAAATAACATCGCGTATATTCTGCATACCCGTAACATACATAATCATACGTTCAAGTCCCAATCCGAAGCCGCTGTGCGGAACTGAGCCGAAACGGCGGAGGGCGATATAATGCTCATACTCGTCTAAGGACATTCCGCGTGACTTCATTGCGTCAAGCAGTTTATCTAAATCCGCTTCCCTTTCACTGCAACCGATTATTTCACCAACTCCCGGAACCAACAAATCGGTTGCCGCAACGGTCTTACCGTCGGGGTTTTGTTTCATATAGAAAGATTTTATTTCCTTTGGATAATCGGTTAAGAACACAGGCTTTTTGCAGATTTTTTCGGAAATATATCTCTCGTGCTCGGTCATAAGATCGCAGCCCCACTCGACGGGGTACTTGAAATCCTCACCCGATTTTTTAAGCAGTTCAATAGCCTCGGTGTAGGTCATAACCGCAAAATCGTGACCCGCGACCGATTTGAGTTTTTCTATAAGACCTTTTTCAAAATGCGCGTCAAAGAACTTCATTTCTTCGGGACACTTTTCAAGAACGGTATTGATTATATGCTTTATCAGCGCTTCGGCAATTTCTATAATATCAGGCAGTTCAGCAAAGGCAACCTCCGGCTCAACGTGCCAGAATTCTGCAACGTGGCGCGGAGTATTGCTCTTTTCAGCACGAAAGCTCGGTCCGAACGTATATATCTTACCGAGAGCCATTGCAGCAACTTCGCCTTCAAGCTGACCCGAAACGCTCAAAGCGGCGCGTTTGCCGAAAAAGTCATTCGTGTTGTATTCTTCCTCGCTCTTATACTCATTGCTGTAACCTATTGTTGTTACCTTGAACATTTCGCCAGCACCCTCACAGTCGCTGGCGGTTATAAGAGGGGTATTGATATAAACAAAGTTCCTATTCTGAAAAAACTCGTGAATTGACGCCGATACTACCGAACGAACCCTGAAAACCGCGTTAAAAGTATTCGTTCTGACGCGCAGATGAGGAATTGTGCGCAGATATTCAAGCGTATGGCGTTTCTTCTGCAAGGGATATTCCGCAGGGCACTCGCCGAGAACGCATATTTCCTTTGCGTTTATCTCAACCGAATCTGCCGCAACGACGGATTTAACAACAGTACCTTTTACTTTCAAAGAGGTTCCGAGTTTCATATAATCGGAAACATCAGGCATAACAGACTTATCAAGAACAATTTGAAGATGCTTTAAAGAAGTTCCGTCATTAAGTTCGATAAACGCCATATTTTTTGAGTCGCGCGAGGTGCGGACCCAACCGCAGACAACTATATCCTTTCCGATAAGTTCCTTATCGGAAAAAACCTCAGAAATATCAATATGTTTCATAAAAACCACCATTCTTTAAAATAAAATAAAAGCGCATATCCGTCCTAAACCATAGGACGAATATACGCGTATCCGTGGTGCCACCTAAATTACCGTTATATATAAAACGGTCACTCAAAGTAAACGGTTTAACGCACCGCAACGGCGCACCCTACTGACACAAAGCGTTCGGATTGCGGCTCCAAAGTGTTATTCATACCGCCCGTATGACCGCATTCGCACTGTCTGCGGCTCACTGCCCACCAAAAGCGGCATTACTTCTCTTTTTCTCAGCCTTTAACAAACAAATTATAACATTACAGAATAATTATGTCAATAAAATTATGTTATTATTTAACCACTATATTAACAAGTTTTTTAGGAACGTAGAGTTCCTTTATAACAGTCTTATCGGCAACAGCGGCTAAAACCGCATCATTTTCTTTTGCAAGCGAAATTGCGTCAGCAGCGGAAATGTCAGTCGGCACATTCAATCTTGCCTTTATTTTTCCGTTTACCTGAACGACGATTTCAACCGACTTATCAACACATTTAGCCTCATCATAAGCGGGCCATTCAGTCTCATTCAGCATACCCTCAAAACCGCTTTGCTGCCAAAGCTCCTCGGTAATATGGGGAGCGAACGGGTTAAGAAGTATAAGCAACGTGCGGTATTCGCCGCGGGTTATACTGCCCTTGCTCTGAACAGCGTTCAAAAGCGACATAAGCGCGGCAATTGCGGTATTCATCTTTAAGCCCTCAATATCAGAGGATACCTTTTTAATAGTACGGTGGAATTCCGCTTCAAGTTCAGGCGAATATCCGTCGCCTTCGGTAAGAATGTCCGACAACGCCCAAATTTTTTCAAGGAAACGTTTACTGCCCTTAATTGAAGACTGACTCCACGGAGCAGATTTTTCAAAATCACCGATAAACATTTCGTAAACACGCATTGTATCCGCGCCGTAATCCCTTATAATGTCATCAGGATTAACTACGTTACCGCGTGATTTTGACATCTTCTCGCCGTTCTCACCGAGTATCATACCGTGGCTTGTGCGCTTTGCATACGGTTCGGGAGTAGGTACTGCCCCTATATCGTA
>CAKSQT010000036.1 GCA_934486755.1 uncultured Eubacteriales bacterium | reverse complement strand
GTTTTAGGGGGTGGCAAAATTGGCTAAAAAGAGAACTCTTAAAAAACATAAGTGGGGCGTGAATATCGTCCTAATTATACTGACGCTGATTTTTGTCCTGCCTATGTTTACGATAATCGGCGTGTCTTTCTCAAACGAAAACGACGTTGTGCGTTACGGGTATAAACTGATACCGCTTCATTTTGACACAACGGCATATAAGCTGTTGTTTAAGAATTTCGGTTCAATTATCAGGGCATACGGGGTAACGATATACGGTTCGGTCATAGGTACGTTTCTCTCGTTGCTGCTTATGTCCACTGCGGGCTATGCGCTGTCAAGAAAGGAATTCAGGTTCAGAAAGTTTTTTACATATTACTTCCTTATAACAATGATTTTCAGCGGCGGTCTTGTCCCGACATATATAATCAACACCAAGTATCTCGGACTTATGAATAATATGCTCGTATACGTCGTAACGGGTCTTGTGGCGGCGTATAACATATTCATTTTCCGAACGTTCTTTCAGCAAATTCCCGTGTCTCTCATAGAGGCGGCAAAAATAGACGGCGCAAGCGAAAGAAAAATATTTACTTCTATTATCTTCCCGATGTCAAAGGCGTGCTTCGCGTCTCTCGGATTTATGACGCTGCTTTCAAGGTGGAACGATTTTACCGTTCCTATGTACTACATAAACGACCGCACGATGTATAACATTCAGTATTATCTGCAAATGGTCATTAAGGAAAGCAATTTCTTAAAGCAGGCGCTTGAAATGGCAGGCTCGAACGACAGCGTAAATATTCCTACCGAAACGCTTAAATTTGCGGTATGCGTTATAGGCGCGCTGCCCGCGGCGATACTGTTTCCGTACTTCCAGAAGTACTTTGCAAAGGGTATGGTTATCGGTTCTGTTAAGGGATAATGCCGAAAGGCTTTATAACAAATTAAAAAAAGAAAGGTGAAAAAAGAAATGAAAAAAATTGTTTGCATTATGTTTTCGCTTATCATAGTTGCGATGTCGGCATTTATGTCGGGTTGCGGCGATAAGAGCAACGAAAAGGTAAAGCTCCGTTGGGTAGTAATGTGGGCAGAGCAAAAGGACCTCGGTATGGTAGTTAAGGAAGCAAATAAGCTGCTTGCCGACCTTCTGCCGAATACCGAGCTTGACTTGCAGTGCCTTGAATCTCTGCCGTCCAAATGGTCGCTCTGGATGTCTTCGGGCGAGCCCGTTGACCTTGTTTGGTCGGGCTATTCATTCGACGTCGGCTCCGAGATCAATAAGAAGTCTTATACGGCTCTTAACGACCTGATTGACGAGTATGCTCCCAACCTCAAAAAAGAGTGGTCCGATTACGAGTATGCTTATAACACCATAACCGTAGATGATAAGCTCTACGGTATACCGCACATTCAGTTCTATGCGTCTGAAACCGCACGTATTGCAATTCCTTCCGAGCTTGCTCAGTATATGAATGAAGACGAGCTTCTGAAAGCAGCACACGGCTCCCCATTTGCTACAAGGGAACTGTTCAATGTAATCGACAAATATCTTTACGCAAGCAAAAACGCGGGAGCTTGGGATACGGATACGGTTTCTCAGTGTCTGGGAACTATGAAGCATATTTGCCAGTTCGTAGCACAGCGCGGATATGATTTTATCGGAACGGGCGAGGAAGGCAGTTATATGTGCTACAATCCGTTCGACGAAAAGCCGACCGTTACAAACTTTATGCTCACAGAGCAGTTTAAACTGATGATGGAATACGGCGCTAAATGGTATAAGGACGGTCTTATTTCCAAAGACGTTCTTACAGGAAACGGCGGTTCCAGCGGCGGCAGAGCAGGTATACTCGGCGCACACAGTACCGAGAACTGGTTTAATGTAGATGATGAAAGAGGAATTAAACACGAGACCTCTAACGGAATTGACTTAACCGTTTATTTGCTCGACGACGCCGACAATAAATATCAGGGTGCCGTTAATATAGGCAGCGAGGCTTCCTACACCTGTATTCCTTTCACGTCAAAGCATCCCGAAAGAGCAATACAGTTCCTTGATTTAATTCACAGCGATAAGGGCAAGGACCTCTTTAATATGCTTATATACGGTATTGAGGGCGTTCATTACGACAAGGTCGGCGAAAACCGCGTTAAGCCGTATGACTACACAATTCAGGGTGACTCAAACAGTAAGTACGGTATAGCGAACTGGATGCTCGGCAACCTTGATTATGCTTGGGAAACACCGAATATCCCCGAGGGTCAGGCGGCTTACATCAAGAATTATAACACCGTAGTACGTAAACAGCAGCACGAGTCTCCGCTTAAAGGCTTCTGTGTTGATACAAGCGGCGTTACAAAGGAGCTTTCACAGCTTACCGCAATCTTTAAGGAGTATAAAGAAACGCTTATAAACGGTGTAATGTCTGATTATATGACATATTACAACGAGATGATGGATAAGGCAAAGGCGGCGGGACTTGACACCGTAATTGCCGACTTCCAGAAACAGGCTGATGAATACGTAGCAAACAAAAAATAAGGAGGAGTTCTCTTGACCTTAAAAGCTCTCCGAAGATTGGGAGCAATATGTGTGGCGGCGGCAATAGGATTGCTGTCCGCCTACACGGCTGTTTCCGCTCCTTCGGCGAAATTCAAACTTTCCTCAAACAAAGCAGAGGTTTATAAAGATAACTCCTTTACCGTTACCGTAAGTACCGACGGATTTACCGCGGCAGGTGTTTTTGCAGAAATAATTTATGACAAAACGAATTTTGAACTGCAAAAATACACCGTGACAGAGGATAAAATTTCCGACTGTTCCGTAGGTACAAAAAACGGAAAGGTTATGCTTGTTTGGGACAGCGACAAAAACGTTTCATTCACGTCGGGGGAGTTGTTAAAGCTTCAATTCAAAACCGTTTCCGACGAGAATGAGGGGAAAAAGGAAATTACACTTGATATGATCGAGCTTTGCGACGAGAAGTTCAATTCCGTTGCAAACACGGTAAGCGCCGCTTCGGTAAACCTCAAAAAGCATACCGCCACAACGGCTGTGAAGAACACCATCGAACTTATTGATAATATAGGTACGGTTGACGCGAGCGATGAGTGCTTGCGAAGAATAACGCTTGCTGTTAATGCCTTTTCAAAGCTAAGCTCGGTCGAAAAGGAACTTGTTACAAACTATTCAACGCTTGTTGAAGCGCAGAAAAAGTATAACGAGTTAAAGGAAAAGGAAGAAGCCGAGAAAAACCAGCAGGCGCTTGATAATGAGATTAAGAAGTTTTTGCAGGATAACGGCGAGGCATTAGCCCTTACCGAGCAGACCGCAAAAATAGGCGACCTTGCAAAGGTGAGCGACGCGCTTAACGAATACGCAACAAAATCGGCGTATGTGAGGAATAAACTCAAAACAGAGTATGAACACCTTAAAAAACTTAAAGCATATATAAATACTCTGATTGAGGACGAAGACTCAAAGAAAGCGGCGGCTCAAATTGCGGCAGGATTTAGGGAAACATATAAATCCTTAATTGAACTGCCCGTTTCAAACGTTGTGTATGAGCCTGATATGAAAGCCGAAATAGAGTCGGCGATCAACACTTATGAAGAGGTTTTTGATAAATACACAAAGGCGCTGCTCACAAATGAATACGAGCATATAAAACTGCTGTACGAGCGGTACAAGGAACTTGAAATCAAGAATGCTCCCGAACCTGAATCGGTAGTGCGCGAATACACCGATTTTCGTACCAAATATTTAAATCTCATTATGACGAGCGAGGATTTGGCATCTCAAAACGATTACTCGCTTATACAGCAGGCGATGTCTGATTACGATAATTTGTCGGATCAGGCAAAGGGTAAACTTGCTTCCGTTTACCGACATTTGATGAACCTTATGTTTGCGCTCAATAATTCCGAAAGCGACGGTTACGACGATTCTGATGACGAGCCTTCATCAGTTGTCGAGACCGAAACCGTTGAAAAGGAAATAATAAAAGAGGTCGTCAAGGTTAAAACAAGGACGCTTACGGCAGGCGATGTCGGCATAAAAACTTCGTTTAAGGTCGGTAATACCGTATGGATGCTGTTAGCGCTCTTAGGCGTTTCGCTTGTTTTGTTCTCTATTCCTACAACACTTTACTTTGTGATGAAAAAGAAATACTCTGCGGGAGGTGAAAACGATGAATCGGATCTTGTGTAAAAAGACGCTTTTAATGTTCTCGGCGGCGGTTTTGGCAATAGTTTGCGTTGTTCTTTCGGTAACTATGTTAAACGCTAAGGCTGACGTTATATTCGAGGAATCAAACCCCGAATTTAAGTTTAAGCTGTACGATTCAAACCTGTCGATACTCCCCGATAACTATGTACCGGACGGCACGTTTACCCCTTATGACGGCGAGAAGTACAATATCAAGACCAACGCCTACGTTATGTGGACGGAGAACGACGATATTGCTTTTGCTTATAAAAACTATAAGGTGGCTTATGCCGATAAGGGTAAAATAACCGTTTCAACCACAATTCTGAGCCGTGACGCGTTAAACGGTTCATTGCACGATAACGCTTCAACAGGTATAGCGATACGAAGCGGCGACTCAGCCGACGCACCAAGCATATATCTGCATTGCCGCAATAACTGGATAGGTATAGTTTACCGCACTAAAAAGGGCGTAGCCACTATAAAAAGCAACGAGGGCGATGCGCCTAAGTTTCCCGTAAAGCTCCGCCTTGAAAAGCAGGGCAACACCGTAAACGGTTATTATCTCAATAACGGAAGCAGTAATTGGGTAAAGCTAAACACCGTCTACGTTAAAATGGACGAGACCGTTATGGCGGGTATAGCCGCGCACTCGTGCAGTCAGCAAAATTGGATAGGAACCTCTTTTACCGACTTTAATGTTTCCATTGAGGGACCCGAGGGTTCAAAGTACGAGGAGGATACGAGCAGTTCGGGAAGTTCGTCTTCTTCCGAGGAGGAAAATACCCTGCCTCCCGATCCCGCGCTTACCGATAATATCCTGTTCAGGGAGACTTTTACCGACGGAAGTCTGGTAAATAAGGACGAGGACGGCAAGACGCGCATAGATAATCCTTATTGGGATAACGGCGAAAATGAGGCGCAGTATGCCGATATTGTTACCGAAGGCGATAACCGATATTGGCACCGTTCTTTCAGCACCGACGATTATCATTTTGCAAACGATAAGTGGGCTGATTATTCGCTCTCTGCCGATTTGAAATTCGGCAAGGATACTATTGACAACGGCGTAAATCAGGTCAATTTCTACGTTCGACACCGGAAACAGGTTGCTTACGGATATTTCGGATACCGAGCGTCGCTCGAATACGGAAAATATATACGTATTTATAAATATGCTATGACGGGTCACGGCGGTTATCTCGGATCGCATTATAAGATAGGAGAGACCGTGCTTGACGGAACCTATCTCGACAAGGATAACTGGCACACCTGGACGGTTGAAGCGTTTGACAATAAGATCACAGTTCTGTGTGACGGCGAGGTTAAATGCGAGGCGGTCGATGAAGGAGTTGCCAATATATCGGTCAACGGCTTCGGCGGTATAGGCTTCGGCTCCGACGGCGCTGATGTTTACGTCGATAATATAATTGCCCGCAAGCTCGACGACCTGATGGGCGGCAGTTACGATAACTATATCGGCGGCAATTGGGATAAGGACATTCCCGATTACATTAAAAACTATAAAAGCGATTACAAGCATTAAGAGGAGGAAAAACAAATGAAAAAAACTAAAATTAAGGCAATAGCAGCCGCACTGCTTGTGTCTATGTCTGTGTCGGCATTTGCTATTCCCTCATACGCCAGACCAATAGGCGATGGGCTTACGCTCTCTGAGGACGGCGTTGTTACTTACGACTTTAATACGAACGATGAGCAGTTTATAGAAAATATGACAGACAAAACTGTTACGGAGTCCGCCAACGGTACTCCGAACACAGTATTAGAGATCGGCGGCACACAAAATTATGTTTTCCAAATAGGCAAAGGCGAAAGAAACATTTACACCCCTAAACATTGGGAAACCGATTATGTTAAAAAGTCAATGTCCGTTCGTATTAACAACAGCGGACTTAAATCCACAGGTAATATGTCTTGGCAGCGTATAATCCTTTGGTATGAGAACGAGACTAACTGGCTCGGTTTGGATTGGAAGATTTCAGACTACAATAACGAAAATGGGTATACCGATTACACCTATGATACAAGAATAGTTGCTATGAAGAGCGGTTTGGCAAATAGTGCAAGCGATACCTCTGAAACAGTACTTGCTAAATGGGCAGATCTTAAATACAGCGGCAAAAAAATGCTTGTCGGCGACAGAGCCGATTGGTTGCGTTTAGACGTTACCTATGCCGCAAAGGATAAGATAGAACTCAGCTTATATAAGGAAAATAATTCTGATGAAAAATATGTAAATACAAATATAACAACAAATTTCGACGCTTATGACATTAAAACCGCAAGTCAGGTCAGCACAACTTCATACTTTGCGGATTGCGATCTGCGCAAAGATTTGTTCGGAATAGCAGGCGTTAATTACGATACCAACGTAGGTTATTATGACGACCTTACCTTAACACTTGATGTTGATTCCGCAAAAGCGATCAACTTCAAAAACGATTACGCCGACCTTTTCACACTTGACGCAGACGGACTTTACAACTCCTTTAAAACAGGTTCGGCTGATTATACCGCAACCATCGCAAGGGTGAAAGAGGCTTATGCGATATATGCGGCTTTCTCCGACACGGCAAAGGAGGCTCTTGAAACAGAGGGCGCAAAGCTCGAGGATTTGCTCGGCGTTGAGAAAAAAGCAAGCGCATATATGGGAAACGATATAAACATAGACTTTGAAGACGGTCTTCCCGCAAGCAGCCATATTGACTTAAAAACAGATTATGCAAGCACAACAACTTCTAACAGACAGTATCTTTCGGTTGTTGAAAACCCAAGTGCCGACAGCGGAAACAATTCTGCGAACGTTGTAAGCCTTGCAAGCGATCCCGACGGTAATATAGAAATGGTACATAAGATAAAGTTTACCGACGCTCACGCTACAAACTATCTTAATACCGTATCATTTAAAATGTACTATCCGTCCGTACATTCAAATAACGGAAATGTTACAAAAATATATTTGAATTACAATGAAAGCGCGGATATCAGCAAGACAGACTTTTTAGCTTTCTATTCGGATGGTACCACAGCCCCCTTACAATTCTATGTTAAGCAATATGACGCGGAAAATTCAAAATGGCGTGATAACCAGTGGAGTAATCCTATTAAGGTCAACGGAACCACCGATTCTATCGGTACAATGCAGGGACAGTGGTACACCGTCAATATGACATATACTGCTACGGGTGTAGATATCACGGTTGTAAACAGCAACGGTCAAAGCAGTAAGGTCTACAATGTAAAAACAAACGGAAGTACAAACGTAAACAGCATTGCGATAGGAAGACCTAACCGTGCAGGCGCCGCTTATTATGATGATTTTAAAGTTACATTCCGTTCACCCTACACAATGTCAATGACCAACGGCGCTTGGCTCAGGGACAACGATCCAACAGGCATACGCTTCGGCGCGCAAAACGTTGCGGCTAACGAGCTTTACGGCGCAGCCGACTGCACGGTAGTTGCCGCAGGCGCGCTGTTTATGCCGTATGACAAGCTGGAAGACGGCGAACAGCTTACCATTGAACGCGTGGACGTTAAGAACGCAAACGGTGCAAAGGCGCTTAAAGCCGAAAGCAGAACCGACACTATGCCTAAGAATATATACGGCGTGCTTTCAAACGTTATTGAAAACGATAAGATTAAAAAGGATCGCGATTTTGTCTGCCGTACATACATTAAGTATACCAAGGCGGGCGATCCCGACGGCGTTTACAGATACGCATACGCCGACGCGGACAATGCCAAAATGAGCCGTTCGCTTGAATACGTTGTTTTTGCCGCCGCAAAGGACATTGCGGGCTATACAGGCGATGTATATGACGACGCTATAAAAGCACTTAAAGACGCTGGTAAACTCGGAGGTAATAAGTAATGAAAGAACTTAAAAAATATACTTCACCGAGCTTGATTTTTTCCGAAAGACAACCCAAAGACGCATTAATGGCTGATTTGTCGGGAGATATAATTGCAGATTATGAAGACGATAATGACCTCGGTTGGTAAAAAAACAATAGCCGTATTGTTAGGAATGCTCTTTGCCGTATCGCTCTGTGCGTGCGGCAAGGATAAGACGGTTGACAAGAAAAGCACATCGTCAGGCAGCAGCGTTACGTCGGAATACGCCGAGAATTCTTCGAGCGAAGAAAAGTTGGAAAGCGGCGCCTCCGAAAAGAGCAATACGGAAAGTAAAACAAACAAAACTGACAAAACGAAAGGCACCAAGCCTTCAAACAGCGGTTCCGATTTGCCGCCGGATACGTCTGTCGGAGTCGAAATCGACAACGGTTCAGGAAATTCAAGTCCGAGCGAGAGCAAAGACTCAGGCTCACAGAGCAGTGAAACATCTTCGGGCGAGTGGCTTGGACCCTATTAAACACATTTGCTCCGCCGAAAAACGGCGGGGCCACCACAAAAGAAAGGAGCGGTGCCTGAATGAAATTAATGAACGGACAAAGGGTAATTTCGGTTTTACTGAGTATCACCGTCTTAATTGCCTGTCTGTCGGCTGTAACTCTCGCCAACTCTCCCGTTTCGGCGGAGGGCGTAGGTTTCAGCGATGATTTTGAATCGGGTCTTAAATGGGAGCTCAAAAGCGGTACGCCGTCAGACGGCGAGGAGCTCAACACCGACGGCGATGAAAACGGACATTATCTTACCGTACCGTCGGGCGCGAGCGCGTTTTATTCGCCCAAGTCTTCCGCATGGAAAAATTCGGGACAAAAGGTTTATTTTAAGACCGATGTAAACTTAAAATATTCAACACCCGCAAGCCGTTTTTCACTTGTATATTGGTATAAGGACGAAAACAATTATAAGGCTTTTCAGCTTTATAAGGACAGCGACGGATCCTGTCAAGGCGTTGCACTTTGTATGACCGAAGGTATAGCGGGTACAAAGAATGCAGCTCAGTCGCAGGCCTTGACCTGTTCTATGACCCCTACCGATACAGGAAATTGGAACGGAAAGAAAATGACCGTCCAAAACGGCGGCGACGAGTGGATAACGCTTGAACTTATAATTGAAAATTCCGAGTCTTTCAGGGTCAAATTGACAAAGGAAGGCGACAACACCGAATACACGGCGCTTAACACGCATAAAAGCGGATATACTATGGCTTACCGCGTAGGCGAGTCAACCGTGCTTAACGACGCGGAACGCAAGGCGGCTGTATGGGACCCGTTTGATATTCGTAAGGACGGCTTTGCCGTTGCAAAAACGGGTAAAAATACACGTCAGGCGTATATTGATAATTTTGTACTGCGCTGTGCGGCGGAGAACGAAGATTCAGATTCGCTTATTGCAAAACTGTTAAGCGAGGAGTATTCCGATATTCTTTCCCTCACCGCAGAAACCGTAAAGGTGTCCGACAAGGCGCGTGTTGAGGAAGCAATAACCGAATTTAACAAGCTCACCGAAAATCAAAGGAGCTTTGCGAGCGACGATATATCGCTGCTTAACGCGCTTAAACAGTCAATATATCTGCAAGAGGTTCCGTCCCGTCCTACGGGAGACGACCTTGACCCTATATTCTTTGATTTCGAAAATGCGGACGACTCAAAATATTGGTCGGCTGATAACGAGCAAAAGGTCAATCCTTGGGGATTTACCGAAAATCCGCACGTAAGCGGGCTGAACACAAGCAATACCGTTTTCAGAGTTTCTTCAAATAACGGTTCTTCGGTTGCCCCGTATTACCGTTTGCACCCGAATTATTGGACTGAAACGGGTAGTTTTTCGGAACTTTCGGGAAAGATATTTTCTACGGGGGCAGTTCATTGGGGCGCACCTATTTCGCTCTTATATTACTATAAGGACGAAAACAATTACAAGCGTTTGGACCTTATCCGCGAAAACGGTAAATGGTGCTGCCGCGCGTATTTCAAAGCCGACGGATACTGTGATTCAAGCGGATCGGCTGTAATATACAAGGAATACATAGGAACCGATAATGCGGCGGAAAGCGCCGAATGGCTTGATTTCAAATTTACTTATTCATCTTCAAAGGTCGTTTTCACTCTTACCGATGAAAATCAGGTTAAGACCGAGTTTACCATAGAGCAGAACGGAAAATGCTTTAAGAAGACCGATCTTAAAACCGAGGTCAGCGAACCGCAGGTCGTGCTTAATTCCGAAAGATTTGCTTTCGCCGGGGTAAGCCACAATAATTTCTATGTTGATGATGTAAACATCAAGTTTTCCGCGGCGGCAAACACCCTTGCGCAGGAATATATCGAGAAATGGTCGGCGGTTTTAAGCCGCAACGTAACTTCTCTTACTCTTGCCGACAAGGAACTTATAGATTCCGCTAATGCCGAGTTTGAAGCTCTGCCGTATGACGCGCAGCTCCTGCTCGAAAAGGAAAAGCAGAGTTTAACAAAGCTGGTAGAACGTATACAGGACCTTGACCTTATGCAAAAACTCGGCGTAGGTCAGGCAACCATTGCCGACGGCTTCCACGAGGATTTCGAGGGAGAATACGCAGACGCGAAGTGGCGTAACAAAAACGGCGCCGCCTCAAACGGTTTTATTTCAAATGACGACAGCTTTAAGGTTATAGAAGACCCCGAAAATAAGTCAAACCATATACTTGAAATTGCGGGCAAAAGCAGTTATTATAGAACCAGAGACTTTTTATGGCCTCAAATGGCTACTATGACAAAGGTAAGCTACCGTATCAAATTTGATGATTCCATAAGCGCTTTCCGCGGCACTTCAATATATGTAAGTTATATTGATGAAAACAACTATTCGCGTATTTACTTTTACCGTGATTACGAGGAGTATTATTGCTATAATTTCTCCACCCGTGTTGACGGCGTTACAAACGGCGACGGCGGACGAAATTTAAGTCCCTCCTTCGATTTCAAGGATTGGGTAACCGTAGAGATTGAATACAACCCCGTAACGTTAAAGGCGGCTATCAATCTTACTGCCGATTCCGATCCTAAAAACCCAGTTACTATAATGGCAAATATGCTGTCTCCGAAAGCAAGACTTGTACTTGCTTCTCCTAACGGCTGGCAGTTTAATGCCGCGGGTAAGGTATGGTATGATGATATAAACGTGGAGTTCACCAAGGGCGATTGGGACGAAGACGTAGAAATAACGCAACCCGTTGTTTACTACACTTCAAACACTCATATCAAACCCGGCGACGTTACTATGCTTTACGGTGAAAATCTCGGTAATACGGGTGCCAAGCTCGAAATTGTACGAGCGGCGGACAGCACCGATCAGGCGGGGTACGTACTGCAAAACTATTTCGACGAAAAGGCAAGTACCGCCGCATATTCACAGCCCGTAGATCCCGCGCTGTATTTCAGCGGCGACGTTAGAACGGTTGAGTATATTCAGCAAAGCGACAATTGCTTTAAGTTTGAGATACCGTCCGATTTTGAAGACGGAATATACGTCGTAAAGGTAACCCCGAGGAATACTACCGCCGATCCCGTTTACGCGTATATAAATCTCCCGCGTATAGATTATACCTTGGGCGATGAGGGCGGCGTTTCAACAGCGGGTGGCAGCTTGCGTATTTTAGGCAAGCATATCGCGGTTGATACAACGAGCGACGAGCGCGTTTACGACGCGGATAAGGTTGCCGCAATGAACTTAAAGGTTCAGTTAAGATCTGCTTCGGGCGCTGTTTACGATCTGCCCGTAAAATCGGTTGAAAGCCAGTATTCGCTTACGGCTTCAATACCTGCAAACGTCCCGAAAGGCGATTATGAGGTGACGGTTTATAACGGTCACGGAAACAATTCGTGTTGGAGCAAGCCTTTCAAGGTCACAATAGGCTCCTCGTGGACTGAGGAACGCCCCGAAGAAGTTTTCAACGTGCTTGACTACGGTGCAAGCACAGAAATAGACGGAAACGACACTCCTGCTTTTGTTGCGGCGCTTGAAGCGGCGGCAAACAACGGCGGCGGTACGGTATACGTTCCTGCGGGTACATATACGCTTGTTTGGGCGATTGCTATTCCCGATAACGTTCATTTGAAAGGCGAAAGCATTGAACGCACAAATATTTTGTTCTCGCCTTACAGATACCAATTCGGCGAATTGCCCGAGCATATGATATGTACTGTTAAAAATGTTGAAATATCGGACATCAGCTTCTACGGTCAGCGCACAGGTAACTTTATCGGCGCTTCGTGCAAGGCTGAGAATATCAATATCCACAATATCCGTATTCAGCAGAGCCCTATGGGCGGTACTCCGACCGAGGGTTCAGCCGGTCAGAATCTTGTAAGCTATACCGAGCTTAAATCAATGGTTTGGGCAGAAGCCACACTGGATTCGTGGGGCATAAAATTCGGCTCCGACGCTGTAAATATTAAAATACAGAATAATGATATAATGTTCTTCGAGACCCCGTTGCGCGGCGGCAAATATCTGTATTTGAACTGCACCGATAATTCGCTTATTTCAACCAACAGTTCATACGTGTCATTTAAGACCAACAAGACGATTATTGAGGGCAACTATACCAAGCGTATGTGCTTCGGCGTCGGCGGCGACGGATTCTATGCCGCTGATAATACGTTCGGAATGATTCTTACAAATAACCGCGAAATATACACAACCGACGGCACGCCGCCTTACGGTGAAAACCGCGGAGGAATTATACGTAAGATAACCGACACGACCTATCAGGTAACAACGGGACAGAGTTGGGGCGACAATTTCTGGGTCGGCAACAGTCTTTACGTTATTCAGGGTCAGGGAGCCTGTCAGGTTCGCCGCATAGTAAGAAGCTACGGCAATTATGTTGTAATAGATTCACCGTTTGTTGTTGAACCCAACCGAAATTCAAGGGTCGTTTTCCACGTTACACGTTACAATATGTGTTTCGTAGGAAATGATGTTTCAATAGGCTCAAACTTCGGTACATACGGCACGCTTGTCGGCACCGTGTATGACTCAAATAAGATACACCGCTCGGAAGGTACGGGAATGTGGGCATACGGTGACAGCCCGAACTGGTACAACTCAATTGTAAACAGTCACTATTACGACGGCTTCTTCTATCACGCAACAGGCGAGAACGACGGTACCGATTATATGCATATCAGGCTTTATGCTCATGGTTTTGCAAATACGTCAACGGCGGTTGTCGTCAGAAACAATCTGCTTGAAGACAATGCCTGCATACAGCTTATGGCTCCTAACGGAAAATGTATGCTCGATACTATAATTGACAATAATACCATAAAGAAGTCGATTTACGGCGTTGTAATAACAAGCGGTAATAACGACGTAAATATGCAAAGCACTGTTATTTCAAGACTTGTTACCGAAGACGTTGATATACCTGTGTCGGGATCATATAATATTCTTCTCGGCAGCAAAAACAGCTACGGTTACGCTCAGCTTGTTATGTATAAGTGCGGGGACGAGGTTTCTGAAAACTTTATTCTCGGCGACGTCAATATGGACGGCAAGGTGACCATAAAGGACGCGACGGTTATTAAGTATTATTTAATAGGCGAAATTGAACTTGATGATGAACAGCTTAGACGTGCCGACACCAACTGTGACGGAAAAGTAACTATGACCGATTCCCTGCTTATAAGACGTTATCTTTTAGGTGAGGCGCAGTTCGGCGGCGACACAAGTTCGGATACGAGTTCAGATACAAGTTCGGATACAAGTTCGGATACAAGTTCGGATACAAGTTCGGATACAAGTTCGGATACAAGTTCGGATACAAGTTCCGATACAAGTTCCGATACAAGTTCGGACACAAGTTCCGACACAAGTTCCGACACAAGTTCGGATACAAGTTCGGACACAAGTTCGGACACAAGTTCCGATACAAGTTCGGATACCGGTTCAACAGACAGTTCTGACGATTCAGGGTGGTTAGGTCCGTATTAATTCGGAAAAGAGGGGGCTATTGCTAAATGCAACAGCCCCCTCGGAAAAACGGAAGTCAGGAGAGATTTTAATGGCTGATCTTAACATAATAATAGCTGATGATACTCCATCAATACGGCAGGGCTTGAAGACTGTAATAAAAGAGAATCTTCCCTATGTAAATATTCTTGAAATATTTCCTGACGGTCAATCTGCTTTCGAGTATATAAAGAACAATCCCGAGGGTATTGACGCGGCAATTTTGGATATTCAAATGCCCTACGTATCGGGGCTTGATATTGCTGATTATGTGTATAGACAAAACCTGCCTATAAGTGTTATAATAATAAGCGGATACAGGGAATTTGATTATGCAAAAAGGGCAATTCAAAGCCACGTGTTCAAATTTATCTGCAAGCCTGTCGTTTTTCAGGAGCTTATACAGACGATTGAGGAAGTGCGGGAACATCTAATATCACAACAGGCAAATAAAAACCGTTTTGAAAAGAATAAAAGGCTTGCTGTCAACAGTTGTCTTAACGTTGCAAAGCTGTTGTACGATTCAAACGACCTCTACGGCTTTTCAACTCTGCTTGACGTCTTTATGCGGAAGGACGACGGGGATTTTACAATTACGGAGTTCCTGTCCGACAGCGATGATGATATAATTGATTTCGGCAACGGCACATACGCTTTCCTTGTTGACAAAGGGGAGGATAAATCGGTATATTTCGCTATGCCTGACAGCATTAAACCTGACAGCTGCTATGAAATTACCAACGTTTACGGCGGTATAAGCAGTTGTCTGTTTTGCAGGCGCGTTGCCGTTGCGGCAGAAAACTTTGCCGCTAATATACGGGCGCTTAATCACGAGGCAAAAAATGCTTCAATAAATGAACTTATCGGTTATTTGAACGAGGACTATAATGCGGCTTCAAAGATAATTTCCGATTTAATGAGAAAGGAATTTGAACTTTCTTACAATGAACTGCCTGACGCGAACGGTTCAAACGACCCTTGCGAGTTTATAAAAAGACTTGAAGATATAATATTGGCGTCGTTTTCGGACAAGCAAAGGCTTGTTGAAAACGTTATGCAGTTTGTAAAAAACAATTTCAGCTATGATATGTCGTTAAATCTTGCGGCGGAACAATTCTCGGTTTCAAGCGGATATTTAAGCAAGACCTTTAAACAGGTTACGGGTACGCTTTTTATAAAGTTTCTCACCGATGTCAGGATACAAACCGCAATGCATTTAATAGATACAACAAATAAATCGCTTAATGATATTGCAAGGGAAGTAGGATATGATTCAAACAAAAATTTCCGTACCAACTTTAAAAAGGTGACGGGACTGCTTCCAAATCAATACCTTTATATGCAAAGGAGGAAAGACTGATGGCTCCGCGAAAGATTAATTCTGTATTTTTCAGGAAAAGGGAGCTTTTTGTCAGGCTTTCCTTTTTTGTTTTGGCGTTATGCGTATTTTTTCTGCTGTATGCCATTAACTACAATCATATGAAAAACGAAATGGAAGTAACAGAGGACTATCAGTCGCAGCAGGTAAAGGTTAAATTTGAATACTATTTCAAAAATATAACAGCGGGCGCGAATTATAATTCAAACAACATTTTACTTCCGATGTCAAACGCCACACCTGAAAATACTAACCAAATTCATAGCCTTATCAATCTGTTCACCGTAACATACGGAGGCGTTGAGGATGTCTGTATGTCGAACGGGGTCAGCACGTTCGGTTCAAACAGTTCGCTTTTTGACGAAATTCCGAACGAGAGCATAGGAAAATACAATTCCTGCAACTTCTATATAAACGGTTCGGATAATTGGTCGCGGAAGCTGTATATACGGTGCGGCGGCTCGTTGAACGATACGGTAATAAAAATTAATCTAATTGAGTGTTTAAGAGAGATATACCCCAACACCGCGTCCTACGGCAAGGACGTTATGCTCATAACCAACGACGGCACGGTTCTTGCCTTTTCAGACAGAACCTGCATAGGTCTCAACCTTTCAAACCTTTTAGGCGAGAATTGGGACAAAAGCTATTCCGATTTTAAAACTTATAAATTTGAAAATAACAGTTACTATGTAACTTCAAAAAAACTGTCAGAAACGGGACTGTCAATCGTCTTTTTGTCCCCAAAGGCAGGATATATGTCGGTAATCACAAACCAGACAATAAAGGCGGCTGTCTATTGCGCCGTCCTGATGTCGGCGTTCGGTGTGGTATTCGCGCTTATTATGCACCGAATGAACGAACAAATGCGCGTACTTGCGCAGAAAATAGAAGAAGCAAATATAGTTAAACGCTCAGATTTTTCGAGTGACGTTGAATTTCTGGAACACGGACTTATTGGCTTTTCCGAAAAATTGGCAGGTCTGCAAAGCGAACTTGGGAGCAAGGTTGAAAATTTGCGTATTGCGCAGATTACCGCTTTACAGCTTCAAATAAATCCGCATTTCCTGTTTAATACAATAGATTCTATAAATTGGCGTGCGGCAGAGGTTTTGGGCGTAGACAACGATATAAGCAAAAGCCTTGTAAATCTTTCAAATATATTTTCATACAGTATGGATATAAATATTATAACCGTTCCGCTCATTGATGAAATAAATATAACCAAGAAATACTTGGAGCTTGTAAAGATGCGCTGTTGCGCCGAGGTATGCGTTGTTTGGGATATAAACGAAGATCTGCATGATGCCTACGTGCCGCGGCTTTCGTTGCAACCTCTTATTGAAAACGCCGTTACCCATGGATTTTTGCAGAATATTGATGAAAATTCAAAAATAGAAATATCCGCAAAGCGGTGCGGCGCCGATATGCAGATTTCTGTGGAGGACAACGGATTGGGACTTACTAAGGAACAACTTACCGAAATAAACAACCGAATAAACGCAGTATCGGTTTCATCGTCAAAGCATATAGGCTTGCGCAATATAAATGGAAGATTGCATCTGCTTTACGGCGAAAACTACGGGCTAAAACTTTCGGCGGGCAAAAAAGGCGGAACCCGTTGTGATATGGTTATGCCGATAGTTAAAAAACCTGAAAATTGACTTTTCCACAGTTACGGGATAAAATAATTGTAGTATTACTCTGTGGCGGTGATTATTTTATGGATTACAAAATGCTTGTGAAAGAGGCAGAAAAGGCGTTAGAGTTTTCTTATTCTCCTTATTCTGAATTTGCGGTCGGGGCGGCGCTTTTGTGCTGTGACGGCAGTATTTATACGGGCTGTAACGTGGAAAACGCATCTTATCCCGCGGGCAACTGTGCCGAGCGTACCGCGGTTTTTAACGCCGTGTCGTCGGGAAAACGTGATTTTGAAGCAATAGCTATTGTAGGCGGAAAAAACGGGCAGATTATCGATTATTGCCCTCCCTGCGGTATATGCCGTCAGGTTTTGAGGGAATTTTGCAAGGACGGTTTTAAAATAATACTGTTTGACGGCAAAGAAGAAAAAATTTTTACGCTGTCCGACCTACTTCCCTACGGGTTTACGGTGAAAGAATTATGAGAATGACTGATATAATATCAAAAAAGCGCTATTGCAAGGAATTAAGCGACAAAGAGATAGCCTATTTTGTGAACGGCGTTGTTGACGGCAGTATACCCGATTATCAAACCTCGGCGCTGCTTATGGCTATATGTATTAACGGTTTTAACGAGCGCGAAACGCTTACCTTGACCCTTGAAATGGCTAAGAGCGGCGATATGGCGGATCTTTCGCCACTCGGTGATAAAACGGTTGATAAGCACAGCACGGGCGGCGTCGGCGATAAGACAACATTGGCAGTGGCGCCGATAGCGGCGGCGCTCGGCTGTACCGTTGCCAAAATGTCGGGCAGAGGTCTTGGATTTACGGGCGGTACGGTCGATAAGCTGGAATCAATAGACGGTTACAGAACTTCGGTCACCGCCGAGGAATTTTTGAAAAACGCGTCGTTAAACGGTCTGTGTCTTGCGGGGCAGAGCGGCAATCTTGTGCCTGCCGATAAAAAAATATACGCTTTGAGAGACGTTACCGCAACGGTTGAGAGCATACCGCTCATCGCGGCAAGCATTATGAGCAAAAAGCTTGCGTCGGGCGCAAAAAATATTGTTCTTGACGTAAAGTGCGGCAGCGGTGCGTTTATGAAAACTCCCGAGGACGCCGAAATACTTGCAAGAGAAATGATAAAGATAGGGAAGAACGCGGGCCGCAATATGGCGGCGCTTATAACCGATATGGATACTCCGCTTGGCTATAATATCGGCAACAGCCTTGAAGTTGAGGAGGCTGTCGAGGTATTAAAGGGCGGCGGACCCGAGGATTTGAAGGAAATTTGTTTTAAGCTTTCCGAATTTATGACGGCTCTGTGCTTTGGGAAGTATCCGTCGGCTTATGAAAGCGAGGTTAAGCGCGTAATAAAAGACGGCTCTGCGTTAAAACGTCTTTGTGACGCTGTTAAATCGCAAGGCGGTAATGCCGACCTTGTTACGGGCAAGGCGCAGTTCAAAAAGGCACAAACCGCCGTCCCGATATATTCCGAAAACAGCGGATTTATAACTTCAATGAATTGTGAAACAGTCGGCATATCGGCGCAACTAAGCGGTGCAGGCAGGGAAACAAAGGACGATGTTATAGACAATTCGGCAGGAATAATCCTTAATAAAAAATACGGCGATAGTGTTAAAAAAGGCGAACTTCTTGCAACTGTTTACGGTGCGGAGAAACGCGCGGCTGAGGCGTCTGAAATGCTTAGAACCGCCTATTCTTTCGGAAACGAAAAACCCGAAAAAAGACCCGTTATCTATAAAGCTATATATTAAAAACAAGAAGAACCGTTTCAACTGAAACGGTTCTTCTTTTAATAATTTGGTATTAAGGCTGTTTGCGGCGTTCAGGCTTTCATTCTGAGCATAGAGCCGTTTTTAATAGGTCTTTCAAACGGGATATAAAGCTCCATCATCGGGTGGGGCGCAACGTCGATCGGGTTCATATCAGCGTCGAACAATTCGTCGGCTTTAACCTCAAACGGGGGACTTCCCGCTTCAAGACAGTCGAACACGGCGCCTTTTGAAAACTTGTTTTTCAATACCGCTCTTAGCTTACCGTCTTTGTAACCCGTAACAATAGCGGCCACGGAATAATCTCTTATATATCCCGCGTTTTCATAGGTTTGCGAATTCTGCGGCTTGCCGAAAAAGAAACCCGTGGAATAGGTGCGGTGGCTGATTTTGTTCAGCTCTTCATTTACCCAATCGGGTACCGACCAGTTGCCGTCAGAATCAGCAAGGCTGTCAAGCGCGC
>CAKSQT010000035.1 GCA_934486755.1 uncultured Eubacteriales bacterium | reverse complement strand
GTGCTATTGCACCGGGCAGGGAACTGATAAAAGAAAGCATTTTTAAATTCCTTTCAAATTTACTTTATATAAAAACTGCAATAAGCGATAAGGCAAAACACCTTATCGCTTTATATTTGCAATATATTATTCTTCGATTGCTTTGTAGCTGTCGGGAACAGTTATACCGAGAGCAGTGCAACGGGAAGCAATATATTCCTTTGTAAGTTCTTCGGCATAACCGATTTCCATATCGCCTGGGTTTTTACCGTTGACAAGAATTTCGTAAGCCATTTCGCCCGCTTTGTAACCGATGCTGTAATAATCTATTGAAAGGGTTGCTATGCCGCAGCCTTTGCAAATTCCTGCTTCGCCCGCAACAATCGGAATACCCGCAGGGAAGGCAATGTTGTTTATAATTTCAACATTTGACGCCATTGTATTATCGGTAGGAATATAAAGTGCGTCAACTTCGCCGCAAGCCGTTGTAACAACAGAAGCGAGGTCGTTAGAGTCAGCACTCGTATACTCTTTTGAAGTTATACCCAAATCTTTTAAATACTTTGCAACTTCGTTAGCCTGATATTTTGAGTTAGCTTCGCCTGAGTTATAAAGTATGCCGACGGTTTTCACATCAGGAACAAGCTCCTTAATCATTTCAGCCTGTTCTTTAAGCGGAGCAAGATCGGAAGTACCAGTAATATTTGTGCCTGTCTTGCCAGTCCAATTATCTATTTCAAGAGCCGACGCATAATCGGTAATAGATGTACCGACGATCGGGATAGTTCCCGTTGCCGATGCCGCTGCTTGGAGGGCAGGAGTAGCGTTGGCAAATATCAAATCAACATTGCCCGAAACAAAACGGTTTACGATTGTAGAGCAGGTCGCGGAATCGTTAGCGGCGTTCTGTTCGTCAAATGAAACATCGTCACCGAGTTTTTCGGTAAGCGCGTCCTTAAATCCTTTTGTTGCGGCGTCAAGAGCGTCGTGCTGCACAAGCTGGCAAATGCCGATGTTGTATTTAGCGGATTGTTTACCGCAACCAGCAAACACAGCGGCAACCAAGGAAGCGCACAATACTACTGCAAAAAGTCTTTTTAACTTCATTTTGATTTCCCCTTACTAACATTATAATATGTAGTATATCACTTTAAAGCGTTAAAGTCAATAGTTTCTTCAAAATTCCTAATCAAAAGCTATTAAAACATCATCGGAATGACATAACTGATAAACGAGGTGATTAATCCTGCGGCAATTACGCCGAGAATAATAGCGGACATAGCTCTTGAAATGCGCATATCGAGAACGTCGGCAACCAAGCCGCCTGTCCAAGCGCCTGTACCCGGCAACGGAATAGCAACAAGTGTGAACAAGCCCCAAAACGCATATTTACTCTTGCTTATCTCTGTGCCTTTTGCTTTTGCGCGTTTATCAAGTTTATCAACAAGATTGCCGATTCCCTTGATTTTTTTCAGAAGATTAAAAATTTTTCTTATGAAAAGCAATTCAAACGGAATAGGGAGCAGATTTCCCAAAACGCAAATAGGGAACGCCACAATCCAATCAATATGTAATATTGCGCTCGCTATTAATCCGCCCCTTAGTTCAAGAATTGGCATAAGCGAAACCACAAACACGACCATTTCGGGAGACAGCTTATCTTTCAGAAATTCGACAACATTTTCTACCATATCAAGCTCCTATTATCAATTATTAGTTACCTAAGTAAACAGAGTTTTAAATATATCGCGAATATACTGCACCGCAGTAACATTATTTTTGGCTGGGATATAGAACACACAGAAGCAAAGTGCGGCAACAGCAACCAAAAGAATTATAGTAATTATTAGGATTAACATATTAAAATTGAATTTACCTGGATTGCCGTTATTAGGCTTATTAAAGACAAAATCATCAACCTCGGCGTTATATTCATTACCTGTGTAATAGCTTTTTTGCGTGTAGTCACCAACGCCTGCCTCTACAAAAAGCTGAGAATTATCAGCGTGTTTGGTATCGTTTTCTTTATCGCCGTAGTCGGCAGTAAAGATCATACCGTCAGACGTCTGAACATCTTCAAAAACAGTATTGTCTTCCTGCTCGTCAGTAGCAGGTTCGCTTTCAGGCATTTTTTCCTCGGTCGGCTGCTCTGCTATGTCGGAAACGGGGTTTATTTCCTCAGCAATAGTTTCGGGAGTTTCGGCTATCTGCTCCGCCACGGGTTTTATCTCAGGTTTTTGAACGCCTGCGGCCTTTTCTTTTAGAGCAATAGCGCTGAGTTCTTCAACATACGGATGTATGAGAGTATGCATTATGGTTTTGCGTATGCTTTTATTTTCTGTCAGCAGTATCATTGTCTGAGGACCGCTTTCTATAATACAACCGCCAAAATATCCCTCCGATGTAACAAGGGGAGTAGAACCCTTTAAAATGGATATTTCATCGCTGCCAGAAATTCCGTATGCGGCATTATCTGCTTTTTCAAGGCTTGTACCTATTGCAGAAGACACCAAATTAATTACACCGTTATCTCCGAACAGACTTCCTATAACAATAATAATTCTACTGCGTGAAACACCTCTTGCCAACATGTGAACCAAACTTTTTTGCTCGCTCGCCTTATCTGTAAGCAACCTCATTCTGCAACATCCGCAAAGATTAAATTCAAGTTCAAAATCGGTGTTGGTGTTGTAGTATATTATGTCAACTTTAAGATTCTGATACATTTTAAAACTCCTTTCACTTTATCGGTTTTAGATACGTCCTTTTATAATATACTTAAAAATTTTTTGCATTATTCTTTGTTGTAGTTCTTTTTAACGTATTTGTCAATAAGCTCAAAAACGCTTTTAACCGTTATTTCACGTACAAAATCTCTCGACTTAGGCTCTATTGCAAGTTTTTCAATATAAACGGATTTTTTATCGGCGAGAGCGATATATACAGTGCCCGGTAATTTTCCCTCGGATTGTGCAGGACCCGCAACGCCTGTAACCGAAACGCCGATATTAGAATCGGCTATCGCCCTTACGTGCGTTGCCATTTCTTCCGCGGTCTGTCGGCTGACGGCACCGTTTTTATCAAGAGTGTCCGCTTTAACGCCTAAAACCTTGTTTTTAATTCTGTTCGAGTATGAAGCGATTCCGAGTTCAAATATCTCAGACACCCCAGGGACAGAGGTTATATAAGCGGAGACCATACCGCCGGTGCAGGACTCTGCCGTTGCAACGGTAAGACCGTTTTCTTTAAGCAAGCTAATAGTATTTTTCGCACAATTTAGTAAAGTTTCTGTCATATTTCTCCTTGTTTGGCGGTATTCGCACATTACGTTAGCCTACGGTTGTATAATTTCAAAACGTGTATTTGATACAGCTTTTTCAACAAGTGCTTCAATGTCAAGTTTAGATTCAGCCGCAACACACGATTCAAGGGTCGGACGCGTTCTCGGATGTTTTGGAGTAAATACAGTACAACAGTCCTCATAGGGGAGTATGGAGGTTTCAAATGTATCAATACTGCGGGATATTTTTATTATTTCATCCTTATCCATACCTATAAGAGGGCGAAGCACAGGCATATTTACTACGCTGTCGGTTGAAACAAGAGCGGGTAGAGTCTGACTTGCGACCTGACCGAGGCTTTCGCCCGTTATCAAGGCTAAGCATTCCGAATTGCGTGCGAGTTTTTCCGAAATACGCATAAACATACGGCGCATAATTAACGTAAAATAATCCTCGGGACATTTTTCGCCGATTTCGTCTTGTATTTCGGTAAAAGGAACAATTGCAAGTTTAATTGTTCCGCTGTATTTTGCGACCTGAGAAAGCAGCGTCTTAACCTTTAATTCGGCACGCGGACTCGTATACGGGGGGCTTGCAAAATGAATTGCGTTAAGTTGCAGACCGCGTTTTGCCATAGTCCAAGCCGCCACAGGACTGTCGATACCGCCCGAAATTAAAATCGCGGCTTTTCCTGCCGTACCCACTGGCAATCCGCCCGCTCCTTTTATTTGTCCCGCACGCACATAAGCGGCGCAATCGCGTATTTCAACGGTAATTACTTCATCAGGCGAGTGTACGTCAACCGAAAGATGCGGAAAAGCAGACAACAAAAGTCCGCCGACCTCACGGCAAATCTCAGGCGATTTCAAAGGAAAACTCTTATCGGCTCTCTTTGCTTCCACCTTGAATGTTTTTATTTTTTCCATAACGGGACGTAAGTATTCGACCGATTTTGTGAAAATGTCGTCCATACTTTTTTCGCAGACACAGGCGCGGCTGTAACCTGCAATTCCGAAGATTTTTCCCATACGGTCAAGCGCTTCTTCAAAGTCAAAATCCTCGCTTTGCGGTTCAATATATATGGTAGACTGCGATTTTTTTACGGTAACTTTTCCAAGCTCGTTCAAACGACGCTTTATATTTTTAATCAATTTATCTTCAAAAGTACAGCGATTTTGACCTTTTAAAGCAAGCTCGCCGTTTTTAATGAGTATTATTTCTTTCATATATTTACCTTTCTGATTTTTTTAACTGCTTCATTAAGTGCCTCGCAGAGGCAATCAACATCGTCTTTGTTGTTATATCTGCCGAAGCTAATGCGCAATGCGCTGTCGGTCAATTCAGAAGGAAGTCCCAATTCAGTAAGTACGTAACTCTTATGACCCTTAGAGCAGGCGCTGCCGCTTGAAACGTAAATATTTTTGCTTTCAAGATAGTGGAGCAATGTTTCCGAGCGGTATCCTTTAACAGAAATGTTAAGTATATAGGGAATAGCAGAATTAGGAGAATTAACGGTTACAAAACCCGTTTTCAATAATTCGTTTTTCGCATAATCGCATAACTCACGCATTTCTGCGAGTGTTTTCGATAAATCAGGTATATCGGCAACTGCACCGTGCAGTCCGCAAATAAGCGGGACAGATTCGGTTCCCGAACGTATACCGCGCTCCTGTCCGCCGCCGCGGATAAGCGGTGAAACCTTTATACCTTTTTTGCAGTAAAGAAATCCTATTCCTTTCGGCCCGTTTATCTTGTGACCGCTTGCCGAAAGCATATCGACTCCCATTTGTTGAACGTTAATAGGCAGTTTTCCGAATCCCTGAACTGCGTCTGTGTGGAAATAAGCGTTAGGCGCCGATTTTCTTGTTAAAGCAACGGCTTCCTTTATCGGCTGAACGGAGCCGATTTCGTTGTTTACAAGCATAATGCTTACAAGCGCGGTACGCTCATTCAACGCTTTTTCGAGTTCATTCAGTGAGATAACACCGCTTTTATCAGGTTTAAGGTAAACTATTTCATAACTAAGTTCCGAAAGATGTTTGCAGCATTCAAGCACAGAGGGGTGTTCAATTGACGAAGTTATTATTCGGTTGCCTGCGTGCTTGCGGGCGAGCACCGACATAAGCGCGGTATTGTTTGATTCGGTTCCGCAACCCGTAAAATATATTTCATCGTCACGGCAGCGTATTAATTTTGCAACGGCGTGTCTTGATTCGCTAACGGCAATTTCCGCCTCCATACCGAGACGGTGCAGGGAAGAAGGATTACCCCATACATTTGTGAGTGCATCATTCATAAATTGAATCGAACGTTCACAAGGTTTTGTTGTAGAACTGTTGTCAAGATACACGATATGCTCCAAAAGCTACAACCCCTTTTTACATCATTAAATTGTATTATACAATATTTCTGTCGAATTAACAACATTATTAAGAATAAAAATTGAAAAAAATAATATTTATTTAGAGAAAGACTCAAACACACATAATAATTGCATATACGAGGAGAATTATTTTTGTTAAATTATCTTGAAACTTTAATTTCGGGTATGCTTCCGTTCGTTCTTACGCTTACGGCGGGAACTTTTCTTTCGGTAAAAACGAGATTTTTTCAATTCAGGCATTTACCGCAAAGCATAGCGGTCGTATTCGGAAAAGGATCCAGAAAAAAGGCTGATACGGGACTTACGTCGTTTCAGGCGGTGTGTACCGCCCTTTCAGCGACGGTGGGTACGGGCAATATCGCCGCGGTTGCCGGCGCAATAGCTCTTGGCGGACCAGGCGCAGTATTTTGGATGTGGGTATCCTCGCTTGCGGGAATGTGCGTTAAACTCTGTGAAATAGTTTTAGCTGTAATCTACCGTGAAAAGAGCGGCGATAAATTTGTCGGCGGACCGATGTACTATATAAAAAAGGGTGCCAAAAAGGGGTTTTCACCTTTTTCATACATATTTGCCATACTTTGTGTTTTCGCATCGTTTACAAGCGGAAATATGACGCAAATTAACACGATGGCGTTATCGGCGGAAAAGGGAATAGGCTTTCAACTTACAGTCGGGGTTTTATCTGCCATAATAACGTTCGCTGTACTTTCTGGCGGTGCCAAACGAATAGGAAAAGTTACAGAAAAAATTGTCCCTTTAATGGCAGGACTTTATATCATTCTGACCTTGGGTGTTATACTTCGCAATGCGCAGAAACTGCCTGACGTTTTTAGAAAAATAATAACAGGCGCTTTTAACCCTGCGGCGGTTACAGGCGGTGCGGTCGGTTCGTTTGACGTTGCGGCGGTTACAGGCGCTTCACGCGGATTGTTTTCTAACGAAGCAGGACTCGGAACCTCGGCAATCGCTTATGCCTCCGCGTCTGACAATGCCGTAAAACAGGGACTATTCGGAATTTTTGAGGTATTTGCGGATACAATTGTAATTTGCACATTAACGGCTGTCACAATTCTCTGTTCGTCTACAAACGTGAGTTACGGAATGAATGCCTCTTCCGAATTGGTAACTCGGTGCCTTAGTCAGGTATACGGAAATCTATCAGGGGTTCTTATGACGGTAATGCTTTGCTTTTTCGGAATATCAAGCGTAATCGGGTGGGGATTTTACGGGATAAATTGTATGGAGTATACCTTCGGTAAAAAGTATGTAAAGGGATATACAATTTTTTATTCGATTATTTGTATTTTTGGAACTGTTTGCAATACAGACACCGTTTGGCGGATTTCGGGCGTTTCAAACGGTATGATGCTTACCGTAAATATATTGTTCATTATGCTTCTTTCGCCGAAGGTAATCGAAAAACTGCGTATGTTTGACTCAGCAATGTAAAAATGTTATAATAACAAAAGAATCAAATTCGGATGTGACGTTATGCAAGAAAGAGTGAAAAGGTTAGCAAGCCTTTTATCTGAAAACGAGGCTATGCTTATAACTTCAAATCAAAACAGATTTTATTTTACAGGGTTTCCTTCATCGGCTGGAATGGTCGTTATAACACACAGCGAGGCACGGTTGTTTATTGATTTTCGCTATTGCGAAAAGGCTAAAAAAAGCGTAAATTCGTGCAGCGTCGTTATGGCAACAAGAGCCTTTAAACAAGTCGCGGATTTTCTTGTTTTAAGAAAAATCAACACACTATATGTGGAAACGGGAAACGTTTCAATAGATGAATTTAAAAATATCAAATCCGCAATGCCGAAAGTTAATGTAAGCGAAGATGAAAGATTTTATGAAGAAATACTTTCAATGCGCTCCGTAAAATCTGAAAAGGAAATAGAAAATATTAAGAAAGCGCAGTCGTTTACCGATAATACTTTTTCCTATATTCTTTCGCGAATTGAGGAAGGGCGCACAGAAAAAGACATAATGCTTGATATGGAGTTTTATATGCGCCGTTTGGGCAGTGAGGGAATAGCTTTCGATTTCATCGTAGCTTCGGGCGAAAACACTTCATTGCCACACGCCGTTCCCACCGACAAAGTTATACAACGCGGCGACTTTATAACGATGGATTTCGGTGCGGTGTTTAACGGCTACCGTTCCGATATGACGAGAACCGTTGCCGTTGGAAATGTAACTGACGAACAGGCGATTGTATATAATACAGTCCTCAACGCGCAGACAGCGGCTTTTAACGCAATTAAAATCGGAGTTAAATGCTGTGATATTGACAAGGCGGCGCGCGATGTGATTACAAACGCAGGGTACGGCAAATATTTCGGACATGCTCTCGGTCACAGCGTCGGTATTGACATACACGAGGCGCCGAATTTCTCACCGGGCTGTAAAGAAACAGTTAAAGCGGGTAACGTCATCACCGTTGAGCCAGGCATTTATATTGAAAATAAATTTGGAGTCCGCATAGAAGATATGGCGGTCATTACGCTAAATGGCTGTGAGGATATTACCGCTTCTGAACATAAATTGATTGTTCTGTAAAAAAGTGTTGCAAATTTATTTAATATGTGATAATATATCTCTTGTATGAGTAACGTGTGGAGGTGTTTTTAATGAATGCTTTTGAAATAATACTGGGAATACTTGTAATTCTCGTTTCTTTGTTTATAATTGCAGTTGTTCTTCTGCAACAGGGTCACCGCTCGGGCATAAACGGCGCTATTTCAGGCGGTGCCGATACTTTTCTTTCTAAGAACAAGGCAAGAACTTTCGACGCGTCCTTAGCGCGTTGGACAAAGTATGTCGCTTTGCTGTTCTTCGTTTTGGCGATTGTTGCAAACGTACTCGCGCTCAGAAAATAGTTTTTCGGCTCGTTTTCGTTTGCCGTACATAAGTATTTATAATGTGCAAACAATCGCTTGACTAAATTTGTTTATTATTGTATAATATTTTTTACAATCATAAGACCCCTGCAATTCTGCGGAGGGAGGGAATATAATGAGTCAGGTAAGAATTAAAGATAATGAGTCTCTTGATAACGCTTTACGCCGCTTTAAGAGACAAACCGCGAAAGACGGTGTTATACAGGAAGTGCGCAAGAGAGAACACTATGAAAAACCCTCTGTAAAGCGCAAAAAGAAGTCGGAAGCTGCTCGTAAAAGAAAGTTCCGCTAAAATTTTAATTAAAAAAGCGGTTGTTATCAACCGCTTTTTTTATTGAGGTAGTTTATGCTTTTAAAGCCAAAGATAAAACTTGACAGGATTACTGACATAACAGTTGAAATCTTAAAGAAATACAGCATCAAGGCGTTAATTCTTGATGTTGATAATACTATGTCCACGCACCACGGTCAAATATTGACTGATGGGCTTTCAGAATGGCTGACCTATATGAAAGCCAAAAAAATTAATCTTACAATACTTTCAAATTCAAACTATAAACGCGTAAAGCCGTTTGCCGACAAGGTCGGGCTTGATTTTATCAGTCTGGGTCTTAAACCTCTGCCTTTCGGATTTTTGCGTGCCTGCAAAGCTCTCGGCGTAAAGCGCCGCGAAGCGGCAATTGTCGGCGATCAGATATTCACAGACACGCTTGGCGGCAATGCGGTCGGTGTGAAAACAATTTTACTTACTCCGATAAAACCCGAAACATCGGCGCGTTTCCGTTTTAAAAGAAAACTTGAAAAAGCGGTTTTTAAAATATACCGTATTAAAAACACAGAGGTGTAATTATGTCAATGAAGTTCGGACCTGCGGGAAATTCAAAAAGTTTTTTTGAAATGGGTTATAAGAGCAGTCTTGACGTTCCTGAGTATTTGCAAAAAATGGGACTTGACGCTTTTGAGTATCAGTGCGGCAGGGGAGTTAATATCGGTCTTGAAAAGGCTGCTGAACTCGGAAAGAGCGCAAAGGCGGCAGGTATAAGACTCTCACTTCATGCGCCGTATTATATTTCCATGTCCTCAATAGAAAAGCAAAAAAGGCTTAATTCAATAAATTACATTCTTGCAAGCGCAAGAGCAGTTAACGCTATGGGCGGCAACCGCATTGTCGTCCATACAGGCTCTTGCGGAAAAATTTCCCGTGAAGAAGCATTGGAATTGGCGATAAACACAATGAAACTTTCTCTGTCAGCTCTTGATAACGAGGGGTTAGGTCATATTCATATTTGTCCCGAAACAATGGGTAAGGTTAATCAGCTCGGAACGCTTGATGAAGTGATTGCCCTTTGCGAAATAGATGAAAGACTGATTCCATGCATAGACTTCGGACATTTGAACGCCCGCGATATGGGTTCGCTTAATTCTAAATCTGATTTTAAGGTTATATTTGAGAAAATAGGTAACAAATTAGGCTCGGACAGGCTTAAAAACTTCCATTCACATTTTTCAAAGATAGAATACACTTCGGGCGGTGAAAAGAAACATCTTACGTTTGCCGACACAATATTCGGTCCTGATTATGAACCGATGCTTGAATTGGCGGCTGACAATAACTGCTGTATGACGGTTATTTGCGAGTCTGACGGGACTCAGGCGGAAGACGCCAAAACAATGAAAGAGTATTACTCAAAGATTACTTCCGATAATTGAAAGGAACGGTGTTTTTATGATATGGCACAGCTCTGAAATATCAGAAATTTTGACAAAGCTCGACGTTGACGATAAAAAAGGTCTGAGCAACGGCGTTGCGGAGATGCGTCTTGAAAAGTACGGAAAAAATGTTATAAAAAAGATTGAAAGACCCTCATTTGCAAAGCGTTTTGTGTCACAGCTTACAAGCAAGCCTGTTATAGCTCTGATTTTAATAGCCTTAATATCGTTTGCAGTTTCATTGATATATGCCGAGGCAAATATTTTTTCGCCTATTCTAATTATTGCAATAGTTATTATCAATGCACTTATAAGCGCTTATCACCTACATAATTGCGACCATGCTTTGGATAATTTTAAGAGTATGTCGCATCCTTCTGTCAGCGTTTTGCGCGACGGAATTGTAAAAACGATAAATTCCGTCGACCTCGTACCGGGCGATATTATCCTGTTAGAAGCAGGCGACTATGTTTGCGCCGACGCCCGCATTATTGATTGCACAGAGTTTAGATGCAATGAGGTGTCCGTTACAGGCGAGGAAATTCCCGCTCCAAAAAACGCCAACGCAATCGTTGAGGATATTACCGCACTTGAAAAGCGCAATAATATGATTTATATGGGCAGTACCGTCGTTCACGGCAGTGCGAAAGCTGTTGTGGTATCTACGGGACTTTATACCGAGCTTGGCCACACAGAAACTATACTTCAACAGACAGGCGCCGACAAACTGCCGCTTCAAAAAGAGCTTGACGGATTAGGAAACGCTGTCAATATAATCATACTCGCTATATGCGCCGTTGTTTTTGTAATTGGAATGATACAAAACTTTTCTTCGGGTTCGTTCGCAAGTATGACCTTAAAGGTTCTTATGAATGCTGCCGCGCTTGCCGTTGCCGCAATTCCCGAAGGTCTTCCTGCTATTGCAACCGTAGTTATTGCCATCGGGATACAGCGCATTATGCACGACAATATTATTATAAAAGACGCAGGCGCGCTTGAAACCATCGGTAAAACCTCCGTAATCTGCTGCGATAAAACAGGAATACTTACACGCAACAAGATGAAACTGAGTTACATTTTTGACGGCAAAAAAACGACCGATGTTGAGTCGGAAGCGCTCGAAGACAGCGCCTCAATGGTTTTAAGGCTCGCGGCTATTTGCTCCACCTTGGAAAATGATTCTACCGAGGTCGCTATTGACAACGCCTGCCTTGCTTACAATTCGTTTTCTAAGGAAGACGTTGAGAACATTTACCCCCGCCTTACCGTTATACCGTTTGATTCGGAGCGCAAATCTATGACAACCGTTAATATGATAAACGAACGGCCGTTTGCAATAGTTAAGGGCGCACCCGAAATAGTAATTCCGAAATGCACAGGCTGCAATAATGAAGAATTGCTTAAAGTGAACGACCTAATGGCGGATGAAGCATTGCGCGTGATATGCATAGCGATAAGACCGTTAGATACAATTCCCGCTAACCCAAATCCTGATGAAATTGAAAAAGAACTAACCTTTGTCGGATTACTCGGTTTGATTGATCCGCCACGGGACGGAGTTATTGCGGACATTGAAACCTGCGATTCGGCAGGTATAAAAACAGTTATGCTTACGGGCGATAACATAACAACCGCCAAGGCTGTTGCACGCAGGATAGGAATATTAAAGGATGGAATGGACGCTGTTTCAGGTGCCGAACTTAGTGAGATGAGCGATGATGAATTGACAAACAACATTGCTAAGTATTCCGTCTTTGCAAGAATAACGCCAAACGATAAGGTCCGCATTATTAAAGCGTTTCAGAAAAACGGTATGACTGTCACGGTTACAGGCGACGGTCTTGCTGATGCCGAGGCGCTTGCCGCCGCCGATGTTGGCTGTGCTATGGGCAAGTTTGGCACAGATGTAGCAAAAGGAAATGCCGATGTAATTATAACCAACAGCAGATTTTGTTCGATAGTATCCGCAATCCGAGAGAGCAGGGGATTGTTCTCAAACATTAAAAAGTCAGTTAATTATTTGCTAAGCTGTAATATGGCGGAGATACTTACCGTCTTTTTCGGACTCTTGGTATTTAAAAATATGCCTGTATCAGCGGTTCAGCTCCTGTGGATAAATTTATTAACAGATTGCGCACCCGCAATATCAATAAGTATGGAGAGTGCCGATAAATCCGTTATGAACCGCCGTCCTTCCGCGGTGTCAAATATGTTCGATATTAATTCGTCGATACATTCGGCTGTCTGCTGCTTGTTTATAACGGTTATGTCTGTTTTATCTTATACAATCGGTATCGGCAGCGGAGTTGCCAGCGCAATGTCTATGACATTCTTAACGCTCGGCGCTTCACAAATATTTAATTGTTACGCAAACAAATTTTCAGGTTCTGTTTTGAATTCCGGAATATTTAAAAATCAGTTTATGAACATTTCGTGCTTTGCAACGCTTTTAATTATGATCTTCTTGGTCGTGACGCCTGCCGGATATGTGTTCGGGTTGACAATTTTGCCCGTTTCCCGTTTCCTGCTTTGCATTTTGTTTGCTTTTTTGGTCATTCCCGTAAGCGAAATAACAAAGTATATTTGCTTTGCTGTAAATAAAAATAGATAGAGGTAAGAAAACAATGAAAAATATTTTGAACGCACCGTTTGTAGACGAGATGAAAAAAACTACCGCTAATATGTACCGTCTCGGTTGGGATGAGAGAAACGGCGGAAATATCAGTTATATGCTTGACGAAAGCGAAGTCGGCGAATATCTTGACCTTAATAACGTCATTCGCACAATACCCACAGGCTTTGACGCAACCGAGCTTATAGGCAAAATTTTTATCGTCACGGGTACAGGTAAATATTTCAAAAACGTTGAATTTGATCCCGAAAATAATCTCGGAATTATAAGGATAGCCAACGACGGAACAACTGCGGAACTGCTTTGGGGCTATAAGGACGGTGGAAAGTTTACAAGCGAATTGCCTGCACACCTTATGAGCCATATTGAACGGCTCAAAGTCGATCCAGAAAACAGAGTCGTTATGCATTGCCACCCGACCAACACACTTGCGATGAACTACATAATTGAGCTTGACGAAAAGGTCATTACGCACGCTCTTTGGGAAATGTGTACTGAGTGTATTGTTGTTTTCCCCGACGGCATCGGCGTACTGCCTTGGATGCTTTGCGGCAATAATGTAATAGGCAGAGCAACTGCCGAAAAAATGAAACAATACCGTCTTGTAATATGGGCGTTACACGGTATTTACGGTGTCGGCAAAACTATCGACGAGGCTTTCGGTTTAATAGAAACAGTAGAAAAAGCGGCGCAGATATATATGCTTACAGCAAATTTGCCAAGGGTAAATACAATAAAAGACGAGGATATGAAAACTCTTGCCGAGGCCTTCGGCGTAAATTACAGAAAGGATTTTCTTAATTTATAATTATTAAGGCTGATGAGAGTCTTAACCATAACGTGTTTGGCTCTCATCAGCCTAATGCGAAACGCCTTCTTTGATTACTCAGAGTCGGCGTTTTTTGAAAGTGTAGTGTAAAATGGAAAAGAATTTAACAACAGGCAGTGTTTTTAAAAGTGTTGTTTTTTTCTCACTGCCGTACCTGCTTTCGTATTTATTGCAAACACTGTACGGAATGGCAGATCTTTTTATTATCGGTCAATTCGGTAGTGTTGCTGACATAACATCAGTTTCAATCAGCTCACAGGTTATGCATATGATAACCGTAATGATAGTCGGTTTAGCTATGGGTACCACCGTTAGTATAGGACGTTCAGTAGGTGCAGGGGACAGAAACCGCACCGCTAAAAGTGTCGGAAATACCGTTATACTGTTTATGACCGTTTCTGCGGCGCTGATGTGCGTATTGCTGTTGTGCGTCAAACCTATCGTTACAATAATGTCCACACCGTCCGAGGCGGTATACGGAACAGTTCAATATTTAAAAATATGTTTTATAGGTATTCCTTTTATAACCGCGTATAACATAATCAGTTCAATCTTCCGCGGAATGGGCGATTCAAAAAGTCCCATGTACTTTATTGCCGTTGCCTGTGTCACCAATATTGTTCTTGACTATCTGTTTATGGGCGTATTAGGTTTTGGTCCAGCAGGCGCGGCACTCGGTACGGTGCTGTCGCAGGCAGTAAGTGTGATGATTTCACTCATTACGATTATAAGACAGAGAAGTATTTCGGTTGCCAAAGGTGATTTTTGCCCCGACAAAGCGGTTATGAGTCAGATCCTAAAAATAGGGCTTCCTATTGCTTTTCAGGACGGCCTGATACAGATTGCATTTATAGTTATAACCGTTATTGCCAACAAGCGCGGTTTAAACGATGCGGCAGCAGTCGGAATTGTTGAAAAAATAATCGGTTTTGTGTTCTTGGTGCCGTCGTCTATGCTTTCAACTGTTTCGGCATTGGGCGCGCAGAATATCGGTGCTGGTTTGCCCGAACGCGCGCGCAAGGTGTTAAAATACGCCGTAATACTTACAGTCAGCTTCGGGATTATTGTCTCTGTTGCGGTTCAATTTACCGCAGACAGCATTGTTTCGCTTTTCACCGATGTCAATTCAGAAGGCGGGGCAGAGGTGATACGTTCGGGTGGCGAATACCTTAAAGGATATATCTGGGATTGCGTGTTTGCAGGTATTCATTTCAGTTTCAGCGGATATTTTTGTGCCTGTGGAAAATCTACAATTTCTTTCTTACACAATATTATTGCTATCGCATTTATTAGGATACCTGGTGCATATTTAACCTCAGTAATGTTTCCGGCAACCCTTTTCCCAATGGGATTGGCAACAGCAACAGGCTCCTTTGTATCGGTAATTATTTGTTTGATAGCATTTGCGGTTATTACAAAAAAAACAGCGGAAGAAGCAATGATGTTTCTCTCGCTGTTTTTATAATTTTACATATCTTTTATCAGGTCTTTCATATCATAGAGCTTAGGCTCTTTATTGACAATGAACTTTGCCGCATTGACAGCGCCCGTCGCAAATATACTGCGCGAGGCCGCGCTGTGGGAAATTGTTACTGTTTCGTTGTTACCCGCAAAGATAATATCGTGTTCGCCGACAATTGTTCCGCCTCTTACAGAATGTATTCCGATCTCGTTCTCGGGGCGTTTAACGCGTTTTGAATGACGGTCATATTCGTATACCATATCGCCGTTAAAAACGCCGTTAACAGCGTCTGCAAGCATTATAGCGGTGCCTGAGGGTGCGTCTAACTTCTGATTGTGATGTTTTTCGATGATTTCTACATTAAAACTCTTTCCGAGTACCGCCGCCGCCTGTTTAACAAGACTGCAAACCAAATTAATACCGAGCGACATATTAAACGAAAAGAACACAGGTATTTTTTCTGCCGCGGTTTTTATTTCGGCAATCTGTTCTTCCGTATAGCCTGTGGTAGCAAGCACCAAAGCAACGTTTTTTTGAACGGCGTATTTTAAAAGCCCGTCAAGTGCAGAGGTGTTAGAAAAATCAATGATAACATCAGCGTTTTCCTTAACATCGGACATTGATGTGTAAAGCGGAAAATCCGAATCGAATTTAGATTTATCAACGCCTGCCGCTACCGTAACAGCACAGTCGGCAGTGATACACTCCGCAACATAGCGTCCCATTCGTCCCGCCGCGCCGCTTATTATAACCTTTAATGGATTCTGTGACATATCTTCCTCCAATATTAGAAAATTACAAACAGCCGCATTCGGTCAACTTATCTTTGAGTTGCTTTTTAAGCAACTCGGTCATCGGATACAGGGGAAGACGGCACGGACCTGCGCTTAATCCCAACATATTCATAGCTTCCTTTACGGGAATAGGATTAACGTCGCTGAAAAGCGCGCTCATAAGACCTGTATATTTCAACTGCATTTCCGACGCAGTTTTGAAATCGCCTTTAAGGCACAAGTCGCAAATGTTATGCATAATGTTCGGGAGAAAATTTGACATAACCGAAATAACGCCTATACCGCCTAAGGACATAATAGGCACTGTCTGATCGTCGTTTCCTGAATAAAAATCAAGCTCGTCGCCGCAAAGATAGCGTGCTTTTGCAACAGCCGAAAGATCGCCGTTTGCTTCCTTAACTGCAACTATTCTCTTATGCTTAGAAAGTTCTAAATATGTTTCAGGCTTGATACCTACGCCTGTTCTTGAAGGCACGTTATACACGATTATGGGTTTATCCACCCTGTCGGCAATATAGTTGTAATGAGCGATAAGACCGTTCTGAGAGGTTTTGTTATAATACGGTGTAACCATCAAAAAAGCGTCCGCTCCGACACGCTCAGCATCTTTACAAAGTTCAACCGAGTATACAGTATCGTTACTTCCCGTGCCCGCAATTATCGGAACACGGCCGCCAGCCGCTTTTGCCGCAACTTCAATAACTTTAACGTGTTCATCATAACGCAGAGTGGATTTTTCACCTGTTGTACCGCAAATTACAAGCGCGTCAATACCGCCTGCTATTTGCTCGTTCACAAGGTCTTCCAGACGTTTAAAATTAACGGAAGTATCATCATTCATAGGTGTTATCAGAGCAGAAGCGGCGCCCGTAAAAATACGTTCTTTCATAAACTCATCATATCCCTTTCAAAAAGTAAAAGTAAATGCGCGATTAATCCATATAACCCTTTGCACAAAGCAGTTCAGCAAGTAATACACCGCCGCCTGCGGCTCCTCTGAGCGTGTTGTGAGATACGCAGACGAACTTGTAATCATACTGCGTATCCTCGCGGAGACGGCCTACTGATATAGCCATACCGCCTTCAAGGTCGCGCGTCAGCTTTGTCTGCGGCATATCATTTTCCTCATAGTAGTGAATAAACTGTTTGGGAGCGTGCGGCAGATCAAGCGCCTGCGGCTCTCCTGAAAAATCTTTCCATACTTTAAGGATTTCTTCCTTTGAAGGCTTATTCTTGAATTTTACAAAAACAGCCGCCATATGTCCGTCTGATACGGGCACCCTAAGGCATTGAGCAGTAAATTTAGGCGTATCGGACGGCACTATCTTTCCGTCGCATACCTTACCCCATATCTTCAAAGGCTCCTGTTCGCTCTTTTCTTCTTCGCCGCCGATATAGGGAATAACGTTATCAATTATTTCGGGCCAGCGTTCAAATGTCTTGCCAGCTCCCGAAATTGCCTGATAGGTGCAAACAAGACACTTATCTATTTCATATCCCGCTTTATCAAGAGGGAAGAGAGCAGGCACATAGCTTTGCAGAGAACAGTTTGATTTTACGGCGACAAAGCCTTTTTTTGTGCCCAGACGTTTTCTTTGCGCATTAATAACCTCGGCGTGTTCAGGATTGATTTCGGGTATTATCATAGGTACATCAGGTGTAAAACGATTCGCGCTGTTGTTTGAAATAACAGGACATTCGGCTTTTGCGTATTTTTCTTCAAGTGCGCGAATTTCGTCCTTCTTCATATCAACGGCACAGAATATGAAATCAACCAGTCCTACTATTGTTTCTATATCCTTTTCAGCGTCAAAAACAGGCATTGTTTTAAGATTTTCGGGGATAGGCGACGTCATCGCCCAACGGTTGCCCACGGCTTCCTCGTAAGTTTTTCCTGCCGAGCGTGAACTTGCGGCAAGCGCAGTAACCTTAAACCAAGGGTGATCGGCAAGCAGCAAAGCAAAACGCTGACCTACCATTCCCGTAGCCCCTACAATACCTACTTTATAGTTTTTCATAGCATTTCATTCCTTATTTAACAAAATTAGGGTTGATATATATTCGCTTATGCAATATAATAAATCCATTACCATTAAATATAACATTGTATGCTTGGTTTGTCAATTTTTTTATGACTTTTAGAACAGAAAGATATAGGGTGGAAAATGAAGAAAAGCGATTTTTATTATGATTTGCCGAAGGAGCTTATAGCACAGACTCCCGTTGAGCCGCGAGATTCGTCGCGTATGATGGTTTTTAATAAAAAAAACGGTGATATTCAGCACAGACACTTTTATGAATTAAAAAAATTTTTAAAGAAAGGCGATTGTCTGGTCCTTAACGATACCCGTGTTTTACCCGCGCGGCTTTACGGAACACGTACTGATACGGGAGCAGTTGTAGAATTTGTACTGTTAAAACAGAAAAGCCAGCTGTTATGGGAATGTATAGCGGGTCCTGGCAAAAAAGCAAAAGTAGGTAATGAATTCCGTTTTTCCGATAAACTGTCAGCGGTGGTTGAAGAAGTATTGGACGACGGTAACAGGATACTAAGATTTGTTTGTGACGGTGAGTTTTTTGCTGTTTTGGACGAAGTGGGACAAATGCCTTTGCCGCCGTATATAACCGAAAAGCTCGCCGATAGGGAAAGGTATCAAACAGTCTATTCAAGAGAATTAGGCTCTGCCGCCGCTCCGACAGCTGGGTTGCATTTTACCGAAAGAATGCTTACCGAATTAAAAGAAATGGGCATAAAAATTGTGTATGTAACATTGCATGTGGGGCTTGGTACTTTCAGACCCGTAAAGGTTGATGAAATAACGGAACATAAGATGCATTCTGAACATTACAGTGTATCAAAGGCAACAGCCGATACGATTAATGAGACCAAAAAGAACGGTGGCAGAGTAATTTGTGTCGGTACAACAAGTTGCCGTACCGTTGAAAGCGTTGCTTCAAAATACGGTGAAATGCGTGAATGCAGTAATGATACAAGCATTTTCATATATCCTGGCTATAAATTCAAGTGTATGGACGCTTTGATTACGAATTTTCATCTGCCAGAAAGTACTTTAATAATGCTCGTTTCGGCATTCGCAGGTTACGAAAATACAATGAACGCATATAATATCGCTGTTAGTGAAAAATACAGATTTTTTAGCTTTGGCGATGCAATGCTTATAATATAGAAGTATTGAAATAAGGAGATCAAATGTTTAAGGTTTTAAAAACAGAAGGTGCTGCAAGGCGCGGCGAATTTTTAACTAACAGATGTACTGTTCAAACTCCTGCGTTTATGAATGTTGCAACTGCGGCAGCAATCAAGGGCGGTGTATCGGCGGCTGATTTAGTTGATTTAAAATGTCAGGTAATGCTCTGCAATACCTATCATTTGCACGTACGACCGGGGGATAAAGTAATTAACGATTGCGGAGGAT
>CAKSQT010000034.1 GCA_934486755.1 uncultured Eubacteriales bacterium | reverse complement strand
GGCTTACACTGTAATTAACGGCGATAACGGCGAACTGATAGAGTCTTCAAACGGGGATACACGGCTTCCTATGGCGAGTACAACCAAAATAATGACGGCTCTGCTTTTGTGCGAACACGGCGATTTTGACAGGGAAATAACCGTAAGCGCCGATATGCTTAAAGTTGAGGGCTCTTCCATGGGTCTGCTCGCGGGGGATAAGGTCACATTGCACGATCTGCTCTACGGTATGATGCTGGCGTCGGGTAACGACGCGGCAAATGTCACAGCGATAACAATAGGCGGCTCGGTTGGCGGATTTGTTGAAATGATGAATAAACGCGCCGAGGAAATGGGTCTGAAAGATACTCATTTTGTTACCCCATCGGGGCTTGATGCCGATGGGCATTATACAACTGCCAAAGAACTTGCGATAATAGCGATGAACGCTATGAAAAACGAGGAATTTGCGAAAGCGGCTTCGTCCGCCTCGGCTGTTTTGAATTACGGAAATCCTCCGTATCGGCGCTCGCTGTCAAATCATAACCGACTGCTTAAATACTTTGACGGTGCGGTGGGCGTTAAAACGGGATTTACCAAAAAATCGGGCAGATGCCTTGTGTCCGCCGCAAGGCGTGACGGCAAGCTTGTAATAGCCGTCACCCTTAACGACCCGAACGATTGGAAGGATCACGAACAGCTTCTTGAAAGCGGACTTAACGCTATACATCAAACGGATTATAAGTATGACGGGGAACTGCGCGTTCCTGTGATAAACGGAAAAAGCAATGAATTAAAAATAGAACTTGAACCGTACATCGTAAATACCGTAAGCGACGCGGAAATAAACGGTCAGATAAAACTGCCGAAATTTATTTATGCTCCCGTTAAAAGCGGCGATGTTATAGGTGAAATTGAATATTTCAGCGGGGATACCGCCGTCGGGAAATCTGATATAATTTCCGACTGCGATATTGATATTAAAACACAAAAGAAAATGCCATTAAAAGAGATAACTTTAAATTTTTTAACTATATTGAAAAGTATTCGGTAGGAGACAGGAATGAAGGATAATAAAATACGTCTGCAAAAGCACCTTTCGGAGTGCGGCGTGGCGTCAAGAAGAAAAGCCGAGGAGCTTATAAGCGGCGGCAAGGTAAAGGTAAACGGACATATAGCGTCGCTTGGCGACAAGGTTGACCCCAAGCGCGATAAGGTCACGGTAAGAGGAAAAAACGTAGTTTGCGTAAACGAAAAGGTTTACATAATGCTGCACAAACCGCGCGGATTTGTTACAACTATGCACGATGAAAAGGACCGCCGCTGTGTCAGCGAGTTGGTCGCCGACGTCGGCGTTAAGGTGTTCCCCGTCGGCAGGCTCGACCGCAATTCGGAGGGTCTGCTTATAATGACTAACGACGGCGAATTTGCCAACAACCTCACCCACCCGTCAAAACAGGTCAAAAAGACCTACCGCGTTACGGTAAAGGGCGAGGTTACCGATGAAAAACTGATAAAGCTGCGCGAGGGTATAGTGCTTGACGGCAGGAAGACCCTGCCGTGCGATTGTTTTGTCGCTGAGAGAAAGAGCGACAGAACCGTTCTTATTTTCATAATAAGCGAGGGCAGAAACCGCCAGATACGCCGTATGTGCGAAGCGGTAGATATAGACGTTATTCGTCTTAAAAGAACCGAAATATCGGGCGTTAAGCTCGGTATGCTGCCGCAGGGCAAATGGCGACCGCTTAACGAAAAAGAAATGCGGAGGTTAAGCTGAAAATGATAACTCTCGGTCCTGTTAAAGACAGAAAGACGGTTGAAAACCTTTTTGCCGAAAACGGTTTAAGATGCGGTAAATACTCTCAGTGCGTAGCGGCAAAATGCGGTGAAATCACAGAGGGTTATTGCCTTTTTGATATGACGGCGGACAAAATGATAATCAAACTTATCGTTCCCGAAGAAGACATAATGCTTGCGGACGGTATACTCCGCAGTACACTGCACGTCGGCGCAGAAAGAAGCATTATGAATGCGGTTTATGAAAATACCGTGAGCGAAAAGCTGTTGAATAAATTAGGCTTCGTAAAGGATTCAAAAGAAAAAACAATAGATACAGATAGGCTGTTTCAAGGCTGTCAAAGCTGTAAAAAGTAATAAATCCACCCGCTTTGCGGGTGGATATTTATTTTGAAAGATAAATTATAAGCACCGAAACGTCGGCGGGACTGACCCCAGAAATGCGCGAAGCCTGCCCTATATTTTTCGGGCGGATCTTGCAGAGCTTTTCAACCGCTTCAAGCCGCAGACCGTATACGTTGTTGTAATCAATATCGTCAGGTATCAATTTGTTTTCAAGCCGTAGCATCTCATCAACCTGAGCCTGCTGGCGTGTAATGTATCCCTCGTATTTGATTTCGGTCTCAACCTTTTCGCGTATACTGCGTTCAAGCTCAGGTCTGTCGGGATCAAACGGGGACAGCATATCGTAGCTTAATTGCGGGCGCTTAATAAGGTCTGAAAGCCGCATACCCGTACTCATAGGCGCGGTACCCGCGTTTTCAAGCAGTTCGTTAAGCTCCTTGCTCGGTGCTATAAACGTGCTTTTCGTGCGCGTGATTTCTTCTTCCTTTTTGCGCCTGCGTTCGGTAAATTCCGCATATTCCTCATCATCAATAAGACCTATTGAATGACCTGTCGGCATTAAGCGCTCGTCAGCGTTGTCCTGCCTTAATAATAGACGGTATTCGCTCCTTGAAGTCATCATTCGGTAGGGGTCCGAACAGCCCTTTGTAACAAGGTCGTCAATAAGTGTGCCTATGTATGATGACGCGCGTGAAAGAATGAGCGGAGGCTGACCCTTTATATTCATTGCGGCGTTTATTCCCGCAATAAGACCCTGCGCCGCCGCCTCCTCGTATCCTGATGAACCGTTAAACTGCCCCGCTCCGAAAAGACCTGAGCATTGCTTGATTTCAAGCGACGCGTCAAGCGCCAACGGGTCTATGCAGTCATACTCAATAGCGTAGGCGTTGCGCATTATTTTTACGTTTTCAAGACCCTTTATGGTGCGGTAAAACTGTATCTGAACCTCCTCGGGCAGAGAGGAGGACATTCCCTGTAAATACATTTCCTCGGTGTTTTCGCCGCACGGTTCAATGAATAGCTGATGTCTCTTTTTGTCCGCAAATCTGACTATTTTGTCTTCAATGCTCGGGCAATACCTCGGTCCCACACCGTGAATTACGCCCGAATAGAGCGGCGAACGGTGCAGATTTTCGGTTATAACGCGCTTGGTTTCGTCATTAGTGTAGGCTATGTGACAGACTACTTGATTTACGGGGGGCGTCTTGGTTGAATAACTGAACGGCGTTACCGTTTCGTCGCCCGCCTGCACTTCAAGAACGCTGTAATCAATACTGTCCCTTGCAACCCTTGCGGGAGTGCCCGTTTTAAATCTTCTAAGCGGCAGACCGAGGCTTTTAAGCGACTCTGACAGTGATGTGGCAGGGAAGTTGCCGTCGGGTCCGCTTGCATAGTTCACTTCGCCGACATAAACGCGTCCGCCCAAAAATGTACCCGTCGCCAGAATTACCGCCGAACAGCAATAGTCAGCGCCGAGCTTGGTTATGCAATGCCAGCCGTCGTTGCGTTTTTCAACAGCCACTATTTCAGCCTGTTTAACATCTAGATTTTTTTGCTTTTCAACGGTGTGTTTCATATAGCCGCTGTAATTTCTTCGGTCTATCTGCGCGCGCAGGGAATGAACTGCGGGACCCTTGCCGAGATTGAGCATACGGCTTTGCAGGGTGTTTTTGTCAGCCGCCTTGCCCATTTCGCCGCCCAATGCGTCGATCTCGCGGACAAGGTGACCCTTTGCCGTTCCGCCTATTGAGGGGTTGCAGGGCATATTTCCGACCCAGTCGAGACTGATTGTGAACATAACCGTTTTGCAGTTTAGCCGAGCCGCCGCAAGACTTGCTTCAATTCCTGCGTGACCGCCGCCTATAACGGCAACGTCATAGCTTTCGGCTGTATATGTCTTTATATCCAAAAAATTACCTTCCTTATTATCACATTACCGACTTTTGCTGCCGTATATCCTTGCCGAGAAACAGACGTGCGTCAAAACTCCCTATAAGGCGCGACGATAAACGTGCGGTGTAGCGCTGTTCTATTTCTTTCATAGAAAGGTTTGTGCTGATAACGGTAGGTTTTTTTGACATTATACGGGTGTTTATGGTGTTGCATAAAAAAGCCTTGCTGAATGGGGTGGAAAATTCCGCACCCAAATCGTCGATAACAAGTAGGTCACAGCCGAGAACTTCGTCGGTAAAACCGATGTTTTTATCCGAGAACTTTTCCTTTTCGGCGGCGGAACTCAAATTTTCAGCCGAGCTGTATACGGGGTTGTATCCCTTTTCGATTACAGCCGAAACTATTGCAAGCGAAAGGTGGGTTTTTCCGAGACCTGCCGAGCCCATAAACAGAAGATTGCCTGAATTTTTCGGGTCGAAATTCATGGCATATTCCAAACACGTTTTGTATATCGCGGTCATACGCCGTTTCGGATTGTTCCCGTTTTTGTCATTTGTTGAGGAATAAAATTTTAAATCAAAATTGTCGAACCTGCACTCATCAAGCGGCATATCCTTTGAAAATTCAGCGGCGGTTATCTCACTTGCCAATTTTTTTACACAGGAGCATATCTTGCCGTTTATGTAGCCTGTATCGTTGCACAGCCGACAGTCGTAATGCAGTTCGCCTATGCCGGCTTCGGCAAGCAAAACCTTTTTTTCAAGGGCAAGCGCCTGCGATTTCTCTCTCAATTCCTTAAACTTTTCGGCGTTGCCTAAAACAAGCAGTGAGCCGATACCCGAAAGCTCCCTGTCAATTTCCGCAAGACGGGGATTTGACGAATAAGCCGCCGAGCGTAGGGTCTCGTATGTACGTTTGTTTTCCGATAAACGCTGTTTTTTTAATTCAAACGCCTTTTTATAGGCTTCCTCTTTGGTTATCATTTATTAATCAGTCCTTTGAGTTAAGCATCTTCTCAAATAAATCAAGGTCGTATGCGGCATAACCGTCTTCGTTCTTTAAATTCGGTTTTTCATCCGATTCAATATCTTTCGGTGTTTTGTAACCTTTTTCGTGCCAATTTTCTATAATCTTCGCAACATACGGCATAGAAAATTTTGATTTTGCGTCAACGCACGCGTCATAAGCACAGCGCAGAAGCTCTTTTGATATATGCCATTCGGCTATCCATTTGTAGGCAAGCTCCTGCTCCTTTTTGCTCGGCATACGCTTGTCTATACCGAATGCCGACTGAACTATGCTCCAAGCCTGTCCCGCCTCGGCAAGGCGGTTAAGCTCCGCGTCGGCAACCGCTACGTCGGTAACGCCCCTGTTTATCCAATCAACTGCGGTTGATTCAATAAAACGTATATTCGCGCGGTTGTGGCTTACCGCAAACTGAACTATCATCAGTATAAGCGAAACGTCAAGTCCCTCGTCGTCATAAAGCCAGACAAGAGTTCTTATTTCGTTTGTTTTAAGGCTTCTGCCGAACTTTATCTGCGTTTCCTGTAAAAGATATTTGATTTTCGGGTCTTCGTTTCCGCGCTTTGCAATATCGCTTCTTGTCGGTTTTTCCGATTTTGCGGTAACGGTTTTTGCGTTATCTGTAACCGCCGATTGAATATCGCCCGATTTCGGGAGCAAAATACCCGTATCCGCCCAATAAAGCAAGGCTTCCTTAACGTCGTATTCCCCGACGCCTGTACCCGAAACAATATCTTCAACAGACAGCTCTTCTGACATATTCTTGAACATAAACAGAATAACTTTTATGTGATCGCCCTTTGCGAGCTTTAAGTGCTTGTCGGCGATTGCGCTCGGAACGGTAAAAACCGCAGAAAACGCAGACGGATTTATGTAGTAGTCCATTACCGCACCTCGAAAATCAAAAATAAACTCAGTTACAATCATTATAACAATTTCAAAGGGTGTTGTAAATAGAAAATAACTCATTTCCCTTGAATAAATTAAAAAACTGTGATACTATATCAATCGGTGAACATTATGATTTTTAAAGGAAAAGACAGGCTTGAACGCTGGCTTGTTGTGGGGCTCGGCAATCCGGGTATTCAGTATGAGAACACAAGGCACAACGCGGGCTTTGCCGCGGCGGACAGGTTTGCGGAGCGCAACGGCGCGCAGTTTAATAAAAATAAACATTCCGCGCTGTTCGGCGAGTGCAGCGTCGGCGGTAAACGCGTAATAATCGCAAAGCCCCAGACCTATATGAACCTTTCGGGAAAAGCGGTGAGCGAGTTATGCTCGTTTTACAAAATTCCGAGCGATAGGGTAATAGTTATGTTTGACGATATATCGCTTGATGTCGGAAGACTCAGGGTAAGGCGCAAGGGCAGTCACGGCGGTCATAACGGAATGAAGGATATTATCGAGCTTATGGGTACCGAGGATATACCGAGGGTGAAGATAGGCGTGGGCGCAAAGCCCAACCCCGAATATGACCTTAAAGATTGGGTTTTAGGAAAATTTCCGACCGAGCAGCGCGCCGATTTCGCTGACGCCGCCGAAAGAGCGGCAAAGGCGGCGGAAGAAATAATCAACCGCGGACCCGATTCCGCAATGAATAAATATAACGGTTAGCTTATGAAATTTATTAAAGATGTTTTCGGAACCGACGGCGCTTATAACGACCTTTTAAATGCTGTAAAGGCGGAACGCACGCCGATTGCCTGTACGGGACTTTCGCTTATACACAAAGCGGCTTTAACAGCGGCGCTTGTTATGAACACGGGACGGAAATTTGCCGTCATAACCCACGATGAAGCGTCTGCCTGCGAATTGAGGGACGATATATCCTCAATGGGTCTTAAATGTCTCAATTTTCCGCTAAGAGATTATTGCATAGGTGAAATAACAGGCTATTCAAAAGAATATGAACAGAAAAGGACAGATACCCTATCGGCGCTCGCCGATGGGGATTTTGACGTGCTTACGGCTTCGGTAGACGCGGCGGTTCAATACACTCTGCCGCCGAGCTTGCTTGAAAAGAGCCGTTTTATATTAAAGACGGGTCTTGAAATAGAAATTTCTGACCTTTGCGAGCGTATGCTGGGGGCGGGCTATACCCGCGCCGAGCTTTGCGAGGGTGAGGGACAGTTTTCTTTGCGCGGCGGTATTTTTGATGTGTTCCCCGTAAATTCGGATAAACCCTTCCGAATTGAGTTTTGGGGTGACGAGATAGACAGCATAACTGCGTTTGACACCGAAACGCAGCGCAGGACAGACCCTGCCGACAGTATTGAGATAACCCCTGCCTGCGAGGTAATATATTCGCCCGAAACGCTTGCGGATACTCTTTGTGAATATCTTGAAACCGAAAAAAATCTCACCGCCAAGCAGACAGAAAGAATTAATCGGGATATTGAAATGCTTAAAAGCGGTATATCCGTAATGCCCGACAGATACTTGCCGCTTATCTATCCGCAGAGGACGACGCTGTTTGATTATATAGGCGGTTGCACCGTTATCGTATCCGAGAGCGGTAACATAAAAGAACGCCTTAAAAGTATGGAACAACAGCAGAGCGCCGACGCCGAGAGTTATTTAGAGGAGGGGCTTCTGTCATCTAAAACCGCAGAGCTTTATCTCGACAAAACCGAATTTTTGCGCAAACTGCAAAGGGCGGTAATTTTTGAAAATTTCCCGAGAAACACCTACGAACTGCCCGTCAAAGATGTCATAAATTTCAATCTAAAACGGTCGTCGCCGTGGGGCGGTGATGTTTCGGTTCTGATTGAGGATATTTCGTATATGTCCGAACAGGGAGGAACCGTCGTTATACTTGCGGGAGAGAGCAAGGCGGCAGGCGTGCTTGCCGAAGAACTCAACGAAAAGGGCATACATGCCGTATTCCTAAAAGAGCCGAGCGAACTTCCGAAAGGAATTACGGTCTGTTTAGGCGGACTGTCGAGCGGATTTGAAATACCGTCGCAAAGGTTTTTGCTTATATCTCACCGCTATATTTCCTCAGAGGGCGTGAAAAAACGCAAACGCCCGAAAAACGCCAAGGAAATAGGATCGCTTGATGAAATAAAACGCGGCGATTACGTAGTACACGAGGCGCACGGTATAGGAATATTCGACGGAATTAACCGAATAACCAACGGCGGCGTCACCAAGGACTATATAAAAATCAAGTACGCTAAAACAGATGTGTTGTACGTACCCGTTACACAGCTTGACCTTGTTTCAAAATATATCGGTTCGGCGGCGGAGGACGGCGGCATACGGCTTAACAGGCTCGGCGGAAGCGAGTGGCAGAAAACGCGCAAACGCGTCAAGTCCGCCGTTAAGGATATGGCTAAACAGCTTACCGCGCTCTATGCAAAAAGAATGTCGGTCAAGGGATACGCTTTCAGTGAGGATACCGACCTTCAAAACGATTTTGAACGCCGTTTTGAATATGACGAGACCGAGGACCAGTTAAGGTGTATTAACGAAATTAAAAACGATATGCAAAAAAGCGTTCCGATGGACAGACTTTTGTGCGGCGACGTCGGCTTCGGCAAAACCGAGGTCGCCCTGCGCGCGGCGTTTAAGTGCGTCAGCGAGGGCAAGCAGTGCGCCGTGCTAGTTCCCACAACCATACTTGCTATGCAGCATTACAATACGATAATCAGAAGATTCGGCGATATGCCCGTTAATGTGGGACTGCTGTCGCGGTTCGTAACGCCGAAGAAGCAGGCTTCGGTAATTTCGCGACTTAAAAGCGGCAGGGTGGATCTTGTGGTAGGAACACACCGCCTAATATCAAAGGACGTAACATTTAAAAATATCGGTCTTGTCATAATCGACGAGGAACAGCGTTTCGGAGTTGCGCAAAAGGAACGTCTTAAAGAGCTTTATCCGTTTGTTGATATACTGACCCTCAGCGCAACGCCAATACCGAGAACGCTTAATATGGCTATGTCGGGACTTAGAGATATGTCTTCTATCGACGAAGCACCCGGCGACAGGCACCCCGTTCAGACCTATGTGCTGGAACAGAACGACGGTGTGCTTGCCGACGCGATAAATAAAGAGATACGCAGGGGCGGTCAGGTCTATTATCTGCACAACCGTGTGGATACGATAGAGCTTTGCGCCGCACGGCTTAAAAAGCGGCTGCCAAACCTCAGAATAGGCATAGCCCACGGAAAAATGAGCGAGGACGAGCTTACAGAGGTTTGGAAAAAACTGCTTGAAGACGAAATAGACGTCCTTGTCTGCACGACTATAATAGAAACGGGTGTTGATGTTCCTAATGCCAATACCCTTATAATCGAAAATGCCGACAGAATGGGACTTTCCCAGCTTCACCAATTAAGAGGCAGAGTGGGCAGGTCGCCGAGACGCGCTTATGCGTATTTCTGCTTTGAACGCAACCGCCAGCTTTCCGACGTGGCTTCAAAACGCCTTGAAGCCATAAGGGAATATACCGAATTCGGTTCGGGCTTTAAAATTGCTATGCGCGACCTTGAAATAAGGGGCGCGGGCAGTATTCTCGGCGGCGAACAGCACGGAAATATGGAGGCGGTAGGTTACGATATGTATTTAAAACTGCTTTCCTCGGCGATAAAGGAGGAAAACGGCGAACCGCCTGTTGAGGATACACCGTGTACCGTTGACCTCAATATTTCGGCACATATCCCAGAACGGTATATTGATTCCCTGCCCGCAAGGCTCGGTATATACAAACGCATTGCCGACATAAAGAGCGAAGAAGATTCAAGCGATGTTATCGACGAGCTGTGCGACCGTTTCGGCGAGCCGCCCGAGCCTGTTATGGGACTTATAGATATAGCTATGCTCAGAAACAAAGCGGCGGCGGCGGGAATAACCGAAATAACGGGCAACAGCGTTTCGGCTATACTCAACATAAATACAATAGATTCAAAGGTTGTTGAAAGGCTGTCAGCCTGTTTTGCCGAGCGGCTTGTTATATCTGCTGGGGAAAAGCCGCATTATGTAATTCGGCTCAAAAAGGGACAAAAAATGAGCGATTTGGTAGCCGAACTCGGCAAGGCTTTATAATTTACAATTTTTTGGTGGACATTTTGCTTGAATTGGTATATAATTTTGTTATTAGTTGTACTATTGGAGGAATACTGATGAATATTATAAAGAGAGTGTCGGCTGTTTTGCTTATAGCCGTTATGGCAATTTCAGCGGCAGGCTGTCACAAGAAAAACGAGGTTGCCGTTAAAGCAGGCGATATTGAGTTTACATCGGCATACTATATGTGCGTTCTTATAAACGCTGACGCCGAGGCAAAGAGCAAGGTCAAGGAAGATTTGGGCGACGACGCCGATACGTCGGATATTGATTACTACTCAAAAAAGGTTGAGGGTAAGAAATTTGTCAATTGGGTAAAGGATACCGCGCTTGAAAATATTAAAAAGCTCGCGGCTTATAAGTCTCTTTGCAAGGAAAATAAACTTGAAATAGACGAGGAAACCAAAACAAACGCCGAGACCTATGCCAATTACTATTGGACAAATTACGGTTATTCAAACTATTATGAACCAAACGGCGTAAGCGAAAGCACCTACAAGCAGTATATGCTGGATTCTTATTATTCAAATCTTTATTTTGACCATCTCTACGGCGCCGAGGGCGAAAAAGCTGTTTCCGCTGAGGACGTAAGAACAGCAATGCTTGAAAATTATGTTATCGCCGATATGCTTAACGCAAGCTATTCAGGCAAGACCGATGATGAAAAAGCAGAGCTTAAAGCAAAGTTCGAGGGTTACGAGACCGCTCTCAAAAACGGTACAATGACCTTTGAGCAGGCTTATAAGGAGCAGAACAGCTCAACCGACGATACCGAAAGCACCGATTCCGAAACCGCTCAGCCGCTTGATAAATACGCAAGCGTTTTAGGCTCGGATAAGACCAACTACACCTCCGATTACTATGAAGACGCAAAGGCTATGGCTGTCGGAGAAGTGAAGTTAATAACGCTTGATAACGACGCAGGACTTTTGCTTATGGTAAAGCAGGACATTTCCGCAGATCCGTATTATACCGAAAATTTGGACAGCGGCGCGCGCCACGTTTTAAAGGACGATGAATTTAACGCAGCAGTTAACGAATACATCAAAGGTATGAAGATCGAAGTAAGCAAATATGCAATAAATCAGTTTAAGGTTAAAAAGATAAAAGAGCCGGCCACATCAAGTGCGAGCTGACCCGAAGCAGTTTAAACAGCGGTACGTTCCATTGGTTCGTACCGCATTTTTATTATCGTCTGGCATAGTCACGCTATATAAAAGGAGTGTTGTGTGTGAAATTCAAAAATTTTTTCTTTCTTACATTGGCGGGAATAATAAACGCAATAGGTGTTACAATGTTCTTGGCTCCCGTTAATCTTTATGACAGCGGCATTTCTGGAACCTCAATACTGCTATCGCAAATAACTCCCAGCTATCTTTCGCTTTCATTGTTCCTTGTTGTTTTAAATATACCGCTGTTTCTGTACGGTCTTAAAAGACAGGGCAGGGTATTTACTGTGTACGCTGTCTATACGGTTGTCATTTATTCGGCGGCGGCATATTTAATAACCGACGTTTTGCCCGTTGATGTAAGTATAGCTTCTCCGCTTGCAGGAGAGGATCTGTTGCTGTGCGCTATATTCGGCGGACTTATTTCGGGAATAGGAAGCGGTATGGCTATACGCTACGGCGGCGCTATGGACGGAATTGAGGTTATGGCTGTCATATTCGCGAAAAGGCTGAATATTTCCGTCGGTACGTTTGTAATGATATATAACACCGCGCTTTACGTGGTTTGCGGTATAATTCTGAAAAGCTGGATATTGCCGCTCTATTCGGTCGTGGCTTACGCCGCCGCGCTTAAAACCGTTGACTACATAGTAGAGGGTATAGACCGCTCTAAGTCGGCAATGATAGTGACCTCTAAGTATGAAAAGGTCTGTTCGTCGCTCTCTGAGGCATTCGGCTGCGGAATAACAGTAATGGACGCAAAGGGATATTATTCAAACTCCGATAAAAAGGTCGTTTATATTGTTGTGAATAGATTTCAGATAACCCGAATGAAGAATATAGTTCACGATAACGACCCCGCGGCATATATCTCGGTTTCCGAGGTGGCAGACGTCCTGAAAGCCGATGAATAAATAAAATATCACGGTAATAATGTTGATTACAAAACATTATTACCGTGATGTTTTTTACCTTTGTAAATTCAGATACCGCGTCCTTTACCCGAAATAGCAGTATTCGCTGTTTTCAGTAGAGGTGCTGTCGTTTTCTATTACCAATACGCTTGAATTTTCAAGCAAGGCTATGCAGTGCCATACGCCGCGCTTTACGTTGTATGCTTTGCAGGGTTCAAGACTGTATTTTTTCATTTCCTTGCCGATAAAAAGCGCCGCACCGCCTTTAAGCAGAACAAACACCTCGTCGGTAAGAAGGTGGCGCTCTATTTTTGCAAGGTTTTCTTCAAGCAGTTTTTCGCAAGAGTTTACAACCGCCACCCTCCACGAATCAGAGGATATAAGCGGTGTGTATCCCTCTTTTTCACATTCGGAAACTTCTAAATCCATAATAATTAACCCTTCTCTGCGTCAAGTATTCCTTTTAAATAGCCTATGGCGAAAAGCCTGCCTAACGCGTCGTATCCGCTTATTCGGTTTTCTTCTCCCACAAGGGTAGGAACGTGGTCAACTCGTATAGGTATATTTTCGGCTCCGTAGGGGCAGTATTTCTGATATAATCTTATAGCCGCCGCCATATCTATCTCGCCGTTGTCGTGAAACGTTTCGGTAAAATCAAAACGGTTGCCGCGCACATTGCGGAAGTGAACAAAAAAGATTTTGTCGGCAAGGGTAAAAACGGCTTTTTCAAGATCTTCACCCATAAGTCTGTAACACGCTTGACAGAATGTAACACCTAAATTCTGAGATTTTACAACATTCATACCTTTTTCTATGTTTTCAAGGCTTGTGAAAATGCGCGCTACGTTTCCGAGCTTTTCAAGCGGCGGATCGTCGGGGTGAAGCGCCAGCTTTATACCGTATTTTTCGGCATAAGGTATAACCGCTTTTATAAAATATACGTAGTTTTCCCATACCCTGTCAGACGTCATTTCAAATGTATCGGGCTTAAAGCGTTCAAGCGAAAACCCCGTTACGCTTGCGCCGCCGCGCTCTGGCAGGGCGGTATCGGTTCTTGTCCAGCCGTAGTGAGCCATAAAATTAAAGCAAACCGTGTCAATGCCGACTTCGCGTAGGTTAGACATCAGTTTTATAAACTTTTCAATAGAACTGTCCCGCAGTTCGTCGCCGAGTTTTATATGGTCGTGCAGTAAGTTGGGTAGAGGTTCTACCACCTTAGGCGTTATTCCGTGAGAAATAAAACGCTCAGTTACCGCTTTTAGCTCGGAAAGGTCGGTAGGGTCAAAACCGTCATCGGGAAGGCGTATAACGCCGTGCGACACTCCGCATTGAAGCGCAAATTTCCAAGTCTTGTCGGGTTTTGATAAGAAATAATCACATAAAAGCATAAAAACCTCAAATAGTATCAGTATTTTGCAATATTGTTATAGAAAATCATTGCAATTTTTTATATGCTGATTATATTATAAAGGTGTAGGTTGATTCCAACGTAATTTCATTATTATCCTATACTATTTTATTGAGGAGTGAGGATTACGGAAAGCAATTTTTATTCCGAGACATCTCACAGCCTGCTTTTTACCTGTTTTGACAGCAAAAAGCAACGCAAGACCGACTCTTTCAGAGTGCATCACCACGCAGAGCTGGAACTCGGTTATATCTGCTCGGGTGAAGGCGATTATATACTTGCCGATAGCAGGTTTCACGCCAAGGCAGGCGACCTGTTCCTTGTTCGCGCAAACGAACAACATTGTGTGCCGACTGTTTATACCGACGAGTTTGTTTCGTTTAATATACATTTTTCTTCGTATTTTCTTTGGAATATATGCGCCGAATATATCCCGCTCGGGGTGTTGAGAGTCCTGGTGTGCAACAGTCCCGTTAAGCATTGCTTTTGCGGTATGGGCGGTGAAATACTTGAAATAAAAGAGCTTTGCGAAAATGCCGAAAACAATCGTTTTGAAATAAAACTAAAAATGGTGGAGCTTATGTGTAAAATAGCTCGGAAAATAGGCGCAGAGCAAGACGGCGGAGCAATTTATGATTTTACCGAGTTTAAGCATATAGACGATATACAAAACGCTATCGCCTACATCAATACACATCTCACCGAGAAAATAAAGCTCGGAGATATAGCGAAAAATTCACGTATGAGCAGTTCGCACTTATCTTCCGTTTTCAAAAAGCATACGGGCGTAACGCCGTATGAGTATCTGCTTTTGCAGCGTGTTGACCGCGCCGCCGCAATGCTCAGACGTACAGATATTTCGGTTTTGAATTTGGCGGGTGAGTGCGGATTCGGCAGTCTTGCAAACTTCAATAAAATATTCAAAAAGGTTACGGGTATGACGCCGAGCGAATACAGAAAGAGTAAACAAAATAACCAAGGGAGCGGTTTACAGTGAAAAACTTAAAAATTATACCTCGTTCAATAATCAAAAAGGGAAATTTAAGACGGGTGGACATATCGGCATACAATGAAAAATCCACTCATTATAACCTTTCTGTCTATAAAGGGGAGGAATGTGTCGCAAAAGCGCCGTTTGCGCTTTCTTCGGGAGACAGCACCGCGACCCTTTGGCTCGGCCTCCCCGACGAAGATTTTGAAGCGCATTTTGTTATAAGCGACATTTCGGGAAATACCGTCTTTGACACTGTGTCCGAGTGCAAAAAGGCGCGCAAATGGACGATCTACGTAACCGCCTCATCACACACCGATATAGGACTTCACAACTCACAGTACATACAGCGTTTTAACAGCTCAAAATTTATTGATAAAGCGATACAGCTTTGTGACGAAACACAAGACCGCGAGCCTGACAGTCAGTATCACTATATGATGGAGGGCAGTTGGTTTTTAAGCAACTATATTGCCGACCGAAGCAAAGAGGACTCCGACAGGCTGATCAACGAATACATAAAAAAGGGAAGATTGGGCGTTTGTGCTGGCGTTGCGGGCAATCATACCCAAACATTCGGATTTGAAGAAATGTGCCGTGCGGCATACAGCCGAAAATGGCTTAAAAAATACGGAATAGACAGCAAAACAATGACGATAATAGACAATAACGGAATGTCATGGTCAATGGTTACGCCGTTTGCAAAGGCGGGTTATGAAAATATAATTTTCGCGCCAAATCAGTGGAACCCGTTGCCGTCTACCGTCTGGAAGCGTGACAGTAGTGTTTATGCGTACACATGGAATACCGAAGCAGGCGGCGGCGGTTCAAGGATAGACGTGCGCTATGAATCCGCTTTGCCTATGCTGTTTTATTGGCAGGGCGCATACGGTGAAAAAATGCTCGTTTGGGCAAGCACCGCTTATTTTAACGGCGGTCATAATTTCGGTATCGAGATAGAGGGACTTCCAATAAATGAGACCGAAGAAAAAATGGCGAAGCAACTGACATTAATGGACGAACGCTATCCCTATGATGTTTGGCTTGTTGAAGCATATACGGACGATCAGGAACCTGATTTGGCTCTTTGCGACAGAATAGGCGAGTGGAACAGCACTTATGAGTATCCAAAGCTCAAAATGCTCGGCAATGCGGACGAGCCGTTCAATCTTGTAAGAGAACGTTTTGACAGTCAGATTCCCGTATTAAGCGGCGATATAACAGGCGGTTGGTATCAGCACCCGCTGTCTGCGGCGGATCTTCTTGCGGATAAGCAGGAGGCTGACAGACGTCTTGCAAACGCCGAAAAGCTCGCAACAGTTGCGGCTTATCTCAATGATGAATATAAATATCCAAAATCACTTTTCAACAAGGCGTGGGCTTCGCTTATAATGAATGACGAACACTCCTACGGTACAAGCGGTTATCAGGGCAGGCGCGTTTACGAAACGTGGCTGCAACACCGCGATTGGATAGAAAACGCGCGCGATATAGCCGACAGCGAGACAAGGTCGGCTCTCAAAGCGATAGCCGATAAGGTAAAGGGAAGCGGCAAGCGTGTGCTTGCGTTTAACCCTGCCGCGTTTGAAAGAACGGAAAAACTGACTTCCGACGGCGAGTGTTCGGCCTCTCTGCCGCCTTTTGGCTATAAGGTGATTTCGGCTGAGGAATTTAACGCGGTTCCGCATATAAAGACCGATATAAGCAAGGCTCCGACAATAGAAAACGGTTATTACCGTGTAAAGTTTGCGGATAACGGCTCCATTGCCGAAATTTATGATAAAAAGCTCGAAAAGACGCTTAATTCGGGCAACTGCAACGAGTTTATGTATACGGCTGACAATCACGTCAGCTTTAAGACCCCCGAAAAAGCAAGGTTCACGGTGGAGGAAAGCAGTAATGAAACGGCGGTGCATATATACACCTGTGAGAATACATCAGGAGCCGAGATAGTCCAAACCGTCACATTACCGAACTGCGAAAAACGTATAGATATAGACAACCGTTTGTATCACGTCAGGGATATGGTAAATAGCGACAGGTATTATAGATACGCCTATTTTGCGTTCCCGTTTGCCGTTGAAAACTGTCGCCGTTATTGCGAATTGGGCGGGGCAAAGGCGGAGTACGGCGTTGACATAACGGGTCACGGCACCGATGTCTATATGGCGGCGCACGAATACTGCTGTGTTGACGACGCTTTCGGGAAATACGGAATAGGACTTATTCAGCTTGACAGTCAGCTTGTTGAATTTGATCACATTCACCCCGATAAGACCGATTTCGGCAATTCAGGCGGCGGCTCGGCGGTATATTCCTACCTTGCAAACGATTGGCTCCAAATGTATTTGCCGGGCGGAAGTTCGCTTGATTACCGTTTCAGGTATACGATAGTTTCGTATGAGGGTACGCACATAAGCGCGGGACTTAACCGTATAGCCGAGCGTGCCGCAAACCCCATAATAACGTTATCGCTTGACGGCGAAAGCGGCGGCATACTGCCCGAAAAGCAGAGCTTTTTAGAAAGCGACGCACGCTTTATCGGTCTTAAATCCGCTGATGACGGACGCGGTCTGATAGCGCATTTTTACAGCGAAAAAGAGCCTACTGCAATCAAGACGGTATTCGGTGATTACAGCGCCGCGACCGTTGACGAATATGAAGAAAAAAACATTACAGGCGGATATTTTGCAATAAGAATAGGAGCGGAGAAGATAAAGACCGAGCTTCGCCCCGAGAGACAGGTATCTCCGCTTGAAATAGGCGGCGTCGAAACGGGGCTTGTTACTGCTCCGCGCTCCGCGCGGGGCGAGAACGACGGTATGCTCTATATTCTTTGGGGTAAATGCAAATCGCCCGATGTTGCATACTACGAGCTGTTCCGCGGTAATACGCCTGATTTCACGGCTGACAGTACAACCCTCATAGCAAAGCCCGAACCCGAGGAGTATGTTGTGGGACGGTATATTGATAACGGACTGAAAACCAATACACGCTATTACTATCGGGTGCGAGCGGTAGATAAAAACGGAGAAAAGGGACCGTTAAGCAAAGTGTTCAGCGCGCTTACAAAAGAATAAATAACGTAAAATCACCCGTAGATTATAAAAAAGGTAATCTATGGGTGATTTTATAACGAATTTAATACAAAATATTGATTTTGCACGGTTTTAAGTGTTATTTCTTATTCCTCATCAATAAACTCGGCTATATCTTCTAATTTACAATTCAAAATTTTGCAAAGGGTATTCAAAGTGTGGGTACTTACGTTATCGTTTTTTCTTAATCTGTCAAGTTGTCCAGTGCTAATCCCGTATTTTTTTATGAGTGCATATTGTGTTATTCCTTTTTGTTCCATAGTTTTCCATAATTTATTATATACTATCAAAATCATCACCAATTTTATTGTATGTAATAAATTTTAATTGACAATTGCCCATAATCGGGCTATAATATTTTTTGTAACGGAACTCAAACACATAGGGGGAATCAAAATGGCAAAATTCAGTTATTCTTGTGATGAAAAAAAGGCGATACTTTCTGTCAAAAAATCTCTAAACGGTAAATTGCCGATTTTAAAAGATAAAGGAAACGAACTTGTTGTTGGAATGCCGATGATGTCGGCGAAGGTAACGTTCGGAAACGGGATCGTAGAAACAGGCGCCGCCTTGTTCGGAAAAGCGGTTCTCGGAACGGTTAATTCTTGCATAGAACTTTCAGAGGAATTTACAAAAATATGATTATAATAGCTGTGCAGGAAAACGATTGTGTTTATGCGTATGATGAAAATTCAAAGCGAATTATTAACGAGTCGGGAACACTATATAATTATACAGACAGGACAGTAACGATAATCAGAAATGACGTTAAGTACATATATGACTGTTCAGGAAAAATATTAAAAAAGTATCCAAACAGTTTTGTAGACACCGATAATATAGTTGGTTGTATAATATAACTTTTAAATGTTTAATAATTTTTTGTTCTGTTACGTAAAAACAGGAATTTTAATGACTTTGTCAAATAAAATTCCTGTTTTTTATAATGCCCTTTACAGACTGTTATTTATTTTTAATTGAAAAAAGCTCTGTTATTCTTTTTGCGGCTTCTTTCGTTTCTTCGGTATCCCCGAAAGACGAAAGGCGGAAGTAGCCCTCTCCGCATTTGCCGAAGCCGACGCCGGGCGTTCCGATTATCTGTTTTTCGTTCAGCATCAGGTCAAAGCATTCCCAGCTTGTCATATTATCGGGACACTTAAACCAGATGTAAGGGGCGTTTTCACCGCCGCAGTACCATATTCCGCAGTTGTCGAGCGCTTTCATAAGTATTCTTGCGTTGCCGCGGTATACTTCAAGATTTTCTTTTATTTGACGTTGACCCTCCTCCGAAAATACCGCCGCCGCGCCGCATTGAACTATATACGATACGCCGTTGGTTTTGGTGGTTCGGTTCCTTACCCACATACTGTTAAGAAACATACCTTTTCTTTTAAGCGTTTTCGGAATAATTGTATATCCGCACCTAACGCCTGTAAATCCTGCGGTTTTTGATAGCGAGCATATTTCTATTGCACATTCGCGGCTCCCCTCAATTTCAAATATACTGTGCGGCAGGGAATTATTGCCGATAAACGCCTCGTATGCGGCATCAAAAATCAGGACGGCGCCTCTGCTGTTCGCATAATCGACCCACGCTTTAAGTTTTTCATATTCAAACACAGCGCCCGTAGGATTGTTCGGCGAGCAGATATATATTATATCCGCCTTTATGTTTTCGTCGGGGTAGGGGGCAAAATGCGTCCAATTGTCCGACGGTATATGAACTATTCGGTGGCCTGCAATTATATTTGAATCAACATACGCAGGGTAAGCGGGTTCAATGACAACCGCCGTATTGTCGCGGTCAAATAAATCAAGAATATCGCCGAGGTCGTCGCCCGCACCCGAAGAAATAAAAACCTCGTCCTTTTCAAGCAAAACCTTGCGGCGCGCATAATACCCGACAATAGCTTCTTTAAGTTTGTCCCAGCCGCATTCGGGCATATATCCGTGAAATGTATCTTTTTTCGACTGATCCTCTACCGCCGAATACATAGCCTTTATAACAGCGTCGCATAAAGGCAGGGTAACGTCGCCCACGCCGAGCCGTAACAGCTTTTTATCGGGATACTTTGCGGAATACGCTTTCACCCTTTGCTCTATATCGTAAAACAAATATGAATTTGCCAGCTTTTTATAGTTGCCGTTAGGCTTCATTTTATATCACTTCTTTTACTTACCGCTGTCGCCGTAGTTTGAGAGAACGCGTGCCGACGGGTCGTCAACATCGCAGCCCTCCCACTCCTTGTTCGGCATCCAGAATCCGACTATCATTTCAGCCTGATCGGGATAATATTTCTCAAACAGCTCTCTGTATAAC
>CAKSQT010000033.1 GCA_934486755.1 uncultured Eubacteriales bacterium | reverse complement strand
TCTGACTAGTCGGGAGCCTGTGCGCAAGAACTCGTATAACAAACTGTATGCCTTACCCGCTTTGGATGTGATGACTCTCGTTGTCAGCGACGGTATCTTGGATGCCGCTTGGGATTGGGACGAATATACACCGATGGTTTTGCCAAAGGATGAAGAGTATAACGATGTGGGGATCTTGGTGCGGATACCTTATGATTACAATACGGCCACATTTACTGGCGGCACCACCATTCTGGACACAGGCTTTGCTGGGAACACCGCCCTGCTGATAAAAGGTCAGTTGACTTTGGGTCAGGGCATGGACGAGACTGGCGCAGATGCCAATCACTGCCAGTCAGAGTCTGACACGCCTGTTAAGTTTGCCAAAGCGGCGGCACCAACCACTATTGTCACGGCTACTATTGAAAATGCGAAGTATGACTATCAGTCGGGTGATGTTCCGCAAGCCACAGCCAAGGTAGCTGCCGCCGATCAGGACAAATATGAGATTGCCTACGAATGCTGGCAGCAGTTTGAAAACAATAATCCTGTTGCCGCTTGGTATTCTGATAACAGCGCACACGGTTCTCTTCCGACAATTGCGAAATTTGAAAGCGGGAAAAAATATGTGTATTCAATTATGCTGGAACCGAAAGACGGATATTCTTTCAGCATCGAAACTGTTGTTACAGTAAACGGGAAAAAAGTATCGGCACCTTTCGTCGGCGGCTCTATGTATATTCCCGCTGTTAAAACTATTACGCCGATCAAGCAAAATAGTCCTATCGCCGCCATCGATATAGAAAATGTGAAGCTAAACTATCAGTCAGGCAGTGCCCCGCAGGTCACAGCTAAGCGAGCAGGCGTCAATCAGGACAAATATGATATCCTCTATGAATCCTGGGGAAAGCGGGTAAAGGATGCCAACGACACGATAACCACGGTTGCCTACTGGTATTCCGATGAAAGCTACTATTCGGACGGTGATGTTCGATTCAATACCTTTGAGAAGGGCGGAAGATATCAATATTCCGTGAGACTTCGGGCAAAAGACGGCTATATCTTTGACAGCGCTCTGGACGAAGATAAGGTTATATTGAATGGGCGGACCTTACCGTTCGGTTCATGGGTCAATGTGTTGGATGACGGCAAGACCTGTCTTATTACCTACGGAACAGAAACGCGCCCTGGTCAGATTGTTGAAGCCATCCGCCTGGATGCCGTCATCGACTTTGAAGACGGAGATAAGCCGCGTTTCAGCACTGGTGTCGGAGATCCTTTCGTTGACACCGATCATCAGCGTTGGGATGCTAATGACGGCAGCGGTTACGGCATTACGTCCAGCGATTACTGGAACGAGCGCTACAACGGCAAGCTCATTGAGAAATTTGAAGCCGACAAGACCTACACTTATGGCGTATATTTCAAGATTTCTGATTTAGGGTTAGAAGAGGGTTACCGCTTCGATAAGACCACAAAGCTCTATATCAACGGCACGAAGATCACTCTTTCGCCCGAACAGATCAGTTTGGACGATAACGGCGAAACCATTTGGTTCAGCAATGTTTTGACTATGACGCCAAAACCGACAAAATCGTGGCAGAAAATTGACGTTGTTAAAATTGAGGGTGCTACCATCAATTTTAAAGACGGTGATAAGCCTGTCTTTACTGGCAAAATTCCTGAAAATGCTCCGTATGATTACCAGTTTGAATGTTGGGAAACTAAGGACGGGGCAGGTGTGAACTCTGCTGAATTCTTTGATAATGCCTATCAAAAGCATATTACTGAGTTTAAAAGCGGCGAATCTTATCAGTATATTTTGTATTTTAAGGCAAAAGACGGTTATTATTTTACCGCTGATACCAAGATAAAGATTAACGGTACCCTATATAATTACCGACTTGTTAACATTGATCCTGACTACGATTCGTCTGGAAAGATGTTTACTTTCTGGGCCTACACCGACCTTAATATGACGCCGAAAGCGTCAGACAAAACGCCCGAATATAAAATTACCGACGGTGCAAACGGCGCCTACTCAAAGAATACCGACGGCACGCTGACTTTCCGTGCAAATGGTGATTTTTCAAAATTTGTCGGCGTTAAGGTGGACGGCAATACGATTTCCGCCGATAAGTATACCGCTGTTTCAGGTTCTACTGTTGTTACCTTAAACAGCAATTATCTCGGTACACTGTCCGTAGGTGAGCATACGTTGTCGATTGTTTATACAGACGGCGAATGCAGTACAAGTTTTGAAATAAAAGCCGCTCAGAACGGCGGCGGAAGCACCGTTCCCGCAGAGTCGGACAAAGGAAATGCAAATTCCGAAAAATCTCCGAAGACTGCGGACAACGGGAATATTACATTGTGGATTGCTCTGCTCTTTATAAACGGCGGCGTTATGACGTGTGCAGCATTAATCGGCAGAAAAAAGGTTTTCAAAAAGAGTTAAAATGATTAAAGACAGCGTTTTACGGCGCTGTCTCAGTCTGCTGATAAAAATAGTATTAAAAAATCTTAATGCGGCGTTTACGCCGCATTTTGTTTTTTCGCTGACAGGTGCGGCGAAAAAACACATTGTAGGCGAAAACTCGCTTAAAAGTGAGTTTTCAAGGGCACATGGGTGGTATTGGCGGGGATAGAGTGCAGTCCGAAAATCTTTGATTTTCGCACGAACGGCATTCCCGTCCAAGAGCGTGTAGACTTTTCGACTCGCTCAGACAGCGTTTTACGGCGCTGTCTTTAATTTATGAAATATCGCTTGACCGCACGGCGTCAAAGCGGTATAATTACGTTGCGAAACGGGTGGTATAAAGGCTCGTATTTATGAAAAAATATTAAAAATTGCATTGGATAAGGCTTTGAAAAGAATGCTTGATTTTAAAAGAATAACAATAGAAGACAAAGAAAAAATTGATAAATACCTATATGATTCGGGGGAAATTTCGTGCGATACAACATTTATAAATTTACTTGTTTGGCAAAACGCATACGGCACGGAGTTTGCGGAAAAAGACGGGAATCTTTTTATTAAGATGCACAGCAACAGTACCGAAACATTCAGTCTGCCGTTCGGCGAAAACTTTGAACGGGCAATGAGTGAAATCAAAGAATACTGCAACGGCTGTTTTCCTGAATTCTACGCACAGGAAGGCCCCAGATTTGAAAAGTTTAAAGGTCTGTACGGCAGTTCATTTTTAATTGATGAATACCGCGACGCGTTTGACTATATTTATTTAAGTTCGGATTTAGCCAACCTTTCAGGCAAAAAATATCATTCAAAGCGAAATCATATTTCTTCCTTTTCAAAGAAATACGATTGGAAATATGAGAGAATAGAAAAAAATAATATTGATAAGGTAATCGGTTGCGCGGAAAAATGGTATTCGGAAAACACCGAAAAGTCGGACTTGTATCTTCGTGTGGAACACGATGGACTGCTTAAAGTTTTGCAGAATATGGAACCGCTTGGCGCCCGCGGGGGAGCGATTACGATAAACGGAGATGTCGTTGCTTTCAGCGTCGGTTCGCCTGTAAGCGAGGAAGTTTTCGATGTTCATTACGAAAAGGCGCTGTCGGACTTTGCAGAGGCATATACGGTTATAAACCGTGAATTTGTCCGCAATGAATTGACTGGTTATAAATATATAAACAGGGAAGACGATATGGGGCTTGACGGTTTGCGCAAAGCAAAACTCTCATATAAACCGACAGTCTTGCTTAAAAAGTATTTCTGTAAAGGTAGGGTACAGCCGTGAATATTTACAGGCAATGCAGAGAAATATACCGTCAGGCATTTGATGACGGCGACAATGAATTTCAAAACGATTTGTTTGATTTGTGCTATAAATACTGTCACTATAACTGCGTTGACGGCAAGGCGGTAAGTATGTTTTTTTCAATGCCGTGTATCACGGTAATTGAAAATGTAAAGCACGAATCTTTTTATATATTTGCCGCCGCTACCGAAGCTGCAAACCGTTCAAGAGGCTATATGAGCGGTCTTTTGAATGATTTTATAAAGAAATATGATGAGTCCTTTATTTTTTTAAAGCCTGCAACAGACAATTTGTTTGATTATTACGCTAAATTCGGATTTAACCGTTTTTCGTCCTCAGCCGACAAAAATTGTTATTCGTATCCGACAGGTGGGTTTAAAGAACTTGCCGACAAGTACGGCGGAACCGAAAAGCAGTATGACGGTATGTATCGGTTTAATAAAAAAATTAAGATGATGAATTTCCCTTTTATAATGGAATAAAATATCGGGAGGAACCGTTGGTTCCTCCCGATAATGTTTAGGATTTTAAACGCCTAACAGCTTTGTGCATTCTTCGATAAGCTCTGAACGCTTATTTTCAGCGTCCTCGGCGGTCTTGCCGACGGCGTTTATATAAAGTTTAATTTTCGGTTCCGTGCCAGAAGGACGGACTATAAACGAACTGCCGTCCGAAAGGAAATAACTGAGAACATTGGATTTCGGCAATGTAAGCACTGTTTCTTCTCCGCTTACAACATCGGTTGATACCGATTTCTGATAATCGTTAAACTTGATTACGCGGGCACCGCAGACCTCTTTCGGCGTTTCCGAACGAAGCGAAGACATAAGGGAGCTTATCTTCTCCATACCGCTTTGACCCTCAAATACAAAGCTCTTTTGCGCGCTGTAATAATAGCCGAACTGCTTATAAAGCTCCTCCAAAACATCTTCAAGAGTTTTGCCGAGAGTTTTATAGTATGCTGTCATTTCACAGATAAGCATTGAACCTACAACTGCGTCTTTATCGCGCACATAACTGCCTGCAAGGTAGCCGTAGCTTTCTTCAAAACCGAACACATATCGGTTTTGCTCATTTTTCTTTTCAAGAATTGTAATCTGCTCGCCTATAAACTTAAATCCCGTAAGCACGTTTATAAGCTCGCAACCGTAGTAATCGCATATTTTCTGGCAAAGCTCGGTTGAAACTATGGTTTTAACGGCAATGGGGTTCTTCGGAAGCGTGCCTGCTTCGCTCCTGCGCATAAGAACATAATTGAGCAGAAGTGCGCCCACGTCGTTGCCGCTTAAAAGCTTGTATTCGCCGTTTACCGCAATCGCAATTCCGACGCGGTCGCTGTCGGGGTCGGTGGCAAGAAGCAGGTCGGGTTTTACCGTTTTCGCCATTTTTAAGGCACATTCAAACGCCTGACGAATTTCGGGGTTCGGGTAAGGCGCTGTGGGGAAGTTGCCGTCGGGCATTTCCTGCTCGGGAACTACGGTAACATCGGTAAGACCGATACGCTTTAATATACTGCGAACAGGCTTGTTTCCGCTGCCGTTTAAGGGGGTGTATATAACTTTTAATCCCGAAACGTCAATATCGGTAGATACGCGCTGTTTTTCAACATTGTCAAGATAGTCTTCAATAACATCGTCTCCGATGTATTCAATTATCCCCGATTTAACGCCTTCCTCAAAATCAATGCTCTTTACACCGCTGAACATATCAACGCTTTCCATTATTGAAAGCACATAATCGGCGGCGTCGGGACTTAACTGACAGCCGTCTGGTCCGTATGCTTTGTAACCGTTGTATTTGGCGGGATTGTGGCTGGCGGTGACAACAACGCCAGCGTCACAGGAAAGGCGGCGAACCGCAAATGAAAGCATAGGAGTCGGCATTAGTTCTTTATAGATATATACTTTAATACCGTTTGCGGCAAATACCGAGGCCGCAGTCTTTGCAAATAAATCTGATTTTATGCGGCTGTCGTATGCTATTGCGATACTACCGTTTTCGGATACAGAATTTACGTATGCGGCAAGACCCTGCGAAGCCTGACCGACTGTATATATATTCATACGGTTGGTGCCTGCGCCTATAACGCCGCGCAAACCTGCCGTACCGAATTCAAGATCACGGTAAAACGCGTCGGAAATCAGTTCTTCATTACCGTTCATCGAATTAAGCTCGGCAATCAGGTCGGCGTCGGCAGTCGCTTTTTCGCACCAAAGTTTATACTTATCTTCGTACATATAATTACCTCCTAATATTACAAGATAATTTTAGTATTTTTTTTATTTATTGTCAATAGCAAATGATTTTAAATAAATTTTAACAGTTTTTTAATATTTAACTTGACTTTTTCGCATTTTTATTGTATTATTGCAAGTAGTATTGGTAAGAAATGCTATCTTGGAGTGCAAATGGTAGATAATTTTGTCGAAAATTACGAAAACTTTTCCGATGAAGAATTAGCGGAGCTTATAATAAACGGCGAATATGAACCTTTACAGGTGATTATAAAAAGATATATGCCGCTCATCAATTATTATGCCGCAAAATTTTCTTCGGTCGGCGAAAAAGAAGATATGGTTCAAAATGCCGTTTTTGCTCTTTATTCAGCCATAAAAAGTTATGATAAAGGGAAATCGTCATTTTCGCCTTTTGCCGCTATGTGCATTAAACGTTCTTTTATAAATGATTTTAAATCATTTTCAAGAAGAAAGAACATACCGTCAAATCTGGTTACTTCGATTAATGAGGTTGATGTTAATGATGAAAACGATCCCGAAAAAATCGTTATAGATAATGAAAATCTCAAAAACCTTGAAGAAACGATAAGGTTTGAGCTATCCGCTTTTGAATATAAGGTTTTAAACGCCTTTCTTCAATGCAGGAATTACAGCGCAATAGCGGACAGGCTCGGCGTATCGGTGAAATCGGTCGACAATGCGTTGCGCCGTATCAGGGTCAAGCTGAGTTCAAAAAGAAAGTAGATTTAAAAGTCTAAACTTATGATTATCAAAGCGGCATAGCCGCTGATATATGCCCATGTAGCTTAACAAGCAGAGCGTTGAAATCAAAGATGTCGGTGCGATTCCGTCCGGGGCTAAATTACAATCAAACAAGAGAGGTACAAAAAATGTTTGAAGACAAGACGTTAGTTTGCAAGGATTGCGGCGAGGAGTTCGTATTCACTGCAAGAGAGCAAGAATTTTACGAATCCAAAGGCTTTGTAAACGAACCCCAGCGTTGCAAGCCCTGCCGTGACAAGCGCAAGAATGCGGGCAGAGCACCGAGAGAAATGCACGAGGCTGTATGCGCAGCCTGCGGCGGAGTTGCCAAGGTTCCCTTTATACCGCGCGACGACCGTCCCGTATATTGCAGCGAGTGTTTTGCAAAGATGAAAGAATCGGGCGAAACAGAAGAGTAATAGAATAACGTAAATTAAAAGCGGAGCATTTTATGCTCCGCTTTATTTACATATAACAGCATTATTTGAAAATTTTATTTAATATAAGCGTGACCGTCATAATCACACCGATAACGATAAAAATACCTGCCAAACCAACGCCCATATAATAGCAGTTGTCGAGAAATGCTTGAAAATTTATACTCATTTTGTTCTCCGTTCCGCCTGTTGTCAGGCAATTTATAAAAAGAAATTAAGAATAAGTCCGCCTGCTATAACAGAAGCTATCTGTCCCGATACATTTACTCCTATCGAATGCATTAACAGGAAGTTTTGATTGTCCTCTTGCTGTGCCATTTTGTGAACAATTCTGCCTGACATCGGAAATGCGGATATGCCCGCGGCACCGATCATAGGATTAATTTTTTCTTTGAGGAAAATATTTAAAATTTTTGCGAAAATCACGCCGCCCGCGGTGTCGAATATAAAGGCTATTAATCCTAAACAAAGTATTAAAAGGGTTTCTTTTTTGAGAAATTGTTCCGCTCTCATCTGGGAGGCAACGGTTATGCCTAAGAAGATTGTAACAAGATTAGCAAGCACCTTTTGGGCGGTATCCGACAGAGAATCAAGCACGCCGCACTCTCTCATAAGGTTGCCGAACATTAAAAATCCTATCAAAGCAACCGAGGACGGTGCGATAACGCCCGCAATAACCGTTATGATTATAGGGAACAGTATTTTTGTGACTCGGCTTACGTTATGCTGTTCATACGGCATACGTATAAGCCGCTCCTTTTTTGTGGTGAGAAGTTTTATTACAGGCGGCTGAATTATAGGTACAAGCGCCATATATGAATAAGCTGACACCATTATTGCGCCGAGATATTTTGAACTGAGCTTTTGAGCCACAACTATGGAGGTCGGACCGTCCGCCGCACCGATAATTGCGATAGAAGCCGCGTCGTTTATATCAAAAAACATTGAGGCAAGGCACAGCGTGAAGAAAATACCGAACTGCGCCGCCGCGCCGAAAAGCATCAACTTTGGATTGTTGAGTATGGGGCCAAAGTCGATCATCGCGCCTATTCCGATAAACAGAATAAGCGGGAAAAGCTCGTTAGATATTCCTGCTTTAAAAAGAGTGCTTAAAGCACCGTGCTCGGTCTCGCCGTTTACTATTTGATCAACGGCGCCCGAAAATGGCAGATTGACGAGTATAACGCCGAATCCCATAGGCAATAAAAGGGTAGGCTCCATATTTTTCTTTATAGCAAGAAATATAAGTATGCCGCCGATTGCCCACATCACAAGTTGCTGCCATTCTATCAAAAGAATGTATTTGTATAAAATTTCCATTTACTTCACCCTAAATATAAATTTAAGGACAGAGTTTAAAGAGGACAGACGTAGAAACACTGCGACTGTCCTTGTATCCGAAACAAATAGAATTGTAAGCGTAACGCTTGTATTCTATGACAGACTCCACCCTTGTTTCATAGTAACGAATATAGCACATATAATTATAAATGTCAAACTGAATATTTCAAAATTTATATGACAATATTAAAACTGAAAATAAACTGCTTGACAATCACTACATAGTAAATGTAAAATAATATAGTGTTGCTTGTAATTATGTTACATTATTATTTTAGTGATTTAAGGAAGGACACAGCGGTGTCTTCCTATGACATAAAATCGTTATGGAGGAAAAATATTTAATGAACGAAACCAAACAAAAAAGTTCTGCAAAGAAACCGTCGGGTGATAAATCAAACAAAAAACCGACAAATCGCAGAACGAAAAGTCAGTCTGCCGCAAAGAACGGCTCTGCCAAGAAAACTTCCAAAAAGCAGAACGCTGAAACAACAGTAAAGTCGCTGCCAAACAGAAACACAAACAAGAAGCCGACTAAAACTGCGCAGACAGCGGGCAGATACAACCGCACAAGAAAAAGCACAAAGCCGCTAAGGGTCATACCGCTCGGCGGATTGGGAGAGATCGGCAAAAATATCACGATTTATGAATATGACGGCGATATGCTGTTGGTTGATTGCGGTATGTCGTTCCCCGATGAAGAAACACCGGGAGTTGACGTTATTATTCCCGATTTTACCTATGTTCTTGAAAATAAGGATAAAATCAAAGGTCTTGTCGTTACCCACGGACACGAGGATCACATAGGCTCTATACCGTATCTTTTAAGAAATTTCAACGTTCCGATATATGCGACGCGATTGACGGTAGGACTTATCGAGGGAAAACTGAAAGAACACAAGCTGCTTGCAGGAGCAAAGTTAAATGTTGTAAAACCTGGCGAGCATATCAAATTAGGAAAATTTGATGTTGAGTTTATTCACGTAAACCATTCAATACCCGATGCTGTCGGTTTTGCGATCAGTTGCGGTGCGGGTACAGTAGTGCATACGGGAGATTTTAAGATTGACACAACGCCTATTGACGATTTTGTAATTGATATAGGCAGATTTGCCGAGCTTGGTAAACAGGGCGTCCTCGCATTGCTTGCCGATTCGACAAATGCCGAACGCCCAGGGTTTACCGCTTCGGAAAGAATAGTGGGCGATTCCTTCTCCAACCTGTTTAAAAAGGCTGAGGATCACCGCATAATAGTTGCTACATTTTCATCGAATATACACCGCATACAACAGATAATTGATGAGGCGACGCGCTGTAACCGTAAGGTTGCGGTCTCGGGCAGAAGTATGATTAACGTTGTATCGGTTGCCGCCGAACTCGGTTATCTGAATATTCCCGACGGTGTTCTTATTGACATTGAAATGATAAAGAATTATATGCCGGGTCAGCTTGTTGTGGTTACTACGGGAAGTCAGGGCGAGCCTATGTCGGCTTTGCACCGCATTGCTTTTTCCGAACACAGACAGGTGGAGATAATACCTGGCGATATGATAATAATTTCCGCCACTCCGATACCTGGCAACGAAAAGCTCGTCAGCAAGGTTATAAACGAACTTATGAAGCGCGGCGCCAACGTTGTGTATGAAAAGATGTATGACGTTCACGTTTCGGGTCACGCTTGTCAGGAAGAACTTAAACTTATGATGAGCATTGTTAAGCCAAAATATTTTATACCGCTGCACGGCGAGCAAAAACACCTTATGAAACACGCCAATCTTGCCAAGCTGATGGGAATTAATGATAAGAATATTATCATTTCCAATAACGGCGATGTAATTGAAATTTCCGATAAGGGCATAAAATCAACCGAGAGCGTTCAGGCAGGACGCGTGCTTGTTGACGGCCTCGGCGTGGGAGATGTTGGGAACGTAGTACTTCGTGACAGAATGCATTTGGCGGAGGACGGTATTATTGTTGTTACCGTCTCAATCGACGGGCATACAAGAGAGGTTGTTTCAGGACCCGATGTGGTTTCGCGCGGATTTGTTTACGTAAAGGAATCAGAGGAACTTATGTCCGAAATCAACGAAATAGTGTGCGATATACTTGAACGCTGTTATATCAATAACATTAAAGATTGGTCTTCAATTAAAGGAAAAATTAAAGACGGAGTTTCAAAGTTCTTGTATACAAGAACGCGCCGAAGCCCGATGGTACTTCCCGTTATTATGGAAGTTTAGTAAAGAACGGAGGATAAAAAATGAAAGTTGTATTACTTGAAGATGTAAAGGGTCACGGAAAAAAGGGAGAACTGTGCAACGTATCCGACGGATACGCGCGTAACTTCCTTTTTCCGAAAAAATTAGCCGTTGCCGCGGACGCCGCCGCTTTATCGGAGCTTAAAAGCCGCGAAGACGCAAAGGCTCACCATAAGCAGGAGGAAATAGACGCCGCAAAAGCTACCGCCGAAAAGTTAAACGGTAAATCGGTTACCGTCAGAGCTAAGGCAGGAAACGGCGGTAAGCTGTTCGGTTCAGTAACGTCAAAGGAAATTTCCGAAGAAATTAAAAATTCATTCGGAATAACTGTTGACCGTAAAAAAATGAATGTCGGCGATATAAAGAACTTCGGCGAATATACCGCGGAAATAAAACTTTACACGGGGATTACCGCAAAAATAACCGTAAAGGTAACGGAGTAAACAATGAGTAACGAAAAGGTTATTTTCGACCTCGAAAACGGCAGACTGCCTTACTCTGTCGAAGCGGAGCAGGCGGTGTTGGGTTCAATCATAATTGACCCGAAGAGTTTGAATGAAATAGCAACGCAGATGCGCGCGGAGTATTTTTATATTCCGCAGCACAGGGAAATTTATGCGGCTGTTTCCTCAATGTATGAGTTGAGCCAAACAATTGATTTTGTGTCGTTGCTTGAAAAACTGAAAAAAGACGGCGTCTACGATGAAACAGGCGGTAAGGCTTATCTTACACAGCTTGTTCAAACGGTGCCGTCCGCCGCCAATGTCCTTACATACGTGGCGATAATCAGGGAACGCTATTATGCGCGTGCTTTGATGACCGCGGCACAGGATATTATAAACGACGTCAATGAAAACACCGAGGATTCGGGAGATTTATTAAACCGAGCGGAACAGCGTATTTACGAAATCCGTCAGGGCAGGGAAATCAGCGGTCTTACCCATATTAAAAGCGTTATCGAGGGTGAAACCTACGACAGACTTCAAAAGATGGCAGATCCCGAAACCCGAAAGGATTACGTTGGAATACCGTCGGGTATAGGCGATCTTGACCGAATGATAACTGGGCTTAATAAGTCCGACTTAATAATACTCGGCGCGCGTCCCGGTATGGGTAAAACGTCTTTTGCTTTGAATATCGCAAGAAACGTTGCGGTAAACAGCGAAAAAACCGTGTGTTTTTTCTCACTTGAAATGACGCGCGACCAATTAGCGCAGCGTATGCTTTCAAGCGAAGCGGGCATAAAGAGCGAAAAGCTGAGAACGGGCGAGTTGGACGCCGACGAGTGGACAAGGCTTGCTCAGGCAGGGGAAAACCTTGCCAATCACGAGATTTATTTCGATGAAACCTCTGCAATAACGGTAACCGAAATGAAGGCAAAGCTCCGCCGTATGAAAAAGGTTGACCTTGTTATCATAGACTATTTGGGTCTTATGAAATCGGCAAAACGCACCGAAAACCGCGTTCAGGAGGTTTCGGAAATAACAAGAAACCTGAAAATTATGGCAAAGGAATTGAAAGTTCCTGTCATTGCCTGCGCACAGCTTTCACGCGGTACCGAGGTCAAGGGTAAATCCCACCGCCCTGCGCTTTCCGATCTGCGTGAATCGGGCTCTATCGAGCAGGACGCCGATATAGTTATGTTTCTTTACCGCGAAAAATATTATGACGGTGAAAAATCCGATGACGAGGATCTCGGCGACCCGAACCGTGCCGAGTGTATTGTTGCCAAAAACCGACACGGCGAAACGGGAACGGTTGAAATGCATTGGGACGGTCAGTTTACACGCTTTACTTCCGTGGATGTGTTCAGATAATGTTAGAAAAAGTAAAAAAAGCAATCGAGCAATACGGTATGCTTAGTAACGCTGACGAGGTGACTGTTGCGCTTTCTGGCGGTGCCGATTCTATGGCTCTGCTTAACGCAATGCTCGCTCTCGGCGGTTGTTACGGCATTAAGGTCAAGGCGGCGCATCTCAATCATATGATACGCGGAGACGAAGCCGAACGTGACGAAAAATTTGTCCGTGAATACTGTGCCCAAAGAAATGTAGAACTGATTTGCGAGCGCGCCGATGTGCCGTCGTATGCCCGTAAAAACAAGCTAAGTACCGAACTTGCGGCACGGCAGTTGAGGTATGAATTTTTTAAAAGAATATCCGCTGGCACGGTGGCTACCGCTCATACAGCAAGCGATAATCTTGAAACCGTGGTTTTTAACCTCGCGCGCGGTACGGCAATTAACGGTCTGTGCGGTATACCGCCTAAACGGGACATTTTTATACGCCCTTTAATACTCTGCACAAGGCAGGATATTGAGGACTACTGCGATAAAAATAAAATTCCGTATGTTACAGACAGTACCAATCTGTCCGATGATTATGCGCGAAATAAAATCCGTCATAATGTAATACCTGTGCTTAAAGAAATTAACCCGTCGGTTGAGCGTGCTGTTTCGCGTACTTGCTTGTATCTGAGCGAAGATAGGGCATATATTGATAAAACGGTTGAGAGTATTTGTAATCAGTGCTTGACTGACAAAAACAAATTGTCTTTAAAACCTTTTTCGGGATTGCCTGACGCTGTTGCAAAAAGGGTTGTTTCCGAGTATTTGCACGGAGTTACAAACTGCGCGGAAATAGGGTCAGAGCATATTTCGGCGGTTTTAAAGGCGTGCAGAACGGGCGGCAAAATAAGCCTGCCTAACCGAATAACCGTATGCGCCGAAAACGGCGTACTTACCGTCTGTGAAGACGGAAAAAAACGGAGATCCGCCGATATAAGGGTTAAAATCTCGGAATCGGTTAATGATTTGTTTACAAACGGCGAAAAAATTAATAATTTGTTATTAAAAAATTCGCTTGACTGTGATAAAATAGTGGGAAGATTAGTAGTAAGAACACGTGAAGCGGGGGACAGTATACGTATTGCGAACCGCGGCGTTACAAAAACGCTTAAAAAGCTGTATAACGAATACAGTATCCCTGTCGGCGAGCGTCAGACTTTGCCTGTTATAGCTGATGACAGCGGTGTGGTTTGGATATATAATATAGGCGTTTCACAAAGATGTGCTGTAACAAAAGATACAAAACGTGTTTTTAAAATAGAAGTTGAAAAACAATAACGAATAATTATTTACAACGATAAAATTAAGGGGATGTTTAATTTGTCAATGAGCGGCGATGTTTCAAAGGTGCTTGTGACCGAGGAGGAAATACGTGAAATATGTTCCAGACTCGGCAAACAAATTTCAGAGGATTACAGCGGTAAAAAACTCTTGCTTGTCAGCGTTCTTAAAGGCGCCGTCGTGTTTATGGCGGATCTTATGCGTGAGATAACCTGCGACTGTGAGATTGATTTTATGGCTGTTTCGTCATACAGCGGCGCAAAAACAACGGGCGTTGTAAAGTTCAAAAAAGATTTGGACGTCAACCCCGACGGATGCGATATACTCTTGGTAGAGGATATTCTTGATTCGGGAATTACGCTTGCATATCTTAAAAAGGTTCTTATGGATCGTAATGCGGCAAGCATAAAGGTATGCGCGTTTCTTGATAAACCCGCTAACCGTCAGGCGGACATTTCCGCTGATTATGTCGGCAAGGTTATACCCGATGAGTTTGTAATCGGCTACGGCCTTGATTATAATGAAAAATACAGAAATTTACCCTATGTCGGCGTTTTAGACCCAAAGGTCTACTCCGATAAATAGGAAAGGAGCATTTTGATTGAATAAAAATTTAAGAAATGTGCTTTTGTATATAGGAATTCCGATAGTGCTGATTATTTCAATTATGTCGGTTTCCTATCTTTCAAAAAACACAGCGGAAACAAAGTATTATCAGATAGTTAATATGATAAAGGACAATGAAATATCCGAATATCAGCTTAACTTATACAGCGGAGATCTTACGTACACAAAACGCTCCGACGGTAAAACGTATCATTATACCGTTGCCGATCCTTCAATTTTCTATAACGATGTTAATTCATCAGTTATGGCTATAAACGAGCAGAATAAGGGCACCGATAAAGTAATCAAGTACGATTATAAGAGCGGCGGTCAGGCGTCTTGGATAATGAGTATGCTGCCGACCGTTATAATACTCGTGGTAATGATACTTTTCTGGGTATTTATGATGCGTCGTATGAACGCCTCTATGGGCGGAGACAAAACAATGGGATTCGGCAAGGCTAAGGTCAAGAAAGCCGATTCCAAAAAGAAGACCACATTTGCCGATGTTGCGGGTGCCGATGAAGAAAAGGAAGAAATGGCGGAAATCGTTGATTTCTTAAAGGACCCCAAAAAGTTCAACGACCTCGGTGCAAGAATACCAAAGGGTGTGTTGCTCGTTGGCCCTCCGGGAACGGGTAAAACCTTGCTTGCGCGTGCCGTTGCGGGTGAGGCGGGAGTTCCTTTCTTCTCAATTTCGGGTTCTGACTTTGTTGAAATGTTTGTCGGCGTAGGCGCCTCGCGTGTGCGCGACCTTTTCGGCGAAGCAAAAAAAGAAGCACCTGCGATAATCTTTATTGATGAGATCGACGCTGTCGGACGTCAGCGCGGTGCCGGTCTCGGCGGCGGTCACGACGAACGCGAGCAGACCCTTAACCAGCTTCTTGTTGAAATGGACGGATTTGGCGCAAACGAGGGCGTAATAGTTATGGCGGCTACAAACCGTCCCGATATACTTGATAAGGCGCTTTTGCGTCCCGGTCGTTTTGACCGCCAGATTACTGTGAACTATCCCGATGTAAAGGGCAGGGAAGAAATATTAAAGGTTCATTCACGCGGCAAGCCGTTGGGACCTGACGTTAATCTTGCAACTATCGCCAAGTCGACCTCGGGTTTTACGGGTGCCGACCTTGAAAATCTGCTTAACGAGTCCGCTCTCCTTGCGGTTCGTCACGGCAAAAAGGCTATAACACAGGAAGAAATTGAAGAAGCAACCATAAAGGTCGTAATGGGTACCGAAAAGAAGTCGCACATTGTTAAGGATAAGGACAAAATGGTTACCGCGTATCACGAGGCGGGTCACGCAGTTGTTTCCTATTTCTTGCCGACTCAGGACCCTGTTCACCAAATTTCAATCATTCAAAGAGGTATGGCGGCAGGATATACAATGTATCTGCCGACGGAAGAAAAAGGCCATACGTCAAGAAATCAGCTTCTTGAAGAGATCTGCTCTTTGCTTGGCGGACGTGCCGCTGAACAGCTCACACAGGACGACGTTTGCACGGGCGCTTCTAACGATATCGAGCGCGCTACTGACCTTGCAAGAAAAATGGTTACTAAGTTCGGTATGAGTGATAAACTCGGTCTTGTAACATACGGTCACGATAATAATGAGGTGTTCTTAGGCAGAGATTTCTCCTCAACGCCGAATTATTCGGAAAAGACCGCGTCTACGATTGATGAAGAAATTGAAAACGTTGTTATGACACAGTATAAACGTGCGCTTGAACTGTTAAAGGGCGCTATGCCGAAACTCCATATTGTTGCCAAAGAACTCTTTGAAAAGGAAAAGATTTCGGGCGATGATTTCAGAGCTATAATGGAAAATAACGAATAATCCCAAACACCGACAGTGTTATGCTGACTGTCGGTGTTTTTTATTAATTTTTTTACAAATAGTTATTTACATAATGCGGACAAAGTGGTATTATATATAGGTATGAGACTGTCTCTCATAACGGGGGTACATAAAATTCTCATTAAATTATTTTACAGGAGGAATTTTCAATGGCCAGAAAATTCAAGACCATGGACGGTAATAACGCCGCGGCTCATGTTGCGTATGCGTTTACCGAGGTAGCAGGTATCTACCCGATCACACCGTCGAGTCCTATGGCTGATTACGTTGATCAGTGGTCTGCACAGGGACTTAAAAACATTTTCGGGACCACAGTTAAGGTTTCCGAAATGCAGTCGGAAGCCGGCGCTGCCGGTACGGTACACGGCTCTTTGGCAGCTGGTGCGCTTACCACAACTTTCACTGCTTCACAGGGACTTTTACTTATGATCCCGAATATGTACAAGATTGCAGGCGAACTGCTCCCGTGCGTGTTCCACGTATCGGCTCGCTGCGTTGCTTCGCATGCGCTTAACATTTTCGGCGACCATTCAGACGTTTATGCTTGCCGTCAGACAGGCTTTGCTATGCTTGCTGAAACAAATCCGCAGGAAGTTATGGATCTCGGCGCTGTCGCACATCTTGCGGCTATCAAAGGCAGAGTTCCGTTTATTAACTTCTTTGACGGTTTCCGTACATCACACGAAATTCAGAAAATTCAGGTTTGGGATTACGAAGACCTTAAAGAAATGTGCGATATGGACGCAGTTAATGCTTTCCGTAAACGCGCTCTTAATCCTGAACATCCCGTTATGCGCGGTTCTCACGAAAACGGCGATATTTTCTTCCAGAACCGTGAGGCTTGCAACAAGTATTATGACGCTGTTCCGTCAATCGTTGAAGAATATATGGACAAGGTTAACGCTAAACTCGGCACCGACTATAAACTCTTCAACTACTACGGCGCACCCGATGCCGAACGCGTTATCGTTGCTATGGGCTCTATCTGCGACGTTGCGGAAGAAGTTATTGACTACCTCACAGCTAAGGGTGAAAAGGTCGGTCTTGTAAAGGTACGTCTTTACCGTCCTTTCTCTGCTGAAAAGCTCGTTGAGGCTATTCCTGATACCGTTAAGAAGATTGCTGTTCTTGACAGAACCAAGGAGCCCGGCGCTCTGGGTGAGCCTCTCTACCTTGATGTTGTTGCTGCTCTTGCCGCAACAGGCAGAAAAATTGACACCGTTATCGGCGGCCGTTACGGCTTAGGCTCAAAGGACACACCTCCTTCAAGCGTATTCGCTGTATATAAGGAGCTCACAAAGGACGCTCCTAAGCACCAGTTCACACTCGGTATCAACGATGATGTAACCAATCTTTCACTTCCTGAGGAAGTATCTCCCAACACAGCCGCGGAAGGCACTATCGAGTGCAAGTTCTGGGGTCTCGGCGGAGACGGTACCGTTGGTGCTAACAAGGACTCTATAAAGATTATCGGCGACCATACCGACAAGTATGTTCAGGCATATTTCCAGTATGACTCAAAGAAAACAGGCGGTATAACCATTTCGCATTTGCGTTTCGGTGACAAGCCTATTAAGAGCCCTTACTATATCAACAAGGCTGACTTTGTTGCCTGCCATAACCCGTCTTACGTAACTAAGGGTTACAAAATGGTCAACGATGTTAAGCCTGGCGGCGTATTCCTTATCAACTGTCAGTGGGATCTTGATGAACTCAATCATCATATGCCCGCCGAAGCTAAACGTTATATTGCAAAGAACAACATTCAGCTTTATATCGTTAATGCTATTGACATTGCCGCTAAGATAGGTCTCGGCAAGCGTACAAACACCGTTTTGCAGTCTGCTTTCTTCTCGCTTTCTAAGGTTCTTCCCGAGGCTGAGGCTATCGGCTATATGAAGGAAAAAGCCCAGAAGTTTATGAAGAAGGGCAAAGAGATAGTTGAAATGAACGAAAAGGCTATCGACGCAGGCGCTACCGCTTACGTTAAAATTGACGTTCCTGCCGATTGGGCAGATGCAGTAGATAACAATACTGCCGTTAAAGAAGAAGGACCTGCTAAACTCGTTAAGATGGTTGACAATATTATGAAACCCGTTGGTCTTATGGACGGTGACGCTCTTCCTGTTTCCGCCTTCGTTGACCACGCTGACGGTACGTTTGAACAGGGTGCATCCGCTTATGAGAAACGCGGAGTTGCCGTTATGGTTCCTGAGTGGAATCCTGACACCTGCGCTAAGTGTAACAAGTGCGCGTTTGTATGTCCGCACGCTACCATTCGTCCGTTCGTTCTTAACGCTGACGAGGTTGCGGCTGCTCCTGCTGATATGAAGAAGGCTCCGAAGCCTTTCCTCAAAACAGACTACACCTACACTTTGGCTGTTTCTCCGCTTGACTGTATGGGTTGCGGCGTCTGCATAGGCGTTTGTCCGACCAATTCACTCAAAATGGTTTCACAGGAATCTCAGCTTAAAGAGCAGGAAACATTTGATTACTGCGTAGCTAAGGTTGCAGAAAAGAAAGACGTTGCTACCGACGCTAATGTAATAACCTCACAGTTCAAGAAACCGCTTCTCGAATTCTCAGGCTCCTGCGCTGGCTGTGCAGAAACATCTTATGCACGTCTTATAACTCAGCTCTTCGGCGACAGAATGTATATTTCAAACGCCACAGGCTGTTCTTCGATTTGGGGCGGTCCTGCCGCTACATCGCCGTACACCACCAATGCCGAGGGTCACGGACCTGCTTGGGCTAACTCGCTCTTTGAGGATAACGCTGAGCACGGCTACGGTATGTATCTCGGTCAGAAAGCAATTCGCGACCGTTTGATAGACGATGTTAAGGCTATTGTCGCTTCCGACAAAGCAAGCGCCGACGTTAAGAACGCAGGCGAGAAGTATCTTGAAACTCTTAACGATTCTTCTGCAAATGCCGAGGCTTCTAAGGCTCTTGTTGCCGCTATCAAGGCAGCTGGCGCTGATTGCGAGCTTTGCAAGGACGTAGTTGAAAACAGCGAATTCCTTAACAAGAAGTCAGTTTGGATATTCGGCGGCGACGGTTGGGCTTACGACATCGGCTTCGGCGGTGTTGACCACGTTCTCGCACAGGGCAACAACGTAAATATTATGGTATTCGATACCGAGGTTTACTCAAACACAGGCGGACAGGCTTCAAAGGCTTCTAATATCGGTCAGGTTGCTCAGTTCGCGGCGGCTGGTAAGGCTATCGCTAAGAAGAGCCTTGCTGAGATCGCAATGTCCTACGGATATATTTACGTAGCTCAGATAGCTATGGGCGCTGATATGAATCAGACCCTTAAAGCTATCAAAGAGGCTGAGGCTTATGACGGTCCTTCACTCATAATCGGTTATGCTCCTTGTGAGATGCACTCGATTAAGGGCGGTATGGTTAATTGCCAGAAGGAAATGAAGAAGGCTGTTGATTGCGGATATTGGGATATGTTCCGTTATAACCCCGCACTTAAAGCCGAGGGCAAGAATCCGTTTACGGTTGACAGCAAGCCTGCTACTGCCGATTATAAAGAGTTCATAATGGGTGAGGCTCGTTACTCATCGCTTACACGTTCGTTCCCCGAGCGTGCTGAGGTACTCTTTGATAAAGCGGCTGAAACCGCTAAGGCTCGCCGCGCTCATCTTGAAAAGCTCGTTGAGCTTTACGGCAAATAATTTTAAGGAATTACCTTAGATAAGAAAAGACCGAATGCAATGCATTCGGTCTTTTTGCAT
>CAKSQT010000032.1 GCA_934486755.1 uncultured Eubacteriales bacterium | reverse complement strand
GAACACCATATCAAAATAGGGATAATCGAAAAGAATTTTTTCGCCTTTAAAATCTTTTCCCCACTCCTTTAAATGTGAATACAATTCATCATTTTTAATCCACGGTTCATTATGATTGTAAGAAAACGGATGACACGGAGTTTTTTCGTCAAACTTCAATTCCGAAAAACTCTGTGAAGTATCACGCGAATACGGACAATACAACAATATAAAACGTTCTGAATTAACGTAAAGATTTTTGGGCTTAAATAAAAGATCAAAATATATTAAAAAGATAATTTTAGTGTTAATTCCATTTTCTGATAACTTTCTGTCTATCTCTCTCAACAGGATCTGATAAAATTTTTGAGGTACATCTGTCACACAATTTTCACATTCACAGAAATTATTAAAATAATCCGCAAGCCATACATGAATATATTTTTCATCGGTATGCCGTTTGCAGTAATCCAACACTTCCTCCGTTAATTTTTTAATAACATCAGGATTTGAATAGCACAAATGTGTATGTGCGGGCATTGAATTAAATATTTTTCTTTTACCGCCTATCATTGCAATTAAACCGTTTTCCCTATCACAATCAGACTTTTCAAACCCGCTTACATTTTCAATATTAAGAAGCTCCGATACGATTTTACTGGTCCATCCGTGTCCGCATGTTTGGATAATCATATCTCGCCTTTTCAATTCAGATTTTGCCATATCTCTTAATCTGTCCGCGTGTTCTTTTGTAAAATCAGCTCCGTATTCTTTTTCAAAATAATAACCGCTATCCTGGAATTCAAAGAAAAATGTATTATATCCGAGTTTCGGCAGAAAATCGATTATATCCAAAAGTGCATCAAACTTTATCTCTGTTGAAAATGATATCCCTCTATATTTAACATCAGATATTTTATAGATAGAAACATCTGATTTAATGTTTTTGGGGTATACTGTCCCGTTTTGACCAGGTCTTGAAAAAACAAAACCTATTTCACTTAAAAATCTGTAAACACCCAACAGAATTGAGCGTTCATTATTACCTATTATTTCACCGCAAAAATTCTTTATGTTTATGTAGTAAGCATCTCTTTCACAATCATAGAGTCCGAATTTGTCAGAATCGCATTTTAATGATATTTTTGAAACATCTATTCCGTATTTGTTTGTGTATTTTTTCAATTCGTTCTTCGAAAATTCAATTGTTTTATTCATCTACTGCCTCGCACCCATTTGCATTCTATTTTTTTTACAGAAGTAATATAGCATATGTTCTTTTATTTTTGAATGAACTATCTTAATATATTTCTTTATTTTTCTCACTATTTTAGTCTTTTTTAAGAGGTCAAATAAAAATAAGGCAAGAGCGAATAATTACATCACTCTTACCTTATTTTCTATCTTTTAAATATTTTTTAAAAAATTACAAATTTTTTGAGCTAAAATAATGTGTCCTTCATCATTCGGATGTAATCCATCAGGCATAAATTTTTTCTTGATTATCGGAACGCTTGGTTGTAACCCGCTCATAGACCAAAGGTCAAGAACCGGAAGTGAATAATATTCCGCAACCTCTCGTATCACATCTACATATTTTTTCAACTCAGCAACTTCAAACGGTTTATCATCTCCTGTTTTGCTGTTCTCGTTCAAACGATGCAGAGGAGTCAATACTATTATCGGCTTTCCGAAATACTTTTCAATAAGTGATGTGTACAAAGTATGAAGCGCACCGTAAAAAGTTTTCGGTGTGCGATCGGAAAAATCACCAATGGGGGCATCCCCGTGGCCAAAATCGTTTGTACCCCCGAATACTACAACTGCATCTGCGTCGGCCTCCATTTTTTCAACACGTGAACAAAAATTCATATCGTCCCAAAAAACATCAGATCGTGGGTGATGCTGCTTAGCGATTCTTGTGCCACCTATTCCGTAGTTACGACAAATCGCATCATATTCTGTTGAAATTATGCTGCAAAATGTTTTTTCTTTTCCCGAAGTTCCGGAGCCTTCGGTTATACTGTCACCTAAAAAATTAATTCTTTTACCGTGTAATTCCACAACTTATCACCTTCGCCTCGCATTATATCATTTACAGATTACTGTTTCAATACTTTTTTTATTAATCTATGCAAATGTGTGTAGGTTTACAATAGATGTGTTACAGCAGCAATAATTACGAAAAACTACGATGAATAAATGTTTAAAAACAATAATTTCTGTGATATACTGAATATGCATAATTAAGCCATTTGGAGGAATTTTATGGATTTGCAAAAGCATATTACTTCAAATTTCGGTTTGTTTCTGAAATCGGACTGTAAATACTATAAACTTTTTCATACTGTTAATAAAACCAACCTTCATTCACACGATTACTTTGAGATAATCTTTTCACCTTATCAAAAACTATTTTGATATACAAAATAAAATTCCGGATTGGTTGGTAAGTGTGCGGACTCAGATGGAAAATATAGAAAACTTTTCTATGGGTGTCAGCCGTATGGCAGAACTCAGCAATTTTTCTCAGGGACACCTTTCGCGTATGATGCAAAAATACTACGGTGAAACAACCATCGACTTTATAAATAATCTTCGTCTCTCTTATATTGCCGACGGACTTGTAAACAGCAACCAATCAATAATATCTCTGAGTTGTAATTGCGGATATAATAATTTGAGTTGGATGTATGCATTGTTCAAGAAAAAATACGGCGTCAGTCCCGCAAAATTCAGAAAGCAGTACTTTAAGAAGTAATATAAAATAAAGTGTTAGTATATAATGTCGTCTGTTGCTACAACGGCAGCGTCAACCCTTTCATTTCGATAAAATCGGCAGGCATAGTCAAATTCCCGCCGATTTTTATATTGTCACAAAAAGTCAAATTGCCCTCCGTAAAACGGAAGGCAATTTTCTGACCATCAAGGTGTTTTGACTATTTTGATATTATTTACATACCACTTTAAAATCAGAATATGTTGCGGATATGCTCCTGCCGAGAAGTACAAGCCCCTTGGGAAGCGTGTTGCTTATTGTTATATCGGAATGTGACGAACCTTGGTCAAGCGAAACCTTGACCTTGTTATCGTCCAGATATTCAATAGTAACATTAACAGCCTCGGTAAAATCTATATCGCCTATGCTTGAATATCCGCCCCATTTGCCGTCTTCGCTTGGGGTGTATACCCAGCCGCTTGCGTCCTTTACTATCTTCAAAGCCGAGAACTTTGAAGAACTTTCAACGCCTAAGAACAGCAGATAGCTGTTTGCACCCTGCGGTATATCCGACCACTGCGTTGTGTAGGATATTGATTTAATATCTGAGCCTGACGGCAGAGCCTTTTCATTGTTAAGACCGTACCATAGTCCTTTTTCTGCAAGTGTAAGGCTTCCGTTATTCCATACGGGCGTTCCGCTTGCGCCGAATTTAAGTTCCCAATTTTCCTCGCTTACAGACGCCGTCGGATCCCCTGCATTCAATGTCACCTTAATATCAGAATATGTTGCGGATATGCTTCTGCCGAGGAATACAAGTCCTTTCGGGAGCGTGTTGGTAAGCTCGGTTTCCGCGTGCAATGAGCCTTGGTCGAGCGATATTTTAACCTTGTTATCGGCTAAATATTCGATAGTGACATTGGTAGCCTGCGTGAGGTCTATGTCACCTATGCTTGTATAAATATTGTTCCACTTTCCGTCTTCGCAAGGCGTCCATACCCAGCCGCTCGCGTCCTTGACTATCTTTATTGCCGAGAACTTAGACGAGCTTTCAACACCGAAGAACAAGAGGAAGTTATTTGCGCCCTGCGGTATACCCGACCACTGCGTTGTGTAGGATATTGACTTAATATCCGAGCCTGACGAGATAGCCTTTTCGGTATTAAGCCCGTACCACAGTCCTTTTTCTGCAAGTGTAAGGCTTCCGTTATCCCATACGGGCGTTCCGCTTGCACCGAATTTAAGTTCCCAATTTTCCTCGGACACGTCCGCTGTCGGGTCGCCGCCATTCAGCTTTATCTTAAAGTCGGAGTATGTTGCGGATATGCTTCTGCCGAGGAATACAAGTCCTTTCGGGAGCGTGTTGGTAAGCTCGGTTTCTGCGTGCAATGAGCCTTGATCAAGCGAAATCTTAACCTTGTTGTCAGCTAAGTATTCGATAGTGACATTTGTAGCCTGCGTGAGGTCTATGTCGCCTATGCTTGTGTAAACGTTGTTCCACTTTCCGTCTTCGCACGGCGTCCATACCCAGCCGCTTGCGTCCTTAACTATCTTTATTGCCGAGAACTTAGACGCGCTTTCAACGCCGAAGAACAAGAGGAAGTTGTTTGCACCCTGCGGTATACCCGACCACTGCGTTGTGTAGGATATTGAATTGATATCCGAACCTGACGGTATAACCTTTTCGGTGTTAAGACCGTACCACAGTCCCTTTTCAGCCAGCGTGAGGCTTCCGTTATCCCACACGGGCGTTCCGCTTGCGCCGAACTTAATCTCCCAATTTTCGGGATTCGTGAGCGCCTTGGAGTCAACCTCGCCTGTCGGCTGTGTAGGTTTGTCGTCCTCGGGCTTTTCGGATTTGCCGACCTTATCCTTCCAGTTGTCAGGATCTATAAGGTAAAGTCTTATAGCGAATATGTCGCGCGAATCGGTGCTGCCGTCTTCGTTCATATCGCCGAATTTTGTAATAGCCTCTTCGCCGTACAGCGCTTTTATCTGCGCGTCGTCGGTAAGACCTGCAAGCCAATATCTCAGAACGGTTATATCCTTTAACGATATTTTGCCGTCGTTATTTACATCGCCTATCGCTCTGTTTTCAACGTCGCCTGTATATCCGTCCGAGCTTCCAGAATATGACGGGCAATAAAGCCTGTAATATCCGCCTGAATTCTTGTGCTTGTTTATGTTCGATATTATGTTATTGCTGTATGCGCACTTTTCAACCGTTTCACCGCCGTCGGTAGTAAAGCGGCGGTTGTTTTTAAGGAGTAAGCCGTCCATTGCCTCGTCAAAAGCCGAGTTAATGCCGACCTTATCGGAGTTTATAACGTTATCCTCAAAAATCACGTTAAGAGTGTGCCACGGTCTTGCATTGGATATTGAAGCAACGTTAAATCCGCCGCCGTTGCCTACGGTGTTACTGCGGTAAAGTATACCCAAAATACCGTTTTGACGCTGACCTGAGTTTGTTTCAACACCTGCTGCACGGTATTCAACACCCGAAGATGTTCCGCTTACTATGTTCTTCGCATTATTGTTTACCGCCGACCAATACCATACCGCGCAGCCGCGAACCGTAAAGTGCGGGCCTGAGTTGGTGCGGTCAAACTCGTTGCCGTCCCATACCCAATCAACGCCTGTGCCGTAGGTCGAGGTTGATATTCCGTTGCGGAAGGTGCAGTTTGTGATAAACGTCGGATAACGCTTAGAGTGGAAGAACACACGCGAATTGCGGTTCGGAGTAACCGCGAACTTTTCGTTGACGGCGATATAGGAATACTCGCCTATATAAATAGAATCAACGACATTTCGGATCTGACCGAAGCCAAGCCCCTGATAAACATACATAGTTTTGTGCGAACCGCTTGTGTACTTAGTGGAAAGAATCTTATAAGTGCAGTCTTCCCCGTGGGTCTTTATAAACTGCATTACGGCGTTTACACGCTCTGCTTTCGCCTGTTCTACTTCGGCTTCGGTTTTGTCCTTCAAGGTTTCCTCTATACCCAAAAGCTCTTCATAAAGGAGTCCCTTTACGGTATCCTCCGAATACGACGACAACAGGGGCTGAATCTGAACCGTATTGTTTGACGGATCGCCGTCGGTGAGAATAAGCTCACGGTTGTTTGTGCGGTTGTCGCTGAAAGTGCAGTCCTTATATATTGCGGACGCCGCAAGACACGGTGTGCCCATTTTGCAATCCTCAAATATTGCCGCTTTGCTTGCCCCCGCCGAATTGTATTTTTCAAACGAAAGGTTGTTGCAATACAGATATTGCGACGAACTGCCTATTGAATAACCTTGGGTTATATAGTTGCCTTGATCAAACTCAACGTTTTCAAAGGTTACAAACTTTTCCGAAACGCTTGCGTCCATATTGTTGTAAAGACGTATTCCAGGATAGTTTGCTCTTACCCAAAGCTGCGCTTCAAGCTGACCCATATTGTTGAGCATATTTGTGTTTCCGCCCTGAGAGCATTTTCTGTAAGCGTCAAAGGTTGAATATACGTCGTGAACGTAAACCTTGCCCGCCTCGGACGAATAGAGGTTTGAACGCTTAATTATTGTTCCGACGTTTGAACCGTAAAGATAGACGTTTGCAAGTTCAAAGTTGCCGTTGTAAACAAACAGGTCAAACCGCTTTACGTTTCCACATTCGTCATAGTATATACAGGTGTTCTGCATACTTTCGCCGATAATTGAAACATTATTCGGTACATAAAGCGTTGATGAAACGCGGTATACGCCCTTAGGCAGATAAACCGTTCCTCCGCCCGATTTCTCAGCCGCCGCCAATGCCGACGCTATTGCGGCGGTATCGTTTATCTTGCCGTCGCCGACAGCGCCGTAGTCAAGAACATTGAAATTGGCAATTTTGTGCTGTATAGCCGACTGGGTTTCATTAACCACCTTAAATTCAACAGGCTCGCTCCAACCGTAATCTCCGCCGTAGCCGTTGTTGAGCATAAGCTGATAATCGCCCGCCGCAAGATTTGCGGGAACCGTTATCTTAGCAAAATAATCGTTTTTCTTGCCGTTATTGTTTTCGGTAGTGTCAACCTCAAAGTATGAGGAGTCAAGCAAAGTTCTTGAACCGTTTTTATCAATGATAACAGCGGACATAGCGTCATCCGAATTTTTAACGGAAATATTGCTTCCCGTTAATTTCAGCCAGCCGCCCGCGGTTGCCGCGTCGCCGTCATTGTGCATTACCTGCTTGATTTCAGGGTTGTTTACGATTACGAGGGCGTCTTTGCCGTCTGTTTCGGCGGCTTCAAGATAAATAGCGTAAGCGCCGTCGGTCTTGTAGCACTCGGGTTCGCCTTCACCCAAACCGTTTGGCAGGAAGAAGTTCAAACCGCCCGTTGTTCCCTGAATTATCGGTAATTCAATTTCGGAGCCTGCAACAGCGTCCAATTCGTTCCAGCTTACGTTACTTTCCTTTGCGGAAAGATAATTTTGCTCGGCAACGTATTTTGCTTTCTGCAAATCGGAACTGCAAGCGTCGTTCAGTTTCTTAATCTTTGCCGATTTAACGGTGGTTCCGAGTTGTTCGCCCGTAATGCTTATGGAATTACCAGGCTTGTAGAAGGTGTTGCCCGCATAGTAAACGTTGACGTCTTTCTGTCCTTCGTCGGTATCCATAGTTGATTGACGGAATTTTATTTCTATATCGTCAATATATGTAGTGCCGTTGGTGTTTACGTCATTGTTATAGTTTTCGGCTTTTGAAGCAAAACGTCCGCCTATTGCGTACTTGCCCTCAAAATACCTTACAGTACGGCTGCAATACATAACCTCGCCGTTTTTATCGGTAATTTCTATGAGTATCTTTTCGCCGCCAGGTACAAATTTCAGACTTACGTCAAACCAATCCGAATAATCAAATATGAAATCCTCGCCTGGGGTGCAGTAGTATGGCTGATCCCATTTATGCGTTACCCTGTTGCCGCTCGTCATTGTATCGGAGCTTACAAAGAATATATTTGTGGATTGATACTTTGTTATCCACCAAAGCGATACGCTGTCGGTAGTGAAGTTGCCGTTTGACATAACCGCCATTCCGACAGAACCTTCCGACGACCTGTTATTTTCTACAACTTCAAGACCGTCAAGCCGCATACGCATATTGATGGTATCTATTCTTCCTTTTAATCCCGACACAGGCCAGTAATCGTCTGTCGGAATTAACAATGTGCCGTTACGGCTGTATGTGATTACCTTGTTGACTTCGCCCGTGGAATTGCCGTTTTCGTCAACCGCCATAGCGCCTGTCGGGTCGTCTACAACCTTGAAATCGTCTACATAGTCGTCTTTATATTTGTGAACCTGCCACTTGTCGGTATCAAGGCCGCCCTGCCAGTCCTCGGTAAAGGTCTGTGTGAAGTCGGAGAGCTTGCCAGAACCTGTGGTAACAGCCTTTGGAGCCGCCTCGTCTGCATAAGCCGTAACAACGGGAGCAAAAAGCGCACAGGCGCACGAGCTGATACCGATTGCCGCTCCGAGAGCAAAAGCTATAAATTTATTCGTTTTTTTCATTAATTCACACCTCCTGCTTTACTCGTAATTAGGACGGATATAATCGGGTATCGGCTGATCGTAGTTACCCTTTATATCGTTATCATAATCGCCGCCCAACGGGTCGAACAGCTTGCGTACCATTATGTTGTCAATTTCAACATAAGCCTTTTTAATATACAAGCCTACGTTTCCTTCAAGAATGGCGTCGCTGCCCTTATGCTTGGAGCAATCGTCGGTATATGTAAACAGCAATTTGCCGTCCAGATAGACATTAAACGTTACGTCTATTACATCAACCTTTAAGGTATGGTCTACGTCCTTTTCAATCATATCGTCCGCCAATATTTTATAGGTATAAAGCACGATATCTGCCGAGCCGACATAACTGCTACTGCCGTTTCTTATACCTATTTGAATATACTGACCCTTGTTGCCGCCCGTTGACTGATTATACATTCTCAAATGATAATCATAGGTAGCGCCTATAACGCGGTCTTTATGGCGTAAAAGCAGGTCAATATCGTTCGCGTCAGCCAAAGAAGTATCTTTGTTGAACTTGAAATCGTACTGAACGCTGTAATCCGTCCACGATTCACTTCCAGCTATCATAAACAGATCGTCGTCTACGGGGTAGCAGGACAGATACCTGTCGGTCTTCTCTGCGTCAACTTCAAGCACGGGGCTTCCCTTGCGGACTGTCCAGAGTGGGTTGTTCATCTTTATATCCTTTTCCTGTGGGAACATATCTCCGTCGGTAAAGGTTTCATAGAGAAGTGCGTCACCAGGAGCTTCCATATCCTCGGGAAGCACTATTTCGGGCTTATCGTCTCCGCCGCCGCTCGGCTCGTCAATAGGATCCTCAGTGTAACCCTCGGGAGCCTTAACGTTGATGTTAAAGCCGTCAAGCGTAAGATCTGCGGTTTTATTCTCGTCTGTTGAAACAAGCGACATACCGACATAGAACTGCAAACTCTTTTTAACAAACGATATAGAAGTTGTTCCGACGGTTGACCAACCCTTATCCTCATCGACTGAGCCCGTCAGCTTATACTGAGCGGTAACGCGTCCTGTGGATTTTTCCAATATCAAACGCAGGTGAAGCGGGTCTTTTCCAAAGGTGAGCGCACGCTCGGCGTTTGTATAATTCGGCCAATCCTGACCTGCCATATTGCGATATATAAAGAACGCGCCGACGGGACGGAACGAAACCATAAACGCCGCAGAATTGGGGTCGAGCGATTCACGAACCGTAATACCGCATTCGTTTCCTGTCCACTCGGTAACGGTTGTGGTGATGGTCATAACCGAACCGTTACCCGTGTTGAACTTGCATTTTTTATGCGCGTATGACAGGTTATCCTGATCGTACCAGAATATATAAGAGTTAGATTTAAACTTATAAATTCCGTCCTGCTGACTTACTATTTCACCCTGCGGCTCATACTGACCGCCGGGCACCTTACCGTTTATATTGGTAAAATCAAAGGTCGGATTTTTGTCGTTATACACCTCGACCATTTCCGCCGACGCATTGAACGAATACAATGCCGCAAGGCAGACAATAAGAATAACGGAAACTGCCAAGGTGATAACGGATTTCGGCTTAAATTTCTTCATCTTCATTCTCCCCCTGTGTATCGGTTTTTTTCATTTGCCTTACAAGGAAATAGCTCGGAACTGCCATTGAAGCTACCGCTATGCACATAATAACGGAAAGTATTTTTAATATCTGAGGCATACGCTGTATTTCCTTGTTGGTATCGGTTATGCTTTTTAACTTTTCAACCTCTACGGGAACCTCGACCTGCTTAGTCTCAACCACTGTCTTTATCTGCGTGGTGGTGCCGCCCTGCGGAGCCTGAACGGGCGTTACGTTCTGACCTGATGAAGACTTCATAGACTTTATCATTTCAAGAAGCTGAGCCGCGCCCTTATACTGAACCGAAAGTCTTTCCTTTGCTATGTCGGAAAGGTTCTCATAGGCTGACATCATCATTTTTATTGCCGTTTCGTCGCCCAAGCCCACCGTGAGGGAGTTTAGCTTGATAACCGCGTACCAATTCTTTGTGAAGGCGCTTATCTCATCCATAATAGACGACTCCTCGCCTGCGGCTGCCGCCGCCGACTTAACCGCCGCGGTAAGAGCTTTGAGCTTTTCATACAGCTTATCGACGGTAGTTTTTGTATCGCCCGTAAGATTTTTATAATCAAGTCCGTCATACGCCGCCTGCGCCTGCGCTATAAGTCCCTGATAATCGGAATAGGCGCTCTTGACTACTTCCTCACTCTTGCACCAGAGATTGTTTTGGAACGGTTCTATAAATTCAAGCTGAGCGCAGGAATTTGCTATCTCTATCGCTTCTAATTTATCCTTCATCTGCTTAGCCGCGTCAATAAGAGAATCTATTATTGCCTTTTCCTTTTTAAGAAGCGCTTTTGCCTTGTTGTCCAACTTATCAAAGGCGGTGTTGGCGGAAATGACCGTTTTGTAGTTATTTTCGTCTATCTTGTCGGGTCCGCTTATTCCCCAAACCTCAGAATAGGTATTTTTAAAGCTGTTAGCAACGTCCTCTATCTGTTTTCTGTCCGCCGCGGCGGCAAGATCGTAATAAACCGTCCACGCGTTGCTGTACGCTTTCATAAGGTCGGGATAAACGATAGCAAACTGTGCCTGCTCAACGGCGGTAAACTCGCCGTAGCGTTTATCCGCCGCAGTTATGCGGTCGTAAAGCGTTTCAAGCGTTACCGAGCCGCTTATCTGCATATTAACAAGATTTTGGAATATTTTTAAGTCGCTGTCCGACAGTTTCCAAGATGAAACGTTCACCGTAGCCTCGGCGCTGCCCTTAGCGAGCTTAATATCCTTATAATCCTTGTCCATTGCGTTGTCTATAACCGCTCTGAGCTTTATACTGCCCTTAACGGCGTTGCAGACAAACACAAATGATGAAATGTCGGTTACGTTTGAGGCTATCTCAACGTTGCCGTCGGTCGAATTGGTGCTGAAATACATTATCGCCGCGCCGTTTTTGACCGATGTGAGCGGATTGCCCGCCTGAGTGTTACCCGACACAATTTCGCCTGTGGCAGAGCCTTCTATGTAGCTGAGACTCTCCTGCGGAAATTCAAGACGGACACGCAGCGAAGCCACCGAAGGCACCGCGTTTTTAAAGCCCACCTTTATCATCAAATAGTCGCCGTTTTGAACATCGCCTGTCAGCTTTTCGTATTGCGAGCCGTTGTATTTATAAACGTTTATTATCGGGGAATTGTCATTGGCGGCAAATATGGGCATCGCACACGCAAGCATAAGTATTACCGCTGTAATACAGCTGATAAGTTTTTTCATTAATTCTCACCCCTATTTCTTTTATTTTTTCATATAACTGTCGGCTTGCTTCTGGAACTCTGCTATTACCTCGTCAATGCCTGCCGCTTTGTTCTTTTGCGTAAGCTCGTTGTATGCGCCCTGCGCGTCATCTGCAACGCCGCAGTAAATTGACGGAGCATATTCGGTGTTGTTCTTAACAATGGCATTCATTTTGAGCTTTACATTTTCATCGCTGAATCCCACACCGTACAGCACGTGCTTTTTCATATTCGGGATCCTGTCGTTGTAATAATTCTCGGCGTATTCCTTAATCGTGTTGTCGTAAGGATAAACGTTATACATTAACATCATATTTCCGCACATCCAGCTCGGGATACCGTAGGATGTTGACGTTGTACCTTGTTGGTTGTACTCAAACGCCTTGATGTTTTCCTTTTCCTTATCAAGGACCTCGTAATGCTCGCCCTCGATACCGAACGCAAGCAGGTTGCTTATTTCGGCACCCTCCTTGCTGTTAAGCAGGTCGATGAATTTTATCGCCCTTACGGGATTTTTTGAGGTGAACGGTATTGACCAATAGGTTGAGTTCTGGCCGAAATTGTCTACCAAAACGTCGTTTTCGGGATTGTCAAGGTTGATACGCTGAAAGCCGAGAGTGCTTGTCGCATTTACCATATAACGGTGGGTTACGGGGTCCTCATCATAACGTGAACCAACGGTTGCTATTACGCCGAGAGTTGTACTCTTAGTCAGAATATCCTTGGATACCCAGCCTCTGTCGCCCCACTTCTTTGCGTATTCGCAGAACAGCTTGAAAGATTCTGTGGTATAAAAGTCAAGTATTTTGCCGCTGTCGGAGTTATCATAGCAGATGTTTGAATTGCTTCCGCCTATGAAGTGATAACCTCTTTTTGCAAGTTCATAAAGCATAGTTGTGTTTACCTTTGACTTCATATCCTCGCCGTTTTTCTCGGAGTCAAGCAGGCACTCGTCAATAACCTCATAAAGCTCGCGGGTACTTTTATCCGATTTAAACGAAACGGCGGTTATCTTTTCGCCGTACTTTTCGGCATTCATACTTATCTGTGTTGTTTCTCCGATATAGGTCTGGACATTCGGCACGGCGTAAAGCTTGCCGTTCATTTTAGCGTTATCATAGCAGTAGAAATACTTTTCTTGCATTTCCTTTATATTCGGAGCGTGCTTTTCCACAAGATCGTTTAACGGTAAATAGGTGTCCTGCCTTATTTCCGCCTCCAAATTGGTTTCCCAACCAGAATGAGCAACGTCTATTACCTTTTTGGTTGCCATCCAAAGTGTCCACTTCTCAGCAAATGCCGAATCAAGCATCAGCTTTATCTGGGTGTTTGGCAGAAACTCTTTCAGCTTTTCGTTTATTACGCCTTCTACCTTATTGGTATCCCTCTGGGTAGCCCAAGGTATTGCCACGACAAGCGTTACCGTACTGCCGTCGTCGGCTTCTTCCGACTTTCCGCAGCCGCACAAGCAGCCGAAAAGCAGAACCGACGCCATAATTAAAGCAATAATTCTTTTCATATTTTCCTCCTTATTCTATCCCTTAACCGAACCGACCATTGCGCCCTTTGAAAAATACTTCTGCATAAGTGGGAATACGGTTACAAGGGGTATTACAGTAAGAAATACCACGGCAAATCTCATTGCCATAAGCGGTATTGAGTCTGATGAAACACCCATATTTTCAAGGTTTTGCGACATAAGCTGGGTGTTGTTCATCAAAATTTGAATATAGTATTCAAGATTATACATTTTAGGGTCCGATATAAAATACATTGACGTGGTATAGTTCTGCCACGAGCCTATCATACCCATAAAGAACTGCGATACCAACGCGGGCATTGAAAGCGGAACAACGATTTTTGAGAATACCTGAAAATCGGTCGCACCGTCAAGCGTTGCGCTTTCAAAAAGCGAATCGGGTATCTGTGCAAAGAACGCCTTATATACAAATACGCTGAATGCATTTACCATCGGAACCAAGTAAACCAGCCAATTATCCACCAGATGATAATACTGTGTACGGATTATGTACTGCGGAATGGTTCCCGCCGAGAAAAACATTGTTCCGACAAGTATAGCCATTGCAGGCTTTTTAAGCCAAAAGTCGTTCCGCGAGATAGCGTAGGCAAGCAAGGCTGATACCAGAACCGTTAAAAACGTAGAGCCTACCGAGTTTACTACCGACACCCAAAGCGAAGACAATAACTGCTGGGGCGCGCGGAATATCATTTTAAACGCTTCGATATTCGGGTGGAGCGGGTATACCGCAAAGCCGATATTTCTTAAATCCCATTCTCTCGAAAAAGCATTTGCCGCGATAAGATATATCGGGAACAGACTTATAAACACTAAGACTATGAAAAACAGGTGATTGACTATATCGAACCCGCTTACCCTGCGTCTTTTAAATTTTTTGCTCATAACTCAATCTCCCTTCTTAAAGCATTTCATTTCCGGGAGAAATGATCTTGACAACCTTGTTGACCGACAGGGTCATAATCGTGCTTACCACACCCGTAAAGAGTCCGAGAGCAGTTGTTATACTGTAAGTGCCGCCCGTCAGTCCCCTGTAAACGTATGTTGCCAAAACGTCGGTGGCGCTGTAAAGCGCGCTTGAATCTTTTGGAACCGATTGGAACAGCGCAAGGTTGCTGTTTAATATATGCCCAAGATCGGTGACCATAAATATACATATTGTCGGCGCTATTTCTGGCAGCATAATGTATTTTACCTTATGCCATCTCGTTGCGCCGTCAAGCTCAGCCGCCTCGAAATACGATTTGTCTATCGCGAGCATCGCCGCGTAGTAGAATACCGATTTTACGCCTGCGCCGTACCACGTATTTACTATAACAAGTATTACACGCCAATATTTCGGTTCCATATACCAAGAAATTCTTTTGCCGCCGAGCGCCTCTATCATATTATTTACAAGACCGTATTCATTACTCAAAAATATAAATACAATATAGCCTATAATAACGTAGGACACCATAAACGGTATGACTATCGACTTTTGATAGAATTTAGCCGCGCGTTTGCTTTCTATAAAATAGAGCATTACCGCCATAAACAAAGCGCATAAAGGTATTGATATTGAAAACAGAATATTGTATAAAACCGTATTCCCGATAGCGCGGTATATTTCGCCGCTTGAAAATATGTACTTGAAATTATCAAGTCCCACCCATTCGGAACCGAATATGCCCATACGCGGCGTATAGTTGTTAAACGCCATAACCAAACCGAACATCGGAACGTATGTAAACATAATCATAAGTATAAGCGCGGGAAGTGCCATTATCGTCAAAGGAATGTTTCTTTTGATGTATGCCTTCTTTTTGCTGTTTGCCTTAGAAACATTCATTTTATACGGAACCTCCGTCCTCGACTTGCTTTTGTAATTTTCTATTTTTAATCAGCTTTATTCCTACAAAGACGTCAAAGAACACCGCGCCCGCAATGATCACCGAGTATAAAACGGTCAGGAATATTTCCGAACCCGTCAGCTTTCGCTGAACGGTTGTAATTACGGTCTTGCCCTTGGTAGTCTGAGCGGCTTTCACCGCAAAATCGTGGGCCTTTTCTATTTTTTCTTTTACGTCGTCGTCCATAACTTCTTTTATGCTCTCGTCAAGGAACTCATAATCGTCCCAGAGTGCCATGATCTTCTCAACGTCTTTATCTTTCAGCTTTGATATTTCAGGCAGTTTTTGAACCGCTGTTACAAAATCGCCCGCCATTTTAACCGAAAGCTGATACCTTACCTTCATAAGTTTAGCGGAGGCGGCGGAATCAAAGTCGTCCTTCTGCCCCGCGCTCAAAGCGTTATACATCTTCCAAGCCTTAACGGCGTCTTCCTTACATTCAAGGGTCACGTTGTCCTCAACATCGGGGTCGGGCAGCTTGTTTATAAGCTCCAACAGTTCAGAGCTGTCTACCTGCGACGCCGTGCTTTCGGCCGTGCCTGCCTGAGATGTGCTTGCATTGCCCTGACTGCCGCTGCTGCCGCCCGATGTTGTGCCGTGATTTGCACCCGGAACATACTTTGATGCGTCGGTTACAACGCCTATCGTATTCAAGGTAGGAAGTTCTTTGCTTACGTCCCAACTGCCGAGCCCAGAAAACGCCGCTTTTATGCTTGCCGCACTTCCCTCGCTGAATCCGTTTGCGTTTTTAAAGTTGCCGCTTAACATCCAGCAGTTGCTTATGCCCTTGGGGGCTTCGCCCAAATTAAGCTGCGCCTGCGCGTTTCCGAGAGCCAAGCAGTTTGTTATTTTTGAATCCTTAACGCTGCTTACGAAGGTCGCACGGCTTCCGTTTATATTGCCTGTTGTATAACAGTCGGAAACGGTAGCGTTTATAAACGAGTCGGAAAAAGCACCGCCGTTAAAGCCTTCGGTATTTACGTTGCCTGTTGAGAAGCAGTTGCTTATTGTGGAGTCCTGAGCATAAGCTATAAATCCGCCGCAGGTCCAAAGTCCCGTGGTTGTTATATTAACCGAAGCATAGCAGTTTTCCACAACCGTAGAATTTGTTATAACATCAATAAGACCCGCACAGCCGTTGGATTTACCCGTTACGGTTCCCGTTACGCCGCAATTGCTGATAACCGAGTTGTCCGCCTTGCCCGCCAACACCGCGGTCGGCATTTCAGACTGACCCGGGTTATAGTCGCCGTATGTAACGCTACCCGTGTTGCCGCCGACGTTTTCATTGTTTATTTTTGCGTCCAACACATATATACCTTGCAGAGTGGCGCCTGCCAATCCGCCGAACAGAGCCGCTTCCCACTTGCTTCTGTTTTCTGAGATATAGTCCGTCTTAGGTACGTTGATTGTCAAATTCTTAATAACGTACTTGGGGGTCTTATCCGCATTGAGTTCGCAGACAAATGAACCTTTAAACCTATCGTCCAATCTGCCTATCGGTTTAAAATCCATTCCGCTAAGGTCAATATTGTCCGCCAGCTTATAATGTGCCGAGAGGTTTTCCCTCATTCCTTGAAGCTGTTCGGCGTTTGTTACAAGGTAAGGGTCAGCCATTGTACCCTTGCCCGAATACGACAGCGCCTGTGTGAAAAGTGAAGCAGGAACCGCCGCGGCGGAAATTAAAACCGCTAAAAATGTTGCTGTTATTCTTTTTATTCTCATTTAACCACCTTACCATTCTGTAATTACTGCTTTGCAAAAATATACTGCATTTTGGCTGCACATACCCCCTGTATGCTTTTTGGTACATAAAAATCTTACTATAAAACCGCCGTGTTTTAAAGTTCGCATATTTCGGTTTTGTGCTTTTTTTGCTTTTTTCTATATTAATTATTGAAATTTTCCGCAAAATGTTTTACCTTTATTATATAATTCGGCATAATTTAAAGGAGAGACAGCAAAACCTATGTGTACGATTATTATTGCGGACGATATGAAGCCGATTTGCGACGGTATTGAAATGTTTGTGAAAGAGTGCTTCCCCAATTTAGAAATTATAGGAAGCTATTACGACGGCAACGATTGTCTGCAAGCGGTTAGGGAGAATATTCCCGATATTATAATTACCGATATTTGTATGCCCGGAGCGGACGGAATACAGATATGCAGGGAAATAAGAAAACTATCGTCAAAGACCCAAATCATAATAATTTCCGCCTTTGAAAACTTTGAATATGCCAAAAGCGCCATAAACTACGGCGTTATGAGATATCTTACAAAGCCGTATTCAATAGAGGAACTCTCCGAATCATTAACCGAGGCTGTAAACAAGGTTGAAGCCCAAAAAGCGGCAACGGTGAACTTTGAACGTATGTCGTTTATTAAGTACCAATATTTTATTAAGACTCTGCACCGAATTATAAACGGAAACAGCGTTCCCGAAGAATTTGAATCATTTTTGCTCTTAAACGACACCGTTTCGGCAGGGCAATGCTATGTGGCGGAAGTATATAAAAAGCCTCCGTACAAAAGCGAAAACTCCTTTAACGAAGACTTTGACAACAACAAAATGACCGTATTTTCGGCAGAAAAAAATATAACGGTCGTATTCTTTAAGGAAAAAGAAATTTTTTCGGATTACGCCGCAAAAGAGCTTGCCAAAAACAACTCGGTAAGCAAAATATTCACTTTTTCGCAATGGTCGCGGTTCTGCTATTTAAGAAATGTTGCTAAACATTTTGCAGAGCATATAAAAGAATGTAAGGTTGAACTGTTCTTCCGCAGTTATAATTACAATATAGGTATAAACGAGCTGCCCTCGCTGTTTTCCCTTATCAACGAAAGCCTTGCGGACAATGCGGCTGTTAGTTCGGCGGTCAGCGCAAGCCTTACGGTCGAACAGAACTTAAAGCTCTTTGCGGAACAATATTTTGCAGGGCAGGAAAAAAGCATTTCGGAAAAAATAAAATCCTACATCTCGCAAAATTTTGCCGACTTCAATCTTTCAATTGCAAGTATTGCCGATCATTTTGAAGTAAGCCAATCTTATGTGTGCGATTCGTTTAAGCACGATTTCGGTTATACGATAAACGAATATATCCGCGACATACGCATACAAAAAGCCAAGCAGCTGTTGGCGGAAAGCCCGAATATCACGATAGAGGATATATGCTTCACGGTAGGATACAGCTCCCGTTCGTATTTCCAGCACCTATTCAAAAAAATCACACAGTTGACGCCTTCACAATACAGAAAGAAAGCCAGAACAAAATGAACAAATCACAGCCTAAGTATTCACACGGTTTTTATAAAAAGACCTTATTCCTATCGGTAGGGGCAATCGCGGCGTCCGTTGCGATACTTTTGTCAATTTTTTCAATACTTACATACAGAAGCTACCTTAAATCAACAGTTGACTCGGTTGCAAAACAGAATGAAACCTGTTATCTTCAAATTAACAGCGTTTTGGAAAACTGCACTCGGATATGTATGTTTTTCTCGCAATACCAAACCGCATCCCCTGTTTTTCAAAGCAATACAAGCGAAAAAACAAAAAAGCTGGTGCTTCAAAAGGAAATATCAACCTTTATATCCTGTTTTGATTACATAGCGGGTATTTACGTTGATACGGGAGATTACGTAATGCAGGGACGAATAACAGAACCGCTTAATGTCTTGACATCGGCGGGGACATACAGCTCCTTTGACATTTCGTATACCTACAGCGAAAAATGGCCGCACATAATACGAATTGAGTATGTTCCCGAAAGCAGTTCGTTTTTTCACGTTTATATTGACATCTTTGCCGATTATCTCAGCTCGCAGTATTTTTCGGAAAACACCTTTTGTATTTCGGAAAACGGGACGATACTTATGACGAAGGATCTATCCTTGCTCGGTCAAAATCTTGCCAAGCTGAAAGGCGCCTCCGCAAGGGAACTGATTTCTTCCGATTCATCAAAGGATTTTATAAAATCCTCGTCGGCGCTGCTTGAAAGCACATTGAGCGCAGTCACAATAGAAGATAAATCCGAGCTTTTGCGCTCTGTTTATTATCCGTTGGTTTTAGCGTTTCTGTCCTGCATACTTGTCTTAGCGGTCGCTATCCTTATGCTCTACATCATACTGCAAAAAATTTACCGTCCGATAGGAAATACTGTTGAAGCGCTGAAATATTATCTTCCAAACGACGATGTACTCGCCGAGGACGAAGTAAAATTCATCAGCGAATGTATAGGCGATTACGGCATAAACGAGCAAACCCAAAACACCGTACTTCAAATACGCAAATCCCAGCTTCACAATCTTCATTCCCAAATATCGCCCCATTTTCTCGGAAATTCGCTTGAATCGCTTAAATGGAAATCCGCAAAATATCTGGGATTTAATAATGAAATTTCACATTCAATCGGAACTCTCGCCGCTTTCTTCAAGGATATGGGGCACTATGTAAAAATGATAACGACAATACAAGCGGAGATAGAGCAAACAAAGGAATACATCGCTCTCGCCGTATGTTGCTTTGAAATTGATATTAATACCCAGTGGTGCGTCGATGAATCTTTGCTTGATTATTCGATAATTAACTTTACGTTACAGCCGCTGATTGAAAACAGCATACACCACGGATTCAGGACGAAAGAGGCGAAAGAAAGAGCCGAACTGAAAATAACCGTTGAATCAACCGACGAGGACGACATTAAAATAACCGTAAAGGACAACGGTGACGGCATTGAACCCAAAACTATGAGCGAACTAAAAAGCAATGTGTTCAGCGACGAGCCTTGCGCGAAACACATCGGTCTTAAAAACACTCATTTGAAATCAAAAATACTTTACGGCGAAAAATACGGTATTAAATCCATAAAAAGCGACCAAAACGGCACGGAGATAATAATGCTGATAGCAAAGCATTATCCGCCGCACAGATAAAAAAACAGCACAGGCAGTAAATCTACTGTCTGTGCTGTTTTTTGAACGTTACGCCCGAAACAACTAATGCGACTCACTGAAAAATCAGCCTTAACAATCTTTTTATCGCGGTTACCGCGAAAGTTAGGCAAGCGGTAATAAATCCGAACCCGTTTTTCGTGTGCAGATTTTTCGCATTGCTTTGTTAAAATACTCGTTAATCCGAAAGGATTAACTGCGTTTTGTGCCTTGCCCTGCAAAAAATCTGCTACACGTAAAATCTGCGACCTAAAAAGAGTGTATTTTAGAGTGGATTTTTATGCGGAGAAGGCAGCAAGGCTGTCGCCTTGCAACGACGACAAGTAAAAATACGCCGAAAAGACGCCGTTTTAGGCGGATTCGGATTATTACCGCTTGCCTAGTGTGACAGGACTCGAACCTCTCACGCCTACGAAACAAAATTTTGCATAATACATTGCCTCAAAACTTGAAATAC
>CAKSQT010000031.1 GCA_934486755.1 uncultured Eubacteriales bacterium | reverse complement strand
GTGCTTACGCTGTATGTGCTTTTCTACAACAAAATTTTTGCCGTCACCTTTGACGACGGCTTCGCAAGAGCAACGGGAGTACATTCGGGGGTTTACAATACCCTGCTTGCCGTGCTTACCGCGGTTACGGTGGTTGTCGGTATGCGTATGATGGGCGCCCTGCTCATTTCAAGCATCATAGTTTTTCCTGCGCTCTCGTCAATGCGTATCTGCAAAAGGTATAAATCGGTTATAGTCGCGTCGGCGGTAATTTCGGTAATCAGCTTTATCACGGGATTGCTGTTGTCCTTCGGATACGATGTGCCGACAGGCTCGGCGGTCGTGCTTGTAAATCTCGTCGTGTTCTTGGCGCTGTTCGGAATGGGAAAACTGCTTAAAAGAGAATAAAGAAAACGGGCTTTGCAAAGCCCGTTTTTCATATTATTTTTTCTTTGTTTTTATGTATTCGGTGTATTCTTCAAGGCACATATTGAGTTTATTCATTTCCTTTGCGGTCTTAATGCCGACAAAGCGGTAATGCCACGATTCATAGATAATTCCCGTTTTGTCCTGCTTATCTTTCGGGAACCGCAGCACAAAGCCGTAATCGGCGGCATGCTGCTGCATCCAGGTGAACATCGGGGTGCTTTCAAACGAATCCTCCGCAATATTGAAGTCGGCTGAAAAGCCTGTGTTGTGTTCGCTGGTTCCGGGGCGCGTCACTACCGTCGCTGCTTCCGCCTCTGCCTCGGACTGCGAAAGTCCCTTTTTCAAGCACCGCTCAACCTGATTTTGAAAGAGCATTTTCTGGGTTGCGTAGGAGCGGTAGGGTGAGCGCACATAAAGCTGAACTCCCTCTGCCCACGCGGCGTCAAGCATAGCCTGCATATACGGCCAAACGTCCTTGTCTATCTGATTAAGCGAACCGTTTATGTATTTTGTCGGTATGGTGGTGAGGTTGCCTTCGTAATCATAGTCTTCGGGAAGCGGGTTCTGTGCGTTGACGAGCAAAAGCACGCTGTAATTCACGTCAAGCCCGTTGGGTCCCGTTTCTTCGCTTGAAGATTCGTCCGAAGATACGTTTTCGGCGCTTGAAGTCTTTGAACTGCTGTCGTACGAAGCCGATGAAGAAGTATTGTCTGCCTTTTTGTTTTTTGCGACCTTAACGCCGAAGGTTATTGCCGCCGAGACCGCCGCTACGATGATAAGCAATACCGCTATCGCCGCTATGCCCGACAGTCTGCCCGAGCTTTTCTTTTTGTATCTCTTTCCGCTCATAAATTATCTCCTATTCGTCAAGTTTAAGAACTGCCATAAACGCTTCCTGCGGCACTTCTACGCTGCCGAATCTGCGCATACGCTTTTTACCCTCTTTTTGCTTTTCAAGCAACTTTTTCTTACGTGTAATATCGCCGCCGTAGCACTTTGCAAGCACGTCCTTGCGCAGCGCCTTAATGGTCTCTCTTGCTATTATCTTGCCCGATACCGCAACCTGAATAGGCACCTCAAATAGCTGGCGCGGAATATAGTCTTTCAGTTTTTCGGCTATCTTCCTCGCGCGGTTGTAGGCGTTGTCGGAATGTACTATAAACGAAAGCGCGTCGATACTGTCGCCCGCAAGCAGTACGTCCAGCTTTACGAGCTTTGATTTTTCATAGCCTTTCATCTCGTAGTCGTAGCTGGCGTAGCCCTTGGTGCGCGATTTAAGCGCGTCGAAAAAGTCATAAACTATTTCACTCATAGGCATTATATAATGTATATCGACCCTGTCGCCCAGATATTTCATATCGGTGTAGGTTCCGCGCCTTTCTTCGCACAGCTGCATTATCGCGCCGACATATTCGCTCGGACTGTATATATGCACATCGGCAACGGGCTCCAAAGCCTCGTCGATAACCGCGGGGTCGGGGTAGTTGGTCGGATTGTCCACCGTGACGGTCTGACCGTTTGTGAGCTTGAATTTGTATTCAACGCTCGGAGCGGTGGTAACAAGGTCAAGATTATACTCCCTTTCAAGGCGCTCCTGTATTATTTCCATGTGAAGAAGTCCCAAAAATCCGCAACGGAAGCCGAAGCCGAGTGCCGTTGAGGTTTCGGGCTCAAACAGCAAGGACGCGTCGTTAAGTTGGAGCTTGTCAAGCGCGTCCCTCAAATCGGGATATTTTGCGCCGTCGGCTGGGTATATACCGCAGAAAACAACGGGGTTTACCTTGCGGTATCCGTCAAGCGGTTTTTCGGCGGGGCTTTCCGCAAGGGTAATCGTGTCGCCGACCCGCGCTTCGCCCACCGTCTTTATCGAGGCGGAAAGATAACCTACCTCGCCCGCTTCAAGCACGTCGCACGCTTCAAGCGAAGTAGCCATCTTTCTGCCGATTTCAACCACGTCAAAATCGGCTCCCGTCGCCATCATACGCACCTTGTCGCCCGTTTTAAGTTTTCCGCTCATAATACGGAAATAAACCACAACGCCCTTATACGGGTCGTAGTATGAGTCAAATATAAGCGCGGTAAGCGGCGCATTTACGTCGCCTTTCGGAGCAGGAATATCGGTAACTATCCGTTCGAGAACCTCTTCAACATTGAGTCCCGTTTTAGCCGAGATAAGCGGCGCGTCTTCTGCGGGTATGCCGATAACGTCCTCTATTTCCTGCTTTATCCGCTCAGGCTCTGCCGAGGGAAGGTCAATTTTGTTTATAACGGGCAGTATTTCAAGACCGTGATCCACCGCAAGATAGGTGTTGGCAAGCGTCTGCGCTTCAATTCCCTGAGAAGCGTCAACCACAAGCACCGCGCCCTCGCAGGCGGCAAGCGAACGCGATACTTCATAGTTGAAGTCCACGTGTCCTGGTGTGTCTATCAAATTAAGCTCATACTGCACCCCGTCCTTCGCGGTGTAGTAAAGCGTTACCGCGTGCGCTTTTATGGTTATTCCGCGCTCGCGTTCAAGGTCCATACTGTCAAGAATCTGTTCCTCCATATCGCGCTTGGCAACGGAATCCGTAAGCTCCAAAAGTCGGTCGGCAAGGGTGGACTTGCCGTGGTCAATATGCGCTACTATGCAGAAATTTCTTATGTGTTCAAGCGGAAAAGGCACTTCGTTTCTCCTTAAAAATCAAATTTCTTTTCCATTGTATCACAAAATATGTTACAATACAAACAGATTTACAAATTCTTAATAAATTAAGGAAATATTTGCTTTATATTAAAGGTATCGGGAGTGATAATAATGGAGAAATACAGGATTTTGATTGCAGACGACGAGGGGCGAATAGTCACCCTCGTTTCGGATTTTCTGAAAGCCTCGGGTTATGATACCATTACCGCGGGGGACGGTCAAAAGGCGCTTGATATATTCAATTCGGGCGAAAAAATAGACCTTGCAATAGTAGATATTATGATGCCCGTTATCGACGGCTGGGCGCTCACAAAAGAGATACGCAAGACCTCGGATATGCCGATAATAATGCTTTCGGCGCGCTCGGAGGAGTTTGATCTGCTTACGGGCTTTGAGTCGGGTGCGGACGAGTATGTTACCAAACCGTTTTCACCCGCGGTTTTGGTGAAACGCGTTGACGCGCTTTTAAAACGCAGTCTCGGCAAACCCGTGTCGGACAAGGCTCTGCAAAAGGGTCTTGTTATCAACAAAGATGCCTTTACCGCGACGCTGGACGGGAATTTGCTCGATTTAACGCTGAAAGAGTTTGAACTGCTTTCCTATCTCTATGATAATTCGGGCAGGGTGCTAAGCCGCGACCAGCTTTTAAACGCCGTTTGGGGATACGATTATATGGGGGACACCAGAACGGTTGACTCGCATATCGCGCGTATTCGTTTAAAGCTCGGCGACTACGGCGCCGCGCGGCTTAAAACGGTTTACGGAATGGGGTATAAGTTTGAAGCGTAATTCCCTTAAAAACAGCCTGTGGTTTAATGTTTTTTTGCGAATAGCGGCTATTTTCGCCGTGTTTGTTATAATTCTTGCCGTTTCAAATTTCGGTCTGCTTGTCAGGTTTTTTTCGCTAAGGGAAAAAAGGGAGCTTAAAAAGCAACTGCTTGCGACCGCCGCGCTTGACACGGGGGATACCGCGGCAGTGGCTTCCACGCTGTCTGAAATAAGCGAAAAATATAACTTTGACGTTGAAATTTACGACGGCAACGGCGTGATACTTTTCACCACCCACGGCAGTCAGATGATGGACTATTTTGCATTCGGAAATCAGAGCTTTTCAATGCTTCACGAAAAGTTAAAGGTTATAAAGAGCGAAACAATGAGCGACGGCACCGTTTTTGAAACGGCAGTCAAAAGGTCGGACGGCAGGGAATATCTGCTTTGCCGAGGTCAGACAAAGGACGGTCTTTACGCCGAGGTGCGTATTCAAAAGGAACTTATATCTTCCTCCGCCGCGATAGCCAATCAGTTTATAGTAATAGTTTCGTCGGTCTGCCTTGTGCTGTCGCTTGTGTGGGTCTTCATTTTCGCGCGCAAGTTTTCAAAGCCTATCTATGATATGAGCGAGATAACACGCGATATGGCGCAGCTTAAATTCGACCGCAAAGTTGAGGTTAAAAGCCGCGATGAAATAGGTCAGCTTGCCGTTTCGATAAACAATATGTCCGAGTCGCTGTCGGCGGCGCTCGGCGAGCTTAAAGAGAGCAACGCCCGTCTTCGCGATGAAATTGAACTTGAACGCCAGCTTGACGTTATGCGAAAGGGTTTTGTCGCAAACGTGTCGCACGAGCTTAAAACTCCCATTTCCATCATCAGCGGTTATGCCGAAGGGCTTAAACTTAACATAAATTCGCAGTCGAAAGAGGAATACTGCAATATAATAATCGACGAAAGCGCGCGTATGAACCGCCTTGTTCTGAGCATACTTGAACTCTCGCGCTATGAGTCGGGGCAAATGCCGCTGAATATCGAGAGATTTGATGTCGGTATCCTTGCAAACGATATGCTTTCAAGGCTATTTAAGCAAAGCGATGTTAAAACGGAAAATCTCATACCCGAAAACACCTTTATTTCCGCCGACCCCGTGCAGACAGAGCAGGTGTTAAAGGCGTATCTTGAAAACGCCGCGTCACATACGCCGAGCGGCGGCACGGTTACGGTAACAAGCGAAATAAAGGACGGCACCGTTCGCGTTTCGGTAATAAACACGGGCAGTCACGTTGACGAGGATATAATGCCGCAGATATGGCAGAGCTTTTACCGCGGCGATAAGTCGCACAAGCGCGATAACAGCCGATTCGGTCTGGGTCTTTCAATAGTCAGCGCGATTATGAAGCTCCATTCGCACGACTGCGGAGTATATAACACCGAAAACGGCGTTTGCTTCTGGTTTGAAGCGGACGGTGCGGCAGGTTCGGCAGAAGAAAAGGCTCAGTAACGCTCCGTGGTTAAATGCCTGTATTCGCGCGGCGATACTCCGCATATTGCTTTAAAGCATTTTGAGAAATAAAACGGGTCGGAAAATCCGCAGTTTGACGCAACCTCGCCGACAGAACTGCGGCACGGCTGTAAAAGCAGGGCTTTTGCCTTTTTTATGCGCATTTCGGTAAGGCTTTCAAGCGGCGTTTTGCCGTATATTTTCTTAAAACAGCGTCGGATATAATCTTCGTTATATCCGAGCTTTTTTATTGCCTCGGGAATTGAAAAATCACAGTCAGATATGTTTTCGGCAAGCTCGCTTTGCAATTTTTCGGCAAACGGATATTTATGTTCTGTTTTTAACGACTGGATTATAAGCAGTTCTATGCACTCCGTAATGTTTTCGCATATTTTTGAATAATAATTCTTTCTTTCGATAAGGACGGTATTCAACAGGTTTAACAGGGTAAATATCTCGCCCGAAATATCGCTGATTTTTATGACGCTATCAAACGATAAACGATTGGTCTGAAAATATAAATCGGTGAATTCTTCGCCCTCGGGAATTTCGTGCTGAGTGTTCGGGGGAATTACAATAACGTCGGCAGGCGCCATATAATAGGCTTTTCCGTTTATTAGCGTAGTGTTTTTACCGCTCAGCTGATAAACTATTTCAAATTCTGAATGTAGGTGTCTGCAACAGGACTTGTCTGGGACAACACCCTTGTGGCAATAATAACTGTCCATAATTCCAACCTCTTTTCTAAAATATTATAAAACAAAAAGTCGGTTTTGACAATGTTTTAATCGCTTTTGTATATCTGTTTGTATTATAAAAACGATTATAATGTTTTCGGAGGCGGGAATATGAAAATAGCTATCGGGAACGACCATACGGCGGTTGAACTTAAAAACCATATAAAAGAATTTCTTGAAAATAAAGGCTATGACGTTACGGATTTCGGAACGTCAAGAGGGGAACGGACAGATTATCCAATATACGGATACAAGGTAGCGCGCTCTGTTGCAGATAAAAAATTTGATTTTGGAATTCTTATTTGCGGCACGGGAATAGGAATATCGCTTGCCGCAAATAAGGTTAAAGGTATACGCGCCGCAGTCTGTTCCGAACCTTATTCGGCAAGATTAACACGGGCGCACAACAATGCAAATATAATCGCGTTCGGGGCAAGGGTCGTAGGACCGTCTATGGCGGAAATGATAGTTGAGGAGTTTTTAACAACCGAATACGAGGGTGGGAGACATCAAAAGCGTATAGATATGATTTCCGACATAGAAAACGGTGAAGAAATATGCTGAGATTGGGTGTTGACATCGGCGGTACAAAAATCAATATCGGCGTTCTTGATGAAAAAAACCGCATAATTAAAAACAGCGTTTATAAAGTTTGCGATACCGAGAATGTGCCGAATCTCATAAACGGATTTCTTCTTGAATTTTACAATGAAACGGGGTTTTCGCCGCGCGACATCGGCTGTTGCGGTATAGGCGTTCCGGGAACGGTAAGCGAGGACGGAAAGCGGTTATTAAAAGCCCCGAATATAGATATACTTAACTCGGAAACTGCCGCCCAAACAGAAGAAATAACAGGTATTCCCTGCACAATGATTCAGGATTCAAGGGCGGCGGCTTATGCCGAATATATTGTGAGCGGAAAAGAATACAAAACATTTGTCTGCATAACGCTCGGCACGGGAATAGGCACGGGAATTGTTATGAACGGAAAGCCGTATTCGGGAGGGCTCGGAAATGCGGGCGAGCTTGGACATATCCCCGTAAAAGGGGGAACAAGACCCTGCGGCTGCGGGAAAAACGGTTGCCTTGAAGCCTACGCCGCGGGAAAAGGTCTCGACCAAACCGCAAGGGAACTGCTTGGAGCAGGAAGCACGTCAAAGGATTTGTTTAAGGCGGCGGAAAACGGCGACAGGAAGTGTATAGCGGCAATAAACAATGCCGTTGAACTTTTAGCCGACGGAATAACTTCGCTGATAAATATAATCTCACCCGAATGTATTGTTTTCAGCGGCGGTCTGAGCAGACAGACCAAGCTCTTTGTTGAACCTCTCATTGAAAAAATAAATCAGCGCTGTTACAGCACAGGCTTTAAGACCGAAATTAAAACGGCGTTGCTCGGCGAAAACGCGCCTTTGGTAGGCGCCGCTTTATTTCCCGAAATAAAGAAACAGGATTTTGAAATTTCGGCTTCGATTATGTGCGCCGATATTCTCAATCTTGAAAAAGCGATAGATGAATTGTTTGCGTCGGGAGTAAAGTATCTGCACTGTGATGTTATGGACAATCATTTTGTGCCTAATATAATGATTCCCGCGGAGTTTATAAACAAAATCAAGGCGCGCAAGGATATTCCGCTTGATATACATATAATGGCTGACGCTCCCGAATCGGTAATAAATATGATAAATGTCGGTGAAAACGATATTATCACATTCCACTATGAAAGCACGTGGCACATTCAGCGCATTATTGATAAAATCAATGAAAAAGGGTGCCGTATAGGAATTGCGCTGAATCCGTCTACCCCGATAGAGCTTTTAAAAGAGATTTTGCCGCAGATAGATATGGTGCTTGTGATGACTGTGAATCCAGGTTTTGCGGGACAAAAAATAGTCGATTACGGAATAGAAAAAATCGGGAGGGTGCGCAAATACCTCAACTCGCAGGGATATAACGGTATACTGATAGAGGTTGACGGCAATTGCAGTTTTGCAAACTCTCCGAAAATGGTGGCGGCGGGTGCCGATATTTTGGTTTGCGGCACTTCAAGCATATTTAATCCGCAATTTACAATAGACCAAGGGGTTAAAAAACTTAAAGAAAAGGTAAAGGAACAATTTTATGAAAAATGTATTTGACGTAACCGATTTCGGCGCCGTGGGCGACGGCGTTACCGACTGCACGGCGGCAATTCAGACCGCACTAAACAAAGCGGGCGAAGCAAAAGGATGCGTTGCGGTGCCGCCGGGGAAGTTTATGTGCGGCGAGCTGACCGTTCCGCCGAGCGTATCTCTAATGGGGTTTTCTGGCTGGGGATACCGTGAATACGGCGGTTCGATACTCTCCCTTAACGACGAAAACGCAGATTGTCTTTTAAATCTTACAGGAGCGCACGGCTGCCGTATAAGCGGATTGCAGCTGCTCGGCGGCGAGGTCAAAAAAGCGGGCGTTTGCGGGATAGGCGTTTTCTGGGATAATTATGACACAAGGGACAATTATGAGCTTTTTAAAGAGGAAAATCGGTATCCCGAGGCAACGCAGGAGGGATTCAGGGAAGACTCGTTTGTGATAGAAAACTGCCAAGTTAAAAATTTCAGCGGCGACGGCATACACCTTCAACATATGTTCGCTTTCACCGTAAAGGGCTGTATGATAATGGCGAACGGCGGCAACGCTATCTACCTTACGGGGTGGGACGGCTGGATAACCGATAATATTATGCACACAAACGGCGGCGCGGCTATTTACAGCGACGATAATTTTTCATCATTCTCGATTACGGGCAATCGAATTGAGTGGAATCATAACGGCGGAATTAATGTTGCGTTCGGCGGCTCGCTCAATATAAACAATAACTGTTTTGACCGTGCCTACGGTCCGTCGGTACAGACACGCGGCGGTAAATACCGCTCAAATACAATAACTCTTACGGGCAATATTTTCAGGCGGAGCGGTAAGTACCGTCACGATTTTGAGGAAGACCCTTTCCTTAATTCGCATATTCTTCTTAACGAAACCGACAGCACCGTTATCACAGCAAATGTTTTCGGTGTCGGAAAGGACGATCACGACAAAGGCACCCCGTCGCCCGATTATTCGGTGGTGCTTAAAAATTGCGGCAATTGCGTTGTAACATCAAACTCAATGGTGAACGGCTCGCTTAAACAGAATACGGTCGTTCTGGACGGGGATAGAAATATAATAAAAGATAATGCAGAATAATAAAAAAATGCCGATAGCGGTACTTCGCTATCGGCATTTGTTATTTAGACCTTAATTTCTGCTTTTCTTTGTAATTTTTTATCATTTTTCGCCCGTCGCGGCGTCCCTTTATGATCGCTTTCAGCTTTGCCCACTTTTGGTCCTCAAAAAACAGTTTAAGCACCAGCCATTTGACATAAACGCGCCATTCGGTAAATCGGTCTATGCTGTTTCTGTGCTTGTAGGTGTAGTATTTTATGTTCCGCGCGTAGTAGTAGGTGCGAAGCGGAGGGTGGTTGTAGGTATACATCGGCCTTTTAAGCTGGGGTATGTGTAAAAGCCTGCCGAGCGGCATAAAAGCGCGCACCTCGTGCGCCCTACCGAGACAGTGCTTAATAACCGCCTCGTTGTCGCGCAGGATTATATAACCCGCTTCCTCAACCGTGGTGCAGTAGTCAAAATCAACGCAGTCAATAAACATATCGTCGTCAAAACCGCCGACCTCGTTCCAGACCGACAGCTTTGTGAACGACGCCGAGGTATAGCAGCGGTGAACAGGCTCATACGGCGTTTTAACGGTGGAATTTATTATGTCGGGTTCGTTTTCGTCGTCGATATACGGGGTTATTATCGCAACGCCGTCCATCTCGGTGTAACGGCTGTATTTCTTTATAAGCTCGGCTTCGGCTATCGAGTCCTGATCAAGCGTTAGTATCCAGTCAAACCCGTCATAGAACGCCGCGGCGCACATTTGATTAAGTGCCTTTGCAATGCCCTCGTTCTTTTCGTTTTCGATATGCGTTATCTTGTCGTATCCGCTCAAAAGTTCGTTTATTTCGGCGGTGTTTTCCGAGCCGTTGTTGACGGTATAAACACGGTCAACCTGACCGATAATGCTGTCAATATTCAGCTTTAACCGCTCTATATTCGGGTTAAAAATGGTTATCCCTGCGGCGCTCCTCAAATGTATCACACTTCCTTGGTGTATAGTATATCTCCCGCCCACTCGCGCAGAGTGTAGTATTTTCGGTAACTCGGCGAAAAAATCAGCGTTACAGCCGCGGCGGTGCGGCGGTTTTTAAGTATGTCAAGCCGCTTTTCGCATAGCCTGCAAAGATGCCCGTCGCCCGTTGCTTTGTAAACCGTTTCGGCGGCGGCGAGCTTTTCTTCGGCTATTTCAAGCCTTGTTTGCTCCTTGCCTGAAAGTCCCAATGTGTTGCCGCCGTGTATCCTGTATTTTATAAGCGGCGCATTGTAGAAATAAAGTCCGTTTTCGGCGGCGGCAATAAGATTAAGCTCGTAATCGTGCGGCAGAGTGCCGTCGGTTATTTCAAGATATTTTTCCGCAACCTGTCGGCGGTATGCCGAGGTGCAGCCCGGTGAAATGTTGCTGCGCATAACCGTTTTCAAATCTATCCTTTGAAGCAGACGTTTCACCTTCGTGCATATCAGACCGTGGTTGTTGCCTGTATGCCCGCTGTCGTTGACGGCGCCGTTTCCGTCTATCACGGTAAAGGCGGAGGATACCGCAAGCAAACGGTCGTTCTTGGTAAAAAGGGAAAGCAGACTTTCGATTTTGTCCTCGCACCAAACGTCGTCCTGATCGCACAGAAATATAATATCCCCCGAGGTAAGCGAAATCGCTTTTTTAAAGTTCTGCTTGAAACCGAGCCGTTCCTCGTTTATAATAAGTTTCCAGTCGGTAAGCCTGTGCTCCTCTATAAACGAGCGTATTATTTCAACCGTGCCGTCGTCGGATACATCGTCGGTTATTATGACTTCATCGGGTCGACGCAGTTGGTTTAAAACGGAATTTAACTGCTCTTTTATATATTTTTCGCCGTTGCAGGTCGTCATCGCAACAGAGATTTTAAGCATTTGGCTCACCTCGCTTAACTTTCACCAACTTATACCAATTATACTATATTTATATGCCGTGAACAAGGATTTTTTTAAGGGGTTTTAAATATGAATACAAACAGCGGTTTTAAAGGCGCCGCCGCGGCGCTTGCCGCAAACACAATATTCGGGTTTAGTTTTATTTTCGGCAAAATGGCGCTCAAAACGGCGCACCCGCTTATAATACTGTCCGTCAGGTTTATAATCGCCTTTGCGGTGATGAATATTCTGCTGTTGAGCGGCAGGATTAAAATAAATTTAAAAGGCAGAAAAAAGGGTAAGCTAATAGCTATGGGAATAGCACAGCCGCTTGTTTATTTTCTTTGCGAGCTTTACGGACTTTCGCTTGTTTCCTCGGCTCTGTCGGGGGTTATAATCGCGCTTGTTCCCGTTGCGGTAATGCTTTTGGCGGCAATTTTCCTCGGCGAAAAGCCTTCTTTGTTGCAGGCTTTTTGCACCGTTTTGTCAATAGTCGGCGTGGCGGCGATAAGCGTTGTTTCAAACGACGGCGCAAAAAGCCACACTCTCGGAGTATTGCTTTTGTTGGCGGCGGTGCTTTCATCAGCGGTGTTCAATATTTTAAGCCGAAGCCAGTCGGCGGAGTTCTCGCCATTTGAGCGCACCTACGTTATGTTTTCGATAGGCGCCGTCGGATTTACGGCGGTAAGCGCCGCGGTATTGCGGTCAAAATTTGTGCCAGAGCTTTTAAAGGCGTTTTCAAGCGCGGAATTTTGGATAGCAATGTTCTATCTCGCCGTGCTTTCCTCGGTCGCCGCGTTCCTCTTGTATAACTACTCAACAACGCGCATAAGCGCGATACGCTCGTCGTCGTTTTCCAATATAATAACGGTCGTGTCGGTGCTTGCGGGTGTGTTTATACTCGGCGAGAGCTTTAATACCTTGCAGTTCGTTTTGTGCGGTCTTATAATCTTAGGCGTTTGGGGAACGAATATTACGAAAGATAAATAATAGATACTATATAATTTATAATCGGCAAAAGCATTCATTTCGGAGTGCTTTTGCCGATTTTTTTGTTGTTTTTTTAGAAAAAGGTAAACTATTTGCTTTAAAGGTAAACTTTTCGATATTTTTTTGAAAAAAATTATACCGTATAATTATCGTGTAGGAAAGGCATTTCGTTTTTTAGATTAGGAGGAAGGACAATGATACTAAGCAGGAATAAATTTTTGCATAAAAGCCTTGCAGCAATTGCTGTGGCGGCAATGCTTGCCGCGGCGCTTTTTGTGCATAGCGGTCTGCCTGTAAGGGCGGCGGCATACAGCGGAGGAAGCGGAACCAAATCCGATCCGTATCTGCTGAAAACAGCCGCCGATATTGACAATATCCGAAACAATCTTTCGGCACATTACAAGCTGGCGGCTACGGTAGATATGAGTTCTATCAAAAACTTTGAACCGATAGGCTGTTTTGACGAGTTTAAGGGTACGCTTACCTGCGACCTAGGCGCCGACGGCTTACCGAAGTACGCAATACTCAATCTGCACGTATATAACAGCACGGGCAAGGACTTCGGATACGATTTTGCAAGCCCCAACTATGCAGGCTACGGCGAGCCAGGCGTTCATTACTACGCTTCGCTGTTCGGAAAAACGAAGGGCGCAAAAATATCCAATATATACATATTAAACTGCAATATTGAAAACACCGTTGTCGGTCAGCATCAGGGCGTAGGCGGTTACGATACGGGCGTTCAGACCAACTGCGCTAAACAGGTTGACGACCAAGGCTCCGCCGCACTTGTAACATTTGCTTACAGCACGACCATTTCGGGCTGCGGCGCGCAGGGCAAAATAAACGCCAAAACAAACGCTACCGCGGGACTTGTTGCCCGTCTTTGCGAGGGTTCGACCCTTTCAAACAGCTGGGCAGACTGCGAAATAAACGGCGAAGGCTTTTGGTATCAGGCAGGTCTTGTAGGAACGGTAACGGGAGCGACGGTAGACGGCTGTTACAGCAAGGGTACAATATTCTGCCCGTCAAACAAGCCGTACACTTCAAGAGGTATCGGCGCGTCAGGCACCTGCGGCGGCGGACTTGTAGGATACATAAGCAAGGACGGCATAGTTACCAACAGCCATACCGATACAACATTTAAAAGCGGTTCGGTTGTATACGGAACGTTCGTTGCACAGAGTGACGGAACAATTAAGAACTGCTACGCCTCGGGTAAGGACGAAAGCGCGGGCGGCGTGGTTGCAGGCTCGTCCTCAACCAACTGCTGGGTACTAACTGCAGCAGGTTCTAATCAGGAACAGTTTTCGGCGGGAAGCGCCGACCAGATAAAGCAGGCGTTTTCTTCCGTTTCGGGTTGGGATTGCTCTGGCGAACTGCCGAGGCTTAAAAAACTGCCCTATCTTGCCGATTATTCAATTTTCGTTGCAGGCGCCGAGCGCGCGGGCGCAGGCTCGGGCAATGCCGCTCAGGGTTCGGACGCCGCGGCAACCGATTCTCAGGTTGAAAGCACCGATTCCGCCGACAGCACCGAAACCGACACGGGCGACACCAATCAGGTAATAACCGAGGGCGACACGGGCGCCGCAACAGCAAACACGTCATTTGCAAGCACGCCAGGATACATAATTATGTTCGTGGGAATTGCCGCCGTGATAGTCGCCGTTTCCGCTTTCTCGTTCGTTATGCTGATGAAAGCGGTAAGGACCAAAAACGGCAAGCTTGAAGACGAAGACATTGCGGAGGTGGAATAAATGAAAAAAATATTTTTAAAACTTGCGCTTACCGTTCTGGCGGTGATGACTGTGTTTTCAAGCGTGACGGTATTTGCGGACGAAGCCGCCGAACAAACCGCGTCTGCCGAAACATCTTCCGCGGTAAGCAGTTTGATTGACGAAATATCAAAACTCCCCATTGCGAAGAATGTAACAATAGAAAATAAAGACGCTATTCTTAAAGTAAAACGTGAGTATGACGCGCTTGAACGCACCGACAAGGCTCAGCTCGGCGCTGACAATCTTGCAAAAATAAACGAGGTCTACGCCGCTTTTGAGCCGCTGCTGCTTGCCGACGTCGCTTCAAGAATAGACGCCCTGCCGAAAAGGGTAAAGGACAAGGATAAGGAAACGGTGACCGAGCTTTACAACGACTATAAAATTCTGTCGGACGAGGCGCTTGAATCGCTGGATTCCTCTCTTGTAGAAAAACTTGATAAGGCGGTAGAAAAGGTTGCTCCCGAGCTTGTAAAAGACAGCAAGGATACAAGCGGCGAACAAACAAAAACCGAAAAGAAATCAAAACCCGTTTGGAAAACTATGGGTATGACGGGTTGGGAATTTTCAATTCTCGTATTCTTGGCGGTAACAATTCTGTTTAACGTGGCAATGATAGTAGTTGCCTCGATAAAAATATTCGGTACAAAAAGGTCATAGCCCTGTCACACTTAGGAGGAAGAAATTATGAAAAAAATAGTATGTTTGGTTTTAGCTGTTTTAATGCTCGCAGGAGTATTTGCAGGCTGCGGAAAGGGCGGCGGAAGCTCGGAGCTTGTCTGGGCAATTCCGTTTTCCGAGCAGAAGGATACCGAAAAGGTATTAAAGGAAATTAACAAAAAACTCGAAGAAAAGCTCCCGGGCACAAAGCTCACCCTTAAACTCGACCCCTCAATGTCGTCAAAGTGGGCGTTGTGGATGGCAGGTAAAACTCAGGTGGATATAGCCCTTTCGGGATATTCAACCGACCTTGCCTCCGAGATAAACAAAAACTCATACACAGCGCTTGACGAGCTGATTGATAAATACGCTCCTACTATAAAGGACGAAATGACAAAGTATGAGACCCTTTATAAAACGGGTATGATGGACGGCAAGCTCTACGCTATACCGAATGTTCAGATACATATTAACGACGCTGTTTTCTTCTCGGTTCCCGATTATTTAAAGCAGTATCTTGATGTGGACGCGTTTGTTAAGGCGGTAAACGAAAATCCCACCACCACCGAGGTATTCTATCAGATAATTGATAAATATTTGGCTTCGGCTTCAAAGAATGTTGACACCGCTACGACGGCTCCCCTTATCGGCGGAATTGAGCATATCTTCCGCAATATGGTAAAGCGCGGATATGAATTTATCGGCGGAAACAACTCTCTGCTTTGCTACAAGGTCAGCGACCCGTCCTGCAAGGTTGTATGCTTCTATGACACCGACGAATACAAGACATACATTAAATATGCCGCAAAATGGTACGGCGAGGGCTACATTTCAAAGGATATTCTCACAGGCGAAGACGGTGTAGGAAGCAAACTGAGCCTGTTCTCATCAAATATCACCAACTTCCGTATTCCTGATACAAACAATGACGGAATTATAACCGTTGAAGAGGCAACCGCGGCAAATTCAGCCGATGTAAAGAGCATAAAAATCTGTATGACCCCCGCAAGCCAGAAGTACAGCGGAACCTCGGTTGTAGGCTCGCTTAAAACCTATTGCTCTATCCCCACAACCTCAAAGAACCCCGAAAAGGCAATAAAACTCCTTGAACTTCTCCGCACAGACGAGGGCGCAGATATACTCAATCTCCTTTGCTACGGCATTGAGGGCACACACTATGAAAAGCTCTCCGACACCGAGATAAAGGCGTTCGATTACGAGGGTCAGGGTTCTTCAACCTCGGCTTACGGTATCCCGAACTGGGAGCTTGGAAATATGTTTAACGAATACACCTGCTATCCGTACACCAAGGCTACGGTTGACGCCGCCAAGAAGTATTTTGAAGAAGAATTACCCACCTTCACAAAGACCCCCGTTTACGGACTTAGCATAAACAACAAGAACGTTGAAAACGAGTTGGCTCAAATGACGGCTGCAAACGAAGAATTTATGCTTCAACTTATCGGCGGTACAAACGGCACGGCAAGCTATCAGGCAACATACGACAAGCTGATGAGCAAGCTGAATGCCGCGGGTATTGATAAGGTTAAGACAGAATATCAGTCACAGATAGACGCTTTTATTAAATAAAAAAGGAACGATACGATGAAAAAGGTTTTAGCTTTTTTATTCGCAGTTGTAATAATGTGTTCCGCGTCGGCGGCGCTTCTGACAGCAAGCGCCGCAGGCAAAAGCACGGTTGTCACCCTGAAACCTTATATATACTCCGAAAAGGACAAAACGTATACAAAGGTATCCTCTGTCAAGGGCGGTGATACGCTTTACGTTTCGGTCGAGCTGACAAGTGTTTCGGCTGTGGGCGGATTTTCGCTCAGGCTTAAATACGACAGCTCGGTTTTCGGCTTTGAAAAGGCAAAGGTCGTCAACAACACGGGCGACGGCAATTCGGAATACTTAGCTTCTGCGGCGGGCGACACCGTGACCCTTTCGTGGGATACGCTGTCCTCAAATACAACGCTTTCGGGTCCTGTTTTCTATCTTCCGTTCACGGTTGACAGCAAGGCAGACCAATCAAACTACACCTTCTCGGCTTATGATGTCGAGATGTTTGAAAGCAACAAAAATCAGAGCAACATCAAAGCGACCGTTGCGGAAAACGCCGCGGTCACGGTTGAAAATATAACGGTTCCGAGCGAGTTTTTGGAGCTTGTAAGCGGCATAAAGTCAGCGGGTATAAACTATAACCCCAACAATCTTCCGACTCTGCCGAAGGATTCGCTCAGCGATATAAATACCGCTCTTGAAAAGTTCTCGGCGCTCAGCGCCTTGGAGCAGTCGGCTTTTTATAACAACCACCGCGATTTATACGACTTTTTAACAAACGCAAAGAATGAGTATTATAAGAAAGCTCAGACCGATTCCGAAGCCCTTGCGCGCGAGGAAGCCGACAACTTTTTAAAGATGAACGCGGCTATTCTGAACACCGATTTTAAAACCCTGCTCGGCATAGCGAGAAAAAGCACCGAGGAGGAGTTCAGCAACTATGTGTCCTCACTTACATCATCTTATGACTCGCTTTCGGCAAAGGCAAAAGCGCTTCTTTCTGACGATGTTGTGAAATCGGTAAAAAGGGTTCAGGACAACGGCAAGGCGGCTGAAAAAACCGTTAAGTTTGAAAAGAGATACAGCACATATATAGGCGATAACTACGCCGCTGTGCTTGCCAATTGGGAGAATATCCATTCAACCGATTATATCTATGTTTCCGAGGCGCTTGCCGCATATAACGCGCTGCCGCAGGTAGCGAGGGATAACACGACCGAGTACGGCGAACAGCTCAACAACCTTTTAAAGCTGCATATAAGCTATTCGGCAGATTCCGAACACGAGGAGCAAATTCTTGAAAAGGTCACCGAGTTCCAAAACCGTTATCTTTACGTGTTTATGCTTAATTCAAACAACGTAACGGCAGGCGACAGGGGCGCTATTAATATGGTGCTTGACGCGTGGAACAGCCTTGAAGACGCCGAGTTAAAGGAACGCCTTTCTTCAAGAATGGCGGCAATAAAGGCTCTGCTTGACGCTATTGAAGAAGATACCGACGTTGACGAGCTGCCCGCAAACGGCGGCAGTACCGAAAATACGTCGGGCGGCTCTGTCAAGACCGAAACCGTAACAAAAACCAAAACAAACACGGTAACAAAACTGCTCAACAAGGTATATTCAACCGAAAGCGGTTTGCGCACCCCGTTTGTGATACTTCTGGTAATGCTTTTGTTCTCGGTGGTAACGGCTATCGTTTCTATGTATTTGTGGACGGTTGCCAAAACGCGCGAGAACAGGGAGGAGGACGAAAATGCCGAATGTTAAGAAAAACTACATTTTAATAGCCGCTTCGCTTTTGCTGTGCATTGCCGTTGTCCTTTCTATGAGCATAGGCGCAAACGCGGAGGAAAAAATAGTTCAGCAGGTCAAGGATACCTCGCTTAAATGCGTGCAGATACACGGCGTGGATAAGGACAAGGCAAACGCTTGGGAAAACGGTCCTAACTGCTCCTATTCCGAAAATCTTGACGAGAAGAATTATAAGCTCATAACAAACGCGTTCAACCCGTGGTTTACGCAGGATTCTGTGTCGTTCGCGTACACCGAGATGAGTTATGTCTACGGCGAGGAGGGCAGACTTGTCCTCGAAACACAGCTTAACAGCTGGAACGCGACCGCTTCGGTCGAGGCGTGCGCGGGAATAATGTTCAGAAGCAGTCTAAACCCTGGCGCTATGAACGTTATGATGCATTGCCGTCCCTCGCGTATTATGTTTACATACCGCGCGGCGGATAATTCGGGCAGTGCGAAAAGCCGAATGATAACCACAACTATAAGATACCCGATAAAGCTGAAAATGGAGCTTTACGAGGGATATGTAAGCTGTTATTATCAGCAGTCGGGTGACGCTGACTATATCCGCGTCGGCGACGCTCCGTTCAGCATAAGCGGAACCGTTTATGCAGGCTTTGCCGCAGGCACAAACGCAGAATCGGAATACGCAACCGCCGATTATACGGGCTTTAACTGCTATCTTGCGGTACCCGAGGGCGCAAAACCCGTTGACCCGTCAACCTCGTCAGGTTCGTCTTCGTCAAGCTCGGGTCCCGAACCGCTTGAAGTGGAAGATCCCGAGGTTTACGATAACGTTTTGTTAAGAGAAACGTTTTCTGACGGCACGCTTGAAGACCCCGAGGAAAACGACGGCATTTTTGAAACGAAAAATGTTGAAGAAAACGGCAAGCTTGTTAAAAAACAGATAGTTTCCAACCCCGTTTGGAAGTATAACACCAAGAATAAGCCGAATATCGTAACAAACGAGCAGAACACCAACCGCTATCTTTACGATAAACGAACCGCAAACGCCTATTATTTCGCGGGCGACCAGCATTGGGCGGATTACACTATGTCGCTCGACTTCACCTTTACCGAGGACTACACCGAGGATATGAAGAACGAGTTTTATGTGTATGTCCGCAGTACCGATATTGAGCAGTACGGCGTTCATAACTACGCCGTTGCGTTCCATAAAAAGCGTCTCGGCGCAAGAAACGTGAACTGCCTGTCAATAGCGCGCCGCGCGGGCGGCAACTATGCGCAGATACCGACAGACGTAACCTCAAACAATCCCACCCTTGCCGAGGGCGACGTTGTTGATTACGAGTTCGACTATCTCGCAGAGGAAAACATAAACGTCACCCATAACCTTAAAATCACGGCGTTCGACAACGTTATAACCGTTTATCTTGACGGCGTTCAGTGCCTGAGATACACCGATATAACGACCGAGGTAAAAGGCTTCGGAAACATAGGCTTTATGTCGAACAACGCCGCTGTCAGGGTGGACAATATCGAGGTCATTAAGGAGGAGGACCTCCTCGGCGGCGACTATGATAATAAGATATGCGGCAACTGGGATATGCCGATACCCGATATAATCGGATACTTTGATGAAAAAGGCTACACTTATTAGAAAGGCGGTGCGGTAAATGAAATTAAGAAACAGTTTTAAAAGATTTATAAGCGTTTCGGCAATGGTTGCCGTACTGCTTTCTTCCGCAAGCATAATGACAACGGTAAACGCCGAGGACGCGGGCATTATCAAGGACGATTTTTCAAGTTCTTCCTATACAAGCGGCGTTTGGACGGCGGTTGATACCGACACCAAGGCGGAATCCTCGGTTACCGCCGTAAACGGACTTTTAAAGACCGCTTCGGGCACAAAAACCGTAACCGCCGTAAACAATGCGAATTGGGAAAAGATGACCGTCGCCGAAAACAGACGGCTTGAATCCTTCCGTTCGTATGTTACACCCAAGCAGGCAGGCGAAATAGGCGTTGCCTCTCCCGTTTTGTATTTCAACCCGAACACAGGCGACTATGTTTATCTGCTCCTTTATAAACATTCAAACTACGGCTGGCAGATAAGCTACGGTCTTAACGGCTCGGGCAGAAAGAACAATAATATGCTCTACGGCGGTCAGGCTTATCTTAAAGAAGCCACAAATATGATTTTTGAGGCGAATTACAGCTATTCGGACGGTAATATCCTCAATTCCATAACCGCTGTCGTTTACTATTATAAAAACAACTCCTTTGCCGACGCGGATAAGCTCGGCGCTCTTTCAAGCACCCTCACTTTCACGGGTGCCGCAGGCGCTAACGACGTTGTAACTAAGGGGATAGATAAGGACTCCGTAACAGCGGTCGCAAACGGCTTTAAGGCGGGATTTAAGGGCGGTTCGGACGAAGCCACCACCGCCAAGACCGAAATCAGCCGTGCGGAATTTACATTCAGTTCTACGATAGACGAGCAGGCGGCGGCGTTCCGCAGTAAATATTCGGCAGTTTTAAGCAAGACCGCCGAAAACGTTACCGCGGCGGATATTGAAAGCATAAACACCGCTGTTAATGAATACAGCCTGCTTCCCGACGGCGTTAAATCGGCGCTCACACAGCAGTATGCGGCGCTTATAAACCTTAAAAAAGCGGTTTATAAGACCGAGCTCGGCGGAAAATATAACGTTAAAATTTCGGTTTTCGACGATTTTGAGTCGCACACCGAAAAATCGCTTAACTATGTTT
>CAKSQT010000030.1 GCA_934486755.1 uncultured Eubacteriales bacterium | reverse complement strand
AAGTGCGTTGTTATTGAAGCAAGGCTTGATAAGGGCCGCGGCCCTGAGGCTACCCTGCTTGTTCAGAACGGTACGCTTAACACGGGCGATATTATCGTTGCGGGTACAGCCGTCGGCAGAGTCCGCGTAATGACAAACGAAAACGGTATAGAACTGAAAACAGCGGGACCGTCGGTTCCTGTTGAGATGACGGGTCTTGCCGAAACGCCTGCGGCGGGCGATACGTTTGACGCTGTTTCCGATGAACGCCTTGCACGTCAGCTTGTCGAACAGAGAAAACAGAAAGCCAAGGAAGAAATCTTTAACGCGAAACAGAAGGTCACGCTTGATAATCTGTTCAGCCAGCTCAGCGAGGGTGAACTCAAAGAACTCGGCATAATAGTCAAAGCGGACGTTCAGGGAAGCGTTGAAGCCGTTAAACAAAGTCTTGAAAAACTCAGCAACGACGAGGTCCGCGTTAAGGTTATTCACGGCGGCGTCGGTGCGATAAACGAATCGGACGTTATGCTTGCCCAGACTTCGGGAGCTATTATAGTAGGATTTAACGTACGTCCCGATCCCGTTGCCAAAACCGCGGCTGAACGTGACGGCGTTGATATGCGTATGTACCGCGTAATTTACGACTGTATCGAGGAGATAGAGGCGGCTATGAAAGGTATGCTTGCTCCTAAATACCGTGAGAATATACTCGGAACGGTCGAGGTACGCAACACCTACAAAATTTCCAATGTCGGCACGATTGCGGGTTGCTATATAACAAACGGTAAGGTAACACGCGCCTGCCAGATACGTATAGTACGTGACGGAATAGTAATAGCCGAGGATAAAATTGATTCTCTGCGCCGTTTCAAGGACGATGTAAAAGAGGTTGCCCACGGTTATGAGTGCGGTATCGGCCTTGAAAAGTTTTCGGATATTAAAGAGGGCGACATTTTCGAGGCGTTTGTAATGGAGGAGTACAGAGACTGATGGCTGGTTATAAGATCAATCGGATAACATCGGATATAAAAATTGCTCTGTCAGAGCTTCTGCGTGAAGTAAAAGACCCGCGCGTCAGCAAGCTGTTAAGCATTGTTAAGGTGGATGTTTCGGGCGATCTGTCCTATGCAACCGTCTATGTAAGCGCTATTGAGGGTTATGACAAAACCTTGGAATCCGTCAAGGCTTTAAAAGGGGCCGCTGGATTTCTGCGGCACGAGCTTGGCAGTCGACTGACGCTCCGCAAGGTGCCCGAGCTGCGCTTTATAGCCGATGATTCCATAGAAAAAAGCGCTGACATTTCAAGAATAATTGATTCGTTTAACGGAGAAAGAAAAAATGAGGAAAAATAATGATACCGGCTGCCGTATGCTTACCTTGAAGCAGACGGCAAGGTATTTGAAAAAACACGATAATTATATTATACTGACCCATGCGTCGCCTGACGGTGATACGCTCGGTTCGGCTTATGCATTGTATTACGGACTCAACGAGATAGGCAAGACCGCCTGCGTTCTGTGTCCCGATGTGATACCGAAAAAGTATGATTATTTTGCGGGGAAGACCGACCACGTAAAGCGCGAAAATGCAACCGTAGTCGCGGTTGACGTGGCAGATTCAAAACTGCTCGGTTCGCTTGAACAGGAATTCGGGGATATAGTGGATATTAATATAGATCACCATATTTCCAATATGCGTTTTGCCAAAAATCTTTACCTTGACGCCGACGCGTCTGCAACGGCGGAGGCAATATTTGAGCTGCTGAATATTATGAAGGTAAATATAAATGATGTTACTGCAAAAGCACTGTATACAGGTATAGTTACCGATACAGGCTGCTTTAAGTATTCAAATGTTACGGCGAAAACCCATATAATCGCTTCTCAGCTTTACGATTACAATATCTCAGCGCCAGACATAAATAAACTTATGTTTGATACGAAATCCCGTAATCTTATAGAGCTTGAAAGAATGGTGCTTGATACCTCCGAATTTCATTTCGGCGGAAAATGTATGCTGCTTTCCGTTACTGCCGATATGCAGGAAAAGACGGGTTGTAGCGGCACTGAGCTTGAAGGAATTGCGGTTATTTCACGCAGTGTGGAAGGCGTTGAAGCGGGAGTTACTATAAAACAGACCGACGACAACGAGTATAAAGTTTCTTTAAGAACATATCCGCCGCTTGACGCGTCGCGTATATGCAAAAAACTCGGCGGCGGCGGTCATAAGGCAGCGGCGGGCGCAAGCGTCACGGGTACGCTTGACGAGGCAAAGGATAAGGTTCTTACCGCCGTTAAAGAGGTAATGGAGGAAGCCTATGCAGGGATTGTTGCTCCTAAATAAGCCGAGCGGTATAACCTCTTTCGGCGCGGTTGCGGCAGTCAGAAGAATGAGCGGTGAAAAGCGTGTGGGGCATACAGGTACCCTTGACCCTATGGCAACGGGCGTTCTTCCTGTTTTAATAGGCAGAGCCACCGCACTGTCATCATATATGCTTGACGCCGATAAACGCTACCGCGCAACCGCCGTTCTCGGCATTACTACCGATACGGAGGATATAACGGGCAGCGTAATAAAACAAAGCGAAGTAAACGTTACGCGCGGAGCGCTTGAAAACGCTCTTAGCCGTTTTACGGGCAGGCAGATGCAAAAGCCGCCTATGTTCAGCGCGCTTAAAAAAAACGGAGTTCCGCTTTATAAGCTCGCGCGCAAGGGAATAGAAACCGAGGTCGCGAGCAGGGAAATTGAAGTTTTTTCTATTGAACTTACCGAATTTAAGGAAAACACATTTTCTTTTGATGTGTATGTTTCAAAGGGGACGTATATACGTTCCCTTGTTCGTGATATTGGGGATTATTTGGGTTGCGGCGCGGTACTTACCTCGCTTGAAAGAACCTATGCCGCGGGAATAAATATTTCAGATTGCGTAAGACTTGAAGACCTTACTGCCGACAGTATAGGCGAATACCTGATAAACGAAGAAAGCGCGGTTGCGCATTTACCCGAACTTCAAGTTACCGAAAAACAGGCAACACGCTTTTGTAACGGCGGTCAGCTTGGGTTTGAGCGCCTTAAAGGAATATCGCCGTCAGACGGTGAGCTGTTCCGTGTTAAAAACGGCGGTTTGTTTTTAGGCGTAGGGTATGCGGACTGCGATAGAGCGCAGATAGGAATTAAGTGCATAATCAACTATCCGAAGGTGATTGAAAATGAGTAATGCAATTGCGCTTGGCACCTTTGACGGGGTTCATTTGGGACACCGCGCTGTTCTTGATATGCCCGACGGTTTTCATAAAACGGCGGTCATTTTCAGCGAGGCTCCGAAATTAGTCATGGGCGGAACCAAAGATTCGCTTATGACTCCCGAAAAAAAGGTCAGAATATTGCACGGCATAGGTATAGACGATGTTTATATGCTTGATTTTGAAAAGGTCAGAAATGAAACGCCGCAGGAATTTTTGGCATTTTTGAAGAATAAATTTTCGCCGTCGTTAATATCCTGCGGTTTTAATTACCGATTCGGGCATAACGGCGCAGGCGATGTAAAAACATTGCAAAACTTTTGCAATGAAAACGGCATTGAATTAAGATGCTGCGAGCCTGTTTTAAGCGGCGGAAAACCCGTTTCATCTTCGTTGATACGCGATATGCTTAAAAACGGCGATGTAGCTTCGGCAAACAAACTTATGTCTTGCAAATTTTCTTATACATCGGAAGTTATTCACGGGGACAGACGCGGGCGCACCATAGGCTTTCCTACGGTAAATCAGCGCTATCCCGATTCGCTGGTAAAACTAAAATTCGGCGTATACAGCGTGCTGGTCAGGTTTGAAGGGGCCGAACACTTCGGAATAACCAATATAGGCATAAGACCTACCTATCCATCGGATTTTGTGATAAGCGAAACCTATATTGACTCTTTTTGCGGCGACCTTTACGGGAAAGAGATAGAAATTTGTCCGTTGCGGTTTTTGCGCGGCGAGACTAAATTTAATTCAATAGAAGAATTGAAAAATCAAATTTCAAAAGATATTCTAATTGCAAAGAAGGGTTTGTAAATGCTTCTTAAATTTGAATGGTTGCAGCTTGAACAGAACTTGGTTCATATCTTAAAGGCGGCGCTGATAGTAGTTGTCGGATATTTTGCGGCAAAATATCTTTCAAGGCTGATTATACGTTCGCTTTCACGGACGCATATGGACGAATCGCTTATAAGATTTATTGCCAAAACGGTAAAAATCGTGGTTTATATCATAATTCTGCTTTCGGCGCTTAATGCGCTCGGCATATCGACCACAGGCTTGCTTGCGGCTCTGTCCGCCGCCGCGGTCGGCATTGCGCTTGCGCTTAAAGATTCTTTAAGCAATATAGCGGGCGGAATTTTGCTTTTCCTTTCGCCGAGATTTGCAACAGGCGATATCGTCGAGATAGACGGTAAGGTGGGCACGGTTTTGCAGGTTGACTTAATGCATACGACAATAAGAACCTACGATAATAGACACGTTATTATACCGAACGGCAGCATTATGGGAAGTAAGACAATAAATATGTCGCAGGAGGAAAAACTGCGTGTAGACCATACTTTTTCGGTAAGCTATGATGATGATATCGAGCTGGTTAAAAGCTCGGTCACGGACGCGCTTAAAAATTATCCGCTTGTTTTGAAAGATGAGGAAATTTTTGTAAGGGTAAATGAATACGCCCAAAGCTCCGTTGATGTGTTAGTCAGGGTGTGGTGCAAAACCGAGGATTATTGGACGGTTTATTTTGACGTCTTGGATTTGGTTAAGAAAACGTTTGATAAAAACGGTATTACCGTTCCTTTCAATCAGTTAGATGTAAGCATTAAAGAAAATAAAGTCGGTTCGTAATCACGAGCCGACTTTTGGATTGATTATTTAGTTATTTCTTCCTTGCATTTAAGCACCGTTTCTGCGGTTGCTGTGAGTTTTTCTTTGTCCATTCTTGAAATGGGAGCGGATACACTGAAAGCATACCTGCAATGACCGTCTATGTCGGGTATTGCGGCGGCAACGCACCTTACGCCGAGTTCGTTTTCCTCGTCGTCAACGGCGTATCCGTTTTCGCGGACCTTTGATATTTCACTCATAAAGACCGAAAAATTGGTTATAGTTTTCGGCGTTTTTGCAATGATTGCGGTGCCGTCCCATATTGATTTTATTTCACTGTCGTCAAGCGTTGCCAAAATGGCTTTGCCAACCGCGGTATATATCATCGGCAGGGACAAGCCTATTCGCGATACCATTCTTACCGAGTTTGTATAGGATTCAAATTTATCTATATAAACTATGTCGTTGCCGCAACGTTCAACAAGGTGAACCGTTTCGCCTGTGAGCGACGGCAGGCGTTCCAGAACAGGGCGCGCATTTTTGCGAATGTCGGTGCTTGCAAGCATAGCGGCGGAGATTTTCAAAAATTTTAAGGTTAATCTGTATTTTTCGTTGTCTTCGCATTTTTCGGCATATCCGAGAACACAGAGCGAATTAATAAATCTGTGAATAGTGGTTTTATGTAAACCTGACGCATTTGAAAGCTCAGTTACGCCCATTTGCCCGTTTTCGCAGAGCAATTCAATCAAATTGAAAACGCGTTCAACGGATTGTATACAATTTCGGTCGTCCATATAATGCTCCTAAAAATTAATTCAAGATATATAATAACACACCGAACCCGTTTTTGCAAATATATTGGTAAAAACAGGGGTAGATTTATTGAGCATAATATATTATAATAATCATAAGTTGTGTATTTTCATAGGAGGATAAAAATATGAAAAAGAAAGGCTTTATTGTTTTAGCCGTCGTTGCGGCGCTCGTCGTAATCATAATAGCTTCGGTTGCGGGAACCTATAACGGTTTTATTGAACGCCAGCAAAAGGTCGAACAGGCAAGGTCGGTCATTTCGACCCAACTGCAACGCCGTGCTGATCTTATACCGAACTTTGTTTCTACCGTAAAGGGTTATTCGGATTACGAGCAGTCAACCTTCACCGCTGTTACCGAGGCGCGTTCCGCCGTTTCAAAGGCTTCGTCCGTTGGGGAGGAGGCAGCCGCTTCTGATCAACTCAACAGCGCAATTTCGGTTTGGGTAAACGCGGTTACCGAAGCGTACCCAGAGTTAAAGGCGGATAAGCAATATACCGCTTTGACCGATGAACTTGCAGGCACCGAAAACAGAATTGCAAAAGCCCGCAAGGACTATAACGAATATGCCAATGAATACAATGTGGCAATCAAAAAATTCCCTAAAAATATAATAGCGTCGATTTTCGGCTTTGACGCGGTTGATTATTTTGAGGCAAGCGAGGGCAGCGACAGCGTTCCTCAGGTGTCGTTTGATTAATGAGTATGAAAAGATTTTTTAGCATTTTTGCCGCGGTTCTGTTGGCGGTAGTGTGTTTTGCAGGCTGTGACGGGAGCGGCGGCAGTAAATACCCCGAGCATACCGAACGCTTTTTCGTTAACGACTTTGCGGAAGTTATTGACAGCGCCGACGAAGACGCTATCTATCAAAAATGCGCCGCTTTAAACGAGCAAACGGGCGCTCAGGTGGTCGTGGTCACAATTATGAGCCTTGACGGCACCGAGCCTGCCGATTACGCTACCGAGCTTGGCGACGAGTGGGGAGTAGGCAGTAAGGAAAAGGACGACGGCGTTGTTATTCTGCTTTCAAAGGAAGACCGTGAAATATATATTGCGATAGGCGAGGGTCTTGAAGGCGCTTTGCCCGACAGTAAAACAGGAAGAATAATTGATATTTATGGTCTTGATTATTTCAAAAGCGATGATTTTTCAAAAGGCCTTGTCGCTGTATGCAATGCCGTCGTTAATGAGGTTTATATAGAGTACGGTATCGAGCCTGATGAAAATTATACGCCTATTGATTCCATAAAAGAGGAATCTCCGCTTTCGGAATACTCCAAGGAGGTTGCCGCTTCTTGGGCAATTCTTATTGTAATTGTTATTGTAATATGGCTTATATTCGGAAGAAGACTGCGCCGATTTTTCTGGTTCGGCGGTCCGCACGGCCCGGGAGGATTCGGAGGAACGGGCGGCTTTGGAGGTTTTTCAGGCGGTTCAGGCAGCCGAGGCGGAGGTTTCGGCGGATTTTCGGGCGGCGGCGGTTCGTTCGGCGGTGGCGGCGCAGGCCGCGGATTTTAAATTTTTCAGTGGAGATGAATGTTGGCAATGTCTTATAATATGCGTGATAAGGATTACGGAGATTATTTTGATGCTCTTGAACGCCGTATCAATAAAAATCAGGACAATGTGCCGACAGGCACCGTAAGACCTTCCGCAGCCAAAGCGCCGCGTTATAATAGGCGCCGCTTTCGCGTCATAAGAATAAGATTTGGTTTTTTAGCGGTAATCACAGTTCTTATAGTAGGTATCATTGCTGGAATTATAGGAATTTCAACCCATTTCCGCGCGGAAAAGAAGAACGACAAGGCGGTGGACAAGACTGCCTCCGATGTTAAAAAAGATGTAAAATCACCGACATTTGCAAAGTATAATTCAAATACCGTAACGCTCGGAAACGAGGTCGACGCCGCTAATGTCATAATAATTGATGTAGAGGACAATAGGGTTGTCGCGGCAAAGAATGCAGAGGACAAGGCTTATCCTGCTTCTACAACTAAAATTATGACCTTGCTTGTGGCGGTCGAAAATATAAGCGATTTAAACGATACGTTCACTATGACGCTCGATATAACCGACCCGCTCTTTGTTGCCGAGGCTTCGGTCGCAGGCTTTTTGGACGGCGAAACCATAACCATGCAGGATATGCTTTACGGAACAATCCTGCCGTCGGGTGCGGACGCCGCAATGGGACTTGCAATTAAAATTGCAGGCAGTGAAGAAGGCTTTGTAAAGCTAATGAACGATAAGGCAAAGTCTTTGGGTCTTAAAAACACCCATTTTACAAATGTGTCAGGGCTGTATGATGAGAACCACTATACAACCGCACACGATATGGCGGTCATATTGCGGACGGCTATGGAAAACGATGTTTGCCGAAAGGTATTGTCAACATATCAGTATACAACATCGGTGACGCCTCAGCATAGCGAGGGTATTTTGCTTTCAAGCACGCTGTTTAACTATATGTACGGAACGGAACCCGAAACCGCTACCATTTTGGGCGGCAAGACGGGATTTGTCAATGAATCGGGATACTGCATAGCGTCTTTCGGAAAAAATAATGATTCTTTAAGAGAGTATATTGTTGTCACTTTCGGTTCTTCAAGCCGAAAACCTGCGTTCTTCGGACAGATAGACCTGTATAAAAATTACGCAAAAAAATAAACTAAACCCCGTCAAAGACCTTGTTAAAGACCTTTGACGGGGTTCTTTTAATCCAAAATAACGGATTTTCTTTTTCCGTTTTTATTTTTTGGATATTCCCTCAGGCGAATGACATAATCAAGATTTATTACGGTTTCTTTCCCGTCCTTTTCGAGCATAACGGCATTGTCGGTTACTTCCTTTAAAATACCGTCCGCCGACCCCGATGATATTGTGTTGATAAGAACGTCTTTGCCGATAAATCTTTTTGCAAGCTCCTGCATTTCTTTATCTCCTTTTCTTCTTTTTAATTTCATTTCAATGTGTTTTTCGGTCTCTTTTTTGTTCATTAGCAGAAGGAGAACCAAAATTATAATAGGTAAATAACAGTAAAACGATGAATCCGACATATCTGTCCCCCTGCTTGCTAATCGTGCAGATAGATTGTTCTTGAATTTCGGTGCTTGTATACGTTAAGCACAAGTCCTACACCGAGATAAAGGCAAAGTAAAGAGGTGCCGCCAGCGCTGAAAAACGGCAATGTTACGCCGATAACGGGCAAAAGCGAAACGCACATTCCGACGTTTATTACGGTTTGCGCCGCTATCATCGAAAAAATCCCTATGCATATCAGTTTTCCGCTGTCCTTGCTGCACATTTTCGCTATGCGTATGCATCTTATACATATTGCAAGAATCAGAATAAGGACGGCAAGACAGCCTAAAAATCCAAGTTCTTCTCCGATGCTGACAAATATAAAGTCGTTCTGTCCTTCGGGTACGGCGCCCGTTTGCGTTAAATCACCTTTCAAAAGTCCCTGACCCGAAAAACCGCCGTTTGCAAGCGCCATTCTTCCGCGCCATTGCTGATACCCTATGCCTTTAATATCTGCCTCAATATCAAACATATTGGCGATACGCGCACGTTGGTCGTCATTCATAACAAAAAAGTAAATGATAGGTGACGCCGCCGCCGCCGCGACAAAAGCCAAAAGAAAATATTTCCACGAAACGCCTGCCGACCACATCATAAACAACACCATAACGGCAAAGACAAGCGCAGTACCGTCGTCACCCTGAAAGTGTATTAAAAGTACGGGGAAGGCGCCGTGCAGAACTATCGGCACCAAATACTTCAATTTGTTTATATTCTTTTTAACATAACTTAAATGCGCCGCAAAGGTGACCGTAAAGCAGACCTTTAAAAGCTCGGCGGGCTGAAAGGTGGTAAATCCCAGATCAAGCCAAGCCTTATCGTCCGTACCCTCAGGGGCAAATCCGATAAAGAAGGTAAGTATAACGGGTATAACGCCGATTATCGCCGCAATATACCACCTTTTTATAAATGTTTCGTAGTCAAACGCCGAAATAAACATTGACGCTATAATACCTATCACCATAGAAATTGCCTGTATTAAAACGGGTCTGTAAGTTTCCAGATAATGGGTCGATGAAAAAACGGCAACGCAACCGTATAATGTTGTAAAAAAGCACAGAATAAGCATTAGCTTGTCCGTTTCACGTATAAAATCCGCAATATGCGATATAACTCTTCTCATTATATGACCTCGGTATATTCAATCTATCATTAATTATATTTTATTTTCATAAAATATTCAAGTACTATTGATTGACAAACCGATATGTTGTATAATGAAATGCATTAGTACGGTGCGAAAGGATAGATAACTTGAAAAACATTTTTAGAATTATCTGTTTATTTTTAGGCTCTGCATTGCTAATTCTCGCCTGCGGCTGCAAGGCGGATTATCACGACGCTTATATATATTTTGAACTGCCCGAAAAACCCCTTACGGTAGATCCGCAGACGGCTTCATCGGAATCCGAGCTTCTTGTTGTAAGAAATACGTTCGAGGGATTGTTACGCAAAAACGAAAGCGGTGCGATTATTTGCGGTGCGGCGGCAAGTTATAATGTTGACGGTTTAAATTACACCTTTAAATTGCGTGAAAACGCCGTTTGGAGCAACGGCACCCCCGTTACCGCTAACGACTTTGTCTTTGCGTTAAGACGTGCGGTAGAGCCTGCAACCGCTTCGCCTTTTGTGTCAAGCCTGTTTTCAATATCGGGCGCCGAGGGGGTTTATTCAGGTAAACTGCCGTCCGAACAACTCGGCGTGACCGCAGTTGACGATTATACGCTTAATATATTGCTCTGCCGCGAGGATCCTGATTTTGAAAACACCCTGACGACATCGGCGGCAATGCCCTGTAACGAGGAGTTTTTTAATAAATCCGTGGGTAAATACGGGTTAGATGTTGAGAACACAATTTCCAACGGCAGTTATGTGCTTAAAAAGTGGAATAAGGAGGATTTCGGTATCAGGCTCTATCGCAACGAGGAGTATAACGGAACCTCTAAGGCATTGAACGGCGCGGTCTTTCTTTCCTGTAATGATGAGGAAACGCCAATGGAGCTTTTGGCTAAAAACTCGGTTGATATGGCTTTTATCAGCTCTGCCGAGGAGGAAAACGCCAAAGGAATGGGGCTTACGACCAAGGCGTTTGAAAACACCTGCTGGTTTTTAACGTTTTCCGCCGACGTTCCGCAGAACGTAAGGCTTGCTTTTGAAAAGCTCGTCGGTGCCGAGGTATACGGCAAGAGCCTTAAAAACGGATACCGCGCGGCTGATTCCGTTTTTCCGTCCGCTTTTGCGCAAAAGGGAGCGGCACTCTCAGGCGGTATCGTTCAGTACGATTTGGAGGGCGGCAAGAGCCTGTTTTCAAACGCGCTGAATAAAATGCCCGACAGGAAATTCCCGTCGGATATAAAGCTGTACTATTATGACGACGGCAACGTTAAATCTGTCGTTACCGATATTGTGGGGCATTGGCAAAACAATCTCGGCGCTTATGTGAATATTGAAGCGGTGTCATCGCCCGATCTGTTGATTTCCCAGCTTACCGAACAGACATATAGTATGGCATTTTTTCCTGTCACTTCAAAAAACGGTGCTTTGGAGGAATATCTGAAAAATTTCGGTATTCAGTATAACGGCGAGACAATGGAGGATATACAGCAACGGGTTCTCAAAGGCAACAATATGACCCCCGTTATTTTCAGTAACACTACATTGGCTTACAGCGATGCGCTTAATTCCGTATACATTTTCAGCCAAAACGGGTATATAGATTTCGCCTATATAATCAAGCACGATTAGCATAATTCCTTGACAAATATTTCTAATTGTGTTACGCTTATCTGGTATGGTAGGTTTGAGTCCTGCCGCACTGTATGGCTTGGCAGGTTTTTGCCGAATAAATTTTTGAGGAGAGCAAGATGACAAAGAAGTTAAATTTTAAAGAGTATGTTTATGTTGCAAGTATGCTGTTCGGTATGTTTTTCGGAGCAGGCAACTTGATTTTCCCAATCGCTATGGGACAGAATGCTGGCAGTAATTTAGTGCCTGCGGCAATCGGTATGCTTATCACAGGCGTCGGTATGCCGCTTCTCGGCGTTGCCGCGCTCGGCATAAGCCGTTCAACGGGTCTTTTTGACCTTTCAAGCAAGGCGGGACGTCCGTTTGCTATGTTCTTTACCTGCCTTTTGTATCTCACTATCGGACCTTTCTTTGCAATTCCGAGATGTGCTACAACGTCCTTTACAGTAGGTCTTGAACAGGTTCTGCCGAAAAGCGATATTATGTGGCTTTATTTACTTATTTTTTCTGTATTGTTCTTTGCGGCGGCGCTGTTCTTTTCACTGCGCCCTGGAAAAATACTTACGTGGATAGGGAAGATACTTAATCCCTGCTTCCTGCTGTTCCTCGGTATATTGGTAATTGTGGCACTTATATCTCCCGCCGCAAACGTATCTGATGTTGAACCGCTCGGCGATTATGCAACCAAGCCGTTCTTTACGGGATTTCTTGAAGGCTACAACACCATGGACGCGCTTGCAAGCCTTGCTTTCGGTATAGTCGTTGTTCAGGTAATCCGCGACCTTGGAGTTGAGGATCCAAACGCCGTTGCGGGCAGTACCGTGCGTTCGGGTATATTCAGCTGTCTTCTTATGGGACTTATATATGTTGCCGTTATTATCGTCGGAGCCCAGAGCAGAGGCGCATTTGAGCCTGCCGAAAACGGCGGTGTTGCTTTTGCACAGGTGGCGCGCCACTATCTCGGCAAACCCGGACTTTTCGTTCTCGCGGCAACCGTTACGCTTGCCTGCCTTAAAACAGCCGTAGGACTTATAACAAGCTGTTCCGAAACGTTCGCGGCTATATTCCCGAACGGTCCTAAGTATAACGCTTGGGCGATTATATTCAGCGCCGTTTCGTTAATGTTCGCAAATTTGGGACTCAGCGCAATCATCGGCTATTCGATACCCGTGCTTATGTTCCTGTATCCTTTGGCGATAATGTTGATACTTCTTGCCTTGTTCGGCAAGCTGTTTAATCACGACTGCGCGGTTTACGGTTGCACGCTCGGCTTTACGCTTGTTGCGGCAATATACGACCTGTTGAGCGCCCTGCCCGAAAATGTCCGCGCCTTCTGCCGTTTAGACGCTGTTTTAGGAAAAATAACGGTTGTGCTTCCGTTTGCTTCCCTCGGTCTCGGTTGGGTGTGCCCCGCCGCTTTGGGACTTGTTATCGGACTTATCGTTCACCTGTTCCGCAGAAATAAGGCTTCTGAATAATTATTTAATCAGCAAAAATGCTCCGTCTTGTGACGGAGCATTTTGTATATGTAAGGCATAATTTATCTCTGGACACGGCCGCTGGAATCGCCGCCTGCAAGGTTTTTGACCTCTGCAACGCTTACCATATTGTAGTCGCCCTCGACAGAGTGCTTCAAACAGCTTGCCGCAACTGCAAATTCTATTGTGTCCTGAGGAGCATATCCGTTGAGCATAGCGTAGATAAGACCGCCGCCGAAGCTGTCGCCGCCGCCTACACGGTCAACTATATGCATACGGTACTGTTTGCTGAAATAGTAACCGTCGCCGTTGTAGAGCATAGCCGCCCAGTCATTGTCGTTAGCGGATATGGAACTTCTGAGAGTTATTGCAACATAGTCAAAACCGAAACGGTCTTTAAGCTGTTTTGCAACGTCCTTGTAGCCTTCCTTGTTGACCTCGCCCTTGGTTACGTCGGTGTTTGCGGCTTTTATGCCAAACACGTCGGACGCGTCTTCCTCGTTGGCAATGCAAACATTAACATAAGGCATCAGCTTTCCCATAACCTCGCACGCTTTTTCTCTTGTCCAGAGCTTTTTGCGGTAGTTAAGGTCACAGCTTACTTTAACGCCGTGTTTCTTTGCGGCTTTTACAGCCTCTAAGCATATATCGGCAACATTGTCGCCCAGAGCGGGGGTAATTCCTGTAAAGTGGAACCAATCAACGCCCTCAAAAATGCTTTCCCAATTAAAATCGCTTGTGTCTGCAAGTGAAATTGCGGAATACGCGCGGTCGTAAATTACCTTTGACGGACGCTGTGAAGCGCCTTTTTCAAGATAGTAGATACCGACGCGGTCGCCGCCTCTTGTTATAAGGCTCGTGTCAACGCCGTACTTGCGGAGTGAATTAACAGCCATCTGACCTATTTCGTGGGTCGGGAGCTTCGTGACAAACGCCGCGTCTATTCCGTAGTTTGCAAGCGATACGGCAACGTTTGCTTCGCCGCCGCCGAATGTAGCACCGAATGTATCAGCCTGTAAAAACCTGTAATATCCCTCGGGTGCCAATCTTAGCATTACTTCACCGAATGTAACAACCTTCATTATCCTCTGATCTCCTTTAAAAGTTTTGCCGCCTCAGCGGTTAATTTTTCAATCTCGTCAAATTTTCCCGCGGCAATTTTGTCCGACGGAACCATCCAACTGCCGCCGCAGGCAAAGACAGCCTTGCAGTTAAGGTAATCGGCAACGTTGGAGGTGTTAATGCCGCCTGTTGGCATAAAACGAATGTTGGTGTACGGCGCCGCCATAGCCTTTATCATCTTAACGCCGCCTGCCGCTTCTGCGGGGAAGAACTTTAAGTATTTAAGACCGAACGACATACCGAGTTCAACCTCGCTCGGGGTGCAGACGCCTGGAATTACGGGATAGCCCTTGTCTATGCAATGCTTAACAACAACGGGATTAAGTCCCGGGCTTACTATAAAGCCTGCGCCTGCCGCCATAGCCTTGTCAGCCTGCTCTGGTGTGAGAACCGTGCCCGCCGCAATCAGCATATCGGGGTGGCTTTCGGCAATAAGCCTGATAGCTTCTTCCGCCGCCGCTGTACGGAAAGTAATTTCCGCACAGTTAAGACCGCCTTTTTTTAGTGCGGCGGCTAGCTGTACGGCGTCCTTTGCGTCATCAATCTTAACAACGGGTACAATGCCCGTGTTTCCGATTTTTTCTATGAGTTTTTCCATAGTATGACCTCCTGTATTATTTTTGTTTCACAATGCGGAACATTGTTTCATTTACATATATATTTTAACATATATTACCGAAAAGTCAACAGCTTTCGGCAGATACGCATTGAAAAAAATAAGATATTATGTTAAACTGTATTTCGACGTGAGAGGGTGAGACAATGTCTGAAAAAACGATAGCAGCCATAGCGACCCCGATAGGCGAGGGCTCAATAGGCGTAATAAGGATTTCGGGTGATAAAGCCATAGAGACAGCCGATAAGGTCTTTGTTTCTTTTTCGGGTAAAAAGCTGTGTGAGCTGAAAGGTTATTCCGCCGCTTACGGTGAAATAAGAGACGGGGAAAATGTCCTTGACGACGCAGTATCGCTTGTGTTTAGGGCTCCGCACAGCTATACGGGTGAAGACGTTGTCGAAATATCGGTACACGGCGGAAAGCTGATGCTGCGTTCAATACTGCGGCTTATATTTGCAAACGGCGCGGTAAGCGCGGCGGCAGGGGAGTTTTCAAAGCGAGCGTTTTTAAACGGCAAGCTCGACTTAACGCGGGCAGAAAGCATAATGGGTCTTATCTCGGCAAAGAGCGAATCTCAGTTGAGGGTTTCGCGCGCCGCCCATACAGGCAGGGTAAGCAAAAAAATATCCGAAATAGAAGACGCGCTTGTTTCCTCGGCGGCGGCAATAGCGGCGTATTCCGATTATCCTGACGAAGATATTGAGGGACTTGACGGCGAGCATTTTTCAGAAATGCTGAACAATGCCTGTAATTCGCTTAAAGATATGCTTAATACCTATGACGCTGGGCGGGTTTTAAGCGAGGGCATAAGCACCGCGATAGTCGGCAAGCCGAACGTCGGTAAATCGACCCTTATGAACCTATTAAGCGGCGGCGAGCGCTCAATAGTTACCGATGTTGCGGGGACTACGCGCGATGTTGTCGAAGATACCGTAGTGTTAGGCGATATAACGCTTTTGCTTGCCGATACGGCGGGAATACGAATGACCGACGACCCCGTTGAAAAAATCGGTGTTGACAGAGCAAGGTCGCGGATAGACGAGGCGGGGCTTGTACTTGCTGTTTTCGACGGTTCAAAACCGCTTGACAGCGATGATCAGACAATACTTAAATCGGTCAACAAAAACAACACCGTAATAGTGATTAATAAGTCGGACAAAGGCTCCGATTGTGATATAAACGCTTTTAATGGATTTAAGACAGTAGAAATATCCGCTAAAACAGGGCAGGGCTATGACGAATTGCGCTCGGCGGTTGAAGAACTTACGGGAATAGCGGGTCTTGACCCCGATTCGCCAGTTCTTTTGGGCGAGCGTCAGCGTGATTTGGCGGTTCGGGCATTAAATTCGGTAGAGGAGGCAAGACAGGCGCTTGCCGACGGATACACGGTTGACGCCGTGGGAGTTTGCATTGACGACGCGATAGGCGCACTGTTTGAATTAACGGGCAAACGCGTTACCAACGAGGTTGCAGACGAGGTATTCAGAAAATTCTGTGTAGGAAAGTAAAGGAGTTAGCATATTATGAATAAGCTCAGGGCAGTAGTAAGCGTTATTATTATGGTCATTGCGGCAATCATCGGTCTTTATGTAGGACAAGGGCTGGACGGTGCAATTCTGTTTGCGGTTATTGCGGGATTTGCCTGTGTGATTTATACGTTAGATAACAGAGAAGATTGATGTATCAATAAAAAAGAAAATCGGCAAAAGCATTTAAAATGTGCTTTTGCCGATTTTTTTATCTGTTTTTAGACCAAGTAGACGGTGCAAACGCTATAATGAACGGGAATATTTCAAGCCTGCCCATAAGCATTGCAATTGAGAGAATTATTTTTGAAAAATCCGAATAAGCCGAGAAGTTTGAAGTCGGGCCGACTCCGCCGAAACCTGGACCTACGTTGTTGAAGCAGGTTGCGGCTGTGGTAAAGGTCGTCTCAAAATCAAACGGTTCAAAACTGATTAACAGGAAAACTATGAAAAAGCAGATAATATAAATAAGGAAATAATTACTTACGCTTTTTGCGGTTGCTCTGTCAATCTTCTTACCTTCGAGCTTTAAAGACGTAACGGAACGAGGGTGTATCATATGGCGAATTTCATTGCCCACAAGTTTAAACATCATAAGTATCCTCGATACCTTAATTCCGCCTGCTGTCGAGCCTGCACATCCGCCTATAAACATAAGCATTAACAGAACGTTCTTTGAGAGCGACGGCCACAGGTTAAAGTCGGTAGTAGCATATCCTGTTGTTGATATAATCGAAGCAACCTGAAAAACAGAGGTGCGAAGAGAAACCGAAAGACTGTCGCAAATGGAATAAATATCCACCGCAATTATCAGAGCGGATGCGGCGACTATGCCGATGTAAAACCACAGTTCGCTGCTCTTTAACGCTTCTTTAACACGTTTTGCTATAATCAGGTAATATAGGTTGAAGTTTATACCGAAAAGTATCATAAATACCGCAATTACCCACTGCATATACGGTGTGTAGCCTGCAATGCTGTCGTTCTTAATTCCGAAACCGCCCGTACCTGCCGTTCCAAACGAAAGAACTATGCTGTCGAAAATCGGCATTCCGCCCGCAAACAGCAGTATCATTTCGAGGATAGTCATTGCAATGTAGATAAGATAGAGAATAACGGCGGTATCCCTTATTCGCGGAACTAATTTTCCGAGAATAGGTCCGGGCATTTCTGCACGCAGTATGTGTATAGGCCGTTCGGACACGTTAGGCAGTATTGCGGTAACAAATACTATAATTCCCATACCGCCTATCCAGTGTGTAAAACTGCGCCAGAAAAGTATTCCACGGTTCAGGCTTTCAACCTCGGTCAATATAGAAGCTCCCGTTGTGGTAAATCCGCTAACGGTTTCAAAAAACGCGTCAACCACCGACGGTATAGCGCCGCTTATAACAAACGGCAGTGAACCGACGGCAGAGAGCATTATCCACGTTGCCGCAACGATAATAAATCCGTCCTTAGCGTAAATAATATGCGTTCTCGGCTTAATAAATACGGTAAACGCGGTGCCGAGAAGAAAGCTGACCGCCGCTGTAATGATAAACGCAAAACAGCAATGCTCACGGTATATAATACTTACTATGGTGGGTAACAGCAAAAGTAGGGATTCGGCTTTTAAAGCAACGCCCACAGCGTTTAAAATCATTCTGCGATTCACTGAAATTACCTCTGCTTTTCAACAATTTCGGACAGATCGTTAAGCTTTCGTCCCGCCGAGATTATAACTACGCGGTCGTTAGACATTATCATATCGTCGCCTGACGGAATAATGGTCTTGCGGCCTCTTATTATACCCGCTATAAGTATATCCCGCTTTGTAGGCAGATCCTTAAACGGAATGTTGATAATGCGGCAGTCGGGACCGACTTCAAATTCAAGCGCTTCCGCGTTTCCGTTCATCAGCTTGTAAAGTGTTTCAACCTTGCTGCCTATTGAGTTTTCAAGCGCCCTCGCATAACGTAAGGTAACGTCCGAAACGGTTTTTATCGGAGACGCTATACAGTCGATACCGAGCTTTGTTGCCGTTGGCACAAACTCAGTTCGGTTTATTTTTGCAATTACCTTGGGAACATTTTGCATTATCGCAAAGTATGAAAGAAGAATATTTTCTTCGTCCATTCCCGTGAGCGCCACAAACGCGTCAACATTGGTTATTCCTTCTTCAAGAAGAACCTCCTGACGTGCGGGGTCGCCGTTTATTATTACCGCTTCGGGCAACGCTTCGCTGAATTCGTTGCAACGAGATATATCGGAATCAACTATTTTAACCGAGTTTCCGCCCGCTATAAGCAGCTTTGAAAGATAGTAAGCCGTTCTCGTGGCGCCCGCTATCATAACGTTGCGTGCCTGCTTTTGCAAAAGACCGAGTTTTTTAAGCAGTCTTTGTATTTGAACCGACGACGCGGTCAAACCGATTTTATCGCCGCTTTTAAGGGCAAAGTTACCGTCAGGAATGTAAAGATGTTCACCGCGCTGTACCGCACAGACAAGGAAGTTGTCGGGGTGCTTCTTTTTAAGGTCCATAAGGCTCATACCGTCAAGAGAGGAGCCGTCCTTCAACTTCAACTCCACCATTTCAAAATTGCCCCTTGAAAAGGTTTCGACCTTGACAGCGCTCGGCAGTTTCAAAACGTTAAAAAGTTCGCCTGCAACAAACTTTTCGGGATTTATCGTAAGGGAAATATCAAGCTCATTCTTTAAAAATGCAAGGCTTTTATCGTTGTATTCGGGATTGCGTATTCGCGCAATGGTGTGCTTGGCGCCGAGCCTCTTTGCAATGAAACAGCTGAGCATATTAAACTCATCAGAGCCTGTGACCGCTACCACGAGGTCGCATTTTCCTGCGTCCGCTTCAAGCAGCGAATCAGAGTCGGTGCCGCTTCCGCAGATAGCCATAACGTCATAAATATTCGTTATGTCGTTTATGACGGCAGGGTCATTGTCCATCGCAACAATTTCGTGACCCTCCGCAAGCAATGACTCTATAATCGTACAGCCTATTTTGCCGCAACCGATAACGATTATTTTCATAAAACGATCTCCAATCTGCCGAGGTTTAATAACCGTCGGCATAAAACCTTTTGTTGGTTATTATACTACATTTGTTTCGGTATTACCATACATAAAAGAAAAAATTTTATTCATATTCTGTTTTGCTAGCATACATTTTATGAAATAATATACCTTGACATTTAAGGTATATTATGATATATTATACTTAAAGAGGTGATAACGTGTCTATTGTATCCGACATAATACGGGGTCATACCGATTCAATTATACTTGCTTCCTTGATGGAGAAGGACAGTTACGGGTATGAGATCAACAAAAAAATTAAAAACGGTTCGAACGGGATGTATGAGTTGAACGAGGCTACGCTGTATACGGCTTTCAAGCGTTTGGAGGACAGCGGCTTTATAACGTCGTATTGGGGTAGCGAAGCAACAAATGCCCGCCGTAAATACTACCGAATAACAAAACTCGGCGAGGAGTGTTATTACAGGCTTATGGACGAGTGGCAGACATCGAAAAAAATAGTTGACAAACTTTTGTCTTTGGAGGGTAAGGAATGATTGATAAATTAAGAGAATATGTAGACGGTCTTTTTAAGGACGCACCGCAAACTAAACAAACGGTGGAAATCAAAGAGGAAATTCTGCAAAACACTATTGACCGATATAACGATATATTGAGCGAGGGTAAGAGCGAGCAGGCGGCTTATAATATTGCCGTGGCGGGTATAGGAGATGTCGATATGCTGATAAGCAGTTTAATGGCGCCGAAGTCAATGTCGGGTTATACAAGGGAAGAAATCGAAAAGGACCGCCGCAGAAATGCGCTTATGCTCTCGGTTTCCGTAATACTTTATATATTATGTATTGTGCCGCCGATAATTTTTGAAGCAAGAGAAATGCTCGGCGTGGTGCTTATGTTCGTTATGATTGCGGTCGCTACGGGACTTATAATATACCGCAGTAACACAAGACTGCGCTACGACAAAAGCGATGAAACGGTAGTAGAGGATTTTAAGCAGTGGAACAAACGCCGTAAAGAAGATGATGACCTTTTTAAAGCGGTAAGGTCCGCAATTTGGGCTGTGACTCTGGTTTTATACTTCGTTATCAGCTTTGCAACAGGCGCGTGGTATATAACTTGGCTGATATTTATTATCGGAGGCGCGGTATCTAATATCGTGCGCGCGTGCCTTGATTTGAGGTGAGCTTATGAAAAGAAACGCTATTGCAAGAATAATAATCTGGTCGGTAACGGCTTTTATACTTATCGGTATTTTATCGTCGGCTATTATATTCAAAAATAATTGGCTTTCAGAGCTGACAAATAATGGAATATCATTCGGAACAATGGGCAGCAAATATCTCGATTCCGAAAAATACACCGTCGGAGGGGGATCGGTGATTGATGACGTGGATTCGCTTGAAATTAATTGGATAGACGGAAAAATAAACGTAGAAGCCTATGACGGCGATATGGTAGAAATCAGCGAAACCTCGGTTAAGGACAGCGACGACGAACTTCGGTATTACTGCAACAACGGAAAGCTCATTATACAGTA
>CAKSQT010000029.1 GCA_934486755.1 uncultured Eubacteriales bacterium | reverse complement strand
CCGCTGCCCTCTCTCAAAGGCGCCTGATTATAATACCACACCTATCCCCTCTTGTCAACACTTTTTTTCGCGTTTTTAAGAATTTTTTTCGGCTTGTTGTCGAACCCTGCCGCCATACACAATATGTTGTAGCTTTTTGCGCAACAAACCTGATTCTTTACTTTTATTTGCGTCTCTCCACGTGAACGTTAACCACTATATTGTCTATCTTTCTACATTTTTCACAAACAAATTTTTCTATTGACATTTCATATTTAACCAAAAAATCCCTATAAAACGGCTTTGATTGCGCGTAGCAGCTTTTGCATAGTTTTTTCATAAACATCACCATATATCATTTTAAGTTAAATTCGCTTAAAAATCAATAAGCGATATTCGCTTATCGCATAATATTTTCGAGGTGTTTGAAATGAAAAATCGTTTAAGAGATCTTCGCGAGGATAATGATTTAAACCAAAAGGAATTAGCCGACGTTTTAGGCGTTCACCAGACGACCTATTCAAGTTATGAAATAGGCAAGCTGTCGCTGACGGCTGATGTACTTATAAAGCTCGCGAAATATTACAAGGTAAGCGTCGATTATCTTCTGGGGTTGACCGACGTTACCCAACCTTATCCCAAAAGCAACCGCTTGTAACAGCAAACGGCTCTCACCCAAAGCGATGAGAGCCGATTTTTTATTCTGCAAGTCCTTCGGAAACGCCCATAAGGATAATTCCCGCGAAGACCGTAAAAATTATAAGGTAATGCTTAAATCTTAACTTTTCCTTTAAGAAAATTCGCGAGAGCAGAACCGAAAATACGCAGTAAGCCGATATCATAGGCGCCGCAACGGTGGGGTTGTCGCCTATCGCGTATATATAGGCGAACTGACCCGCGGTTTCACATCCCGCACCGAGCCACTTCGGGAAATCTTTCTTGAAGCACGGCTTTTGTTTCTTTATTATGTATACATATATAAACGATATTATCGCCATTGCCAAAAATGTATACTCGTATGCAATGTTTGCTGAGCCCTCGTTTACGTAGCCTTTATCGAGCAGGATAGCGTCGGCGAATGTGCCGAGTCCGTCCAAAATACAGTAGAATATCGGGAAGAACACGGCGATAAAGCCTGATTTAAAGCGTTTGTTTTCCGCTTTTGCGGCAAGCTCGGCGGCTTCGGTATCGTATTTTTTCTCAACAAAAGCAAGTCCGACAACGCCCACGCAGACGAGTATTATTCCGAGCCAGCTTAACACATCGGGCATCTGGCGCAGGAACAAAAGGCAGAGTATGCAGGCAACCGCGCCCGAGGAATTGCATATCGGCGACGAGACCGACAGCATTATGTATCGCAATCCGACATATCCGAGTATCATCGACGAAACGTAGCAGATTATCGCGGGCGAGTACCGAACAAAGTCCATAGGGTCGAATTTGGTGCCTGTGAGCAGTTCGACGGTCGCGTGTATTCCCATAACCGTGCCGACGGCGACAACTATTTTCCAATGACTGTATTTATCGTCCGAATTTGAACCGATTTTAGAAAAGAGGTCGGAGCCGCCCCAAAACATTATTGTTATTAACGAAAGTATAAACCACATTTATTTTTTCTCCCACTGTGCGGCAGATTACACTGCGCACTTTAATTTTTTTCTGCAAGCCTTTCGGCAAAGTCCTTTAATTCTTCATCGCTGAAAAACTCAACGGTTATTGTTCCTTTGCCCTTGCCGCTGGGGTTTATACGTACTCTGCGGTGCAATTCGCTTTTGAGCGAAAGTTCCACCTCGCTGTAAAAATTGTTTCTGACGGGTGCTTTTTTCGGCTTTTCAGCCGTTTTCTGCTGAGCCATTTTTTCAAGCTCGCGCACCGAGGCGCCGTTCACCGCCGCCATAAGCATACGCTGACGCTTTTCGCGGTCGTCGCAGGCAAGCAGGGCGCGCGCGTGACCCGCCGATATGCTCCCTATTCTGAGCGCTTCAAGCTCGGCGTCGTCAAGATTGAGCAAACGGAGAGCGTTAGTTACCGCACTGCGCGACTTTCCCATACGCTCGGCGACCTTTTCCTGGGTCAGCCCAAAATTATCTATGAGCGACTTATATCCGAGCGCTTCTTCAACGGAATTGAGGTCCTCGCGCTGTAAATTCTCTATGAGAGCCACCTCCATAAGTTCCAAATCGTCCATTTCCCTGACGATTACGGGAACCTCGTTAAGCTCGGCTATGCGGCAGGCGCGCCAGCGGCGTTCGCCCGCGATTATCTTATATCTGCCGTTCGCAAGAGGTCTTACGATTATCGGCTGTAAAAGACCGTGCTTTGAAATGCTGTCCGCAAGCTCGGAAAGCGCCTCGTCGTCAAAATTTTTACGCGGCTGTTCCCTGTTGGGCTCTATATCGTTAAGTTTTACGGTCACCGTACCGTTGTTTTCGGTAGCGTTTTCATTAAAGAGTGATTCCAGTCCCCTGCCGAGACCGCCTTTTTTTACTGCCATTTTTTAAAATCCCCCTCTTTTATTGCGCTTTAAAAATTCCTTGGCAAGACTGTTGTATGCGTCGCTGCCCTTTGAGCGCTTATCGTAATACTGTATCGGCATACCGTAACTCGGAGCCTCGGAAAGCCTTACGGCGCGCGGTATAACCGTTTTGTAGAGCTTGTCCGCAAAATATTTCTTAATTTCCGACACAACCTGACCCGTGAGATTAAGCCTGCCGTCATACATTGTCAGCACTATTCCCTCAATCTCAACCGTCGGGTTGTAGAGCCTTTTGACCTGCCTTACCGACGCCATAAGCTGGGAAAGTCCCTCCAACGCGAAATATTCGCACTGAATCGGCACAAGCACGGTATCGCTTGCGTTGAGCGAATTTATAGTTATCAGTCCGAGCGACGGAGGGCAGTCGATAAATATGTAATCGTAATTCTCGCGCTGACCCGCCAAAACCATTTTAAGCTGAGCCTCGCGATGCTCCATATTGATAAGGTCGACCTCCGCCGCGGCAAGATCCATAGACGAGGGGATTACTGAAACGTTTTTAAATTCCGTCTTGATTGTGGCGTCTTCCGCCTTTCCGCCGCCGACAAGCAGTTCGTAAAGGGTCGTTTTAACGTCCTTTTTGTTTATTCCGAAGCCGCTTGTTGAATTTCCCTGCGGATCAGCGTCGACAAGCAGGACTTTTTTACCCGCCATACCTATTGCCGCCGCGAGATTTATTGCGGTAGTGGTTTTTCCTACGCCGCCCTTTTGGTTGACGATAGAAATTATCTTACCCATTGACAGAGCCTCCTATATAATATGATATATTAATATATATTATATATAATATAAATGTATAGGGAATGTTTCACGTGAAACATTTTAAAACTTGATTAGGCGCGACAAGGATTGACCTCGTCACGCCTAATCATTATATCAGCATACGCATAAAAAGTAAATAGACAATTATGCAGATAACGAAAATGCATAATTGTCTATTTTTTTAATTGTTAGGTTTTGTCGCCTGGTTTGAAAAGCAACGCCATAATATATCCGAAGAAGACCGAAGCCGCTATTCCCGCCGAAGTCGCGGTTAGTCCACCTGCAAGCGCACCCACAATACCGTATTTTTCAACCGCTTCTTTAACGCCCGTCGCAAGACTGTATCCGAAGCCCGTCAGCGGAACGGTCGCACCCGCTCCCGCAAAATCGACCAAAGGCTGATAAACACCTATTGCCGTGAGTACCACGCCTGCGACAACGTAGCTCACAAGTATCCTTGCGGGGGTGAGCTTGGTGAAATCTATCAGTATTTGACCGACAAGGCAAATAAATCCTCCAACGAAAAAGGCTTTTAAGCAATCTAAAAACAAATCCACACATATCACCGTCTTTAATATTTATGTTTCACGTGAAACATTCAACGGTAGTATGCGCGGATTTTATTGTTTTATTCCGAAACAGCCGAATATTTCACTCTTGACCGTGTCATAGTCAAGATGGCGCACGCGTATACTGTCGGCGCTCTCGGAACGTATTGTTATTACCACCTTGCAGGTGTTGTTTCTGATGTCCGCCTTGTAGCGTATCAGCTTTATCTGCCCTATTTTATCCTTTGAACAGCACATTTCACAGGTTCGCATTAGCTTGGAGCTTTGAGCAAAGACGTTTTCGGTGCCGAGTTTTATTTTGCCGAACCGATAGTTATACAGGCACAGGTCGGCATAATAGGCGATAACCGCCAACGCAACCGCACCCAGAAAGAGTACCAGACGTTCAAAATATGGGAAAAACAGTATGAGCGCCGTGCAGACAAGCACCGTTATCGCGGTGTAGAGGACAGGCAGATATAAAAACCGCGAACGAGTTTTTTTGCCGCGCTTTGCGTGTATTATCCGCCCGTCCTGCACAAGAAACGGAAAATACAGTGAAAATTGGCGTTTAATATCGCCGTGGCGGCCGCACGGTACGAGTATCGCTTCCTCGTTTTTGGAGTCCTCATATCCGCCGACGCTTACCTTCATAGAAAAGCGGTTTATCATACGCATTATTGCGGTCTGCTCTATTCTGACGTCGTTTACCGATTTTTTGCGAAACTCGGTACGACGCCTCACTATAAACCCCGAACGTATTTCCAATTTATCGTCTTTGAGAAAAATTCGGAAGTTGATAAACTTGATAAACGAACGGATAAACGCCACCGCATATCCCAAAAGAAAAATCAGGGTCGCGGCGTTTACAACAGGCGGAAAAAAGGTTTCCACCTGTTCGGAAACGGTGTTTATCTCGTTAAACAGCATACTGCTGAGCGCAACGCCGAGCAATTTACCTGTTTTGTTGATTATGGGAACGCTGAAAATTATTCCCGACAGAGCGGACGAGGTAGTAGCCGCCATAACCGCCAGCTTCCAAACGGGGAATTTAAGGATTGTCTGCGCCTTTTCACCGTATAAAAGGCGGGAAAGCTCCTCGCTGTCCGCCGTTTTCAGCTTAAATTCAAAATCTGCCTTGCCTTTTGCGCCAGCCTCGGTGTTTACGCGGTACGTGACCGAGCCGAAAAGCGTGTCTATCGGGTCTTTAAGGGTTTGAACGCTCGAAAGGCGCGAAATGTTTATAACCGCTTTGCGGACAAAGAACAGTCCGCTTTTAACCGTCAGCACATCGCCCGAAACGGTAAGGCGAAAAGCGCGGCATTTCAGAGCGGCGATAGCGAGTATCACCGAAAATGCCAGCACTTCAAGGCTTATTATTCCGCTTATTCTGCGGCTTATGATATACTGCACCACGCCCTTTAAAACGGGGATTATCAGCACAAACAAAAACGGCTTTAAAAGCATAAGTATCATCAAGGGGTGCGCGCGGTAGGTTTTCTTCACTTAATCGCCCTCCGTTATCGAGCCTATGAGCCGTTCTATTTCCGTTTTCGGCAGTTCGGGTATCACAAGCAGACTGCGCGCCGCTTTAAGGGTGACCGCCGAAAGCCCGAAAGCCTTTGCAAGCGGGGTTGAAAAGCTCTCGCAGTATACAAGCCTTGAATAAGGCATAATGTGGCTGACCTTAATGAAAACGCCGCGGTTGATTATAATTGAGCCTTCGGGAAGCTCTATTAAGTAGCTTTTCAGGTATTTAGGTACATACCAGAATATCAGAACCCCGAAGATAAGGGCAAATACTGCGGTGAGCAGTAAAAACCACGGCGAAGCAAAGCAGAGAAAGGATATAGCCGCAAGCAGAACCACCGAAACCATACCGACGCGCAGCTGCCACAGATATTGAGTTTTTTTCGGCAGACCGTATCTCATACATTATCTCCGTTCTTTTTTATTATGTCCCAATATTCCTTAAACCGCTGTTCGCTCTTATTGTCGCCGTACTCATAGTATCTGCGGTTTTTAAGCTCGTTCGGGAGATACTGTTGGTTTACATAATGTCGGGGATAGCTGTGGGGATATTTGTAGTGCTGACCCTTTATTTCAGCGTCCTCCCCGTCAAAGTGCTTGTTTTGCAGATGGCGCGGAATGTTGCCCGTATTCCCTTTTTCGACATCTGCCAGAGCCTCGTCAATCGCACAGCAGGAGGAGTTGGATTTCGGCGAGGTTGCAACTAAAATAACCGCATTCGCAAGAGGTATTCGCGCCTCGGGCAGACCCACAGTCATAGCCGTGTCCACCGCCGCCTTTACTATCGGTATTACCTGCGGATACGCAAGTCCGACGTCCTCATTGGCGCAAACGAGCAGCCTTCGGCAGGCGCTCGGCAGATCGCCCGCGGCAAGCAGGCGCGCAAGGTAATAAATCGCAGCGTCGGGGTCGGAACCGCGCATAGATTTCTGATACGCCGATACTATATCGTAATGCTCGTCGCCCTCGCGGTCGTATCTTACGGCGTTGCCTGCCAATATCTGCTCGGTAATATCGTCGCCGATAACCGTTTTGTCGCCCTGCTCGGCGGTGAGCAGGCAGAGTTCAAGCATATTCAAAGAACGCCTGACGTCGCCCGCCGCCGCTCTTGCCATTTTTGATATGCTTTCATCGCTTATTTCAATAGTTTTGCCCGTTTCGCGGCTTTCAAGCGCAACCGCGCGCTTTAAGACCGAAACAATGTCCTGCACTTCAAGCGTTTTAAACTCAAACACGGTAGAACGGCTTAAAATAGCGTTATACACGTAAAAATAGGGGTTTTCGGTGGTGGAGGCTATCAGCGTTATATCGCCGTTTTCTATATATGAAAGCAAAATCTGCTGTTGCTTTTTGTTAAAGTACTGTATTTCGTCAAGATAGAGCAGTATTCCGCCGCTGCACTCAATAGTGCCTATTGAAGCGACAATGTCCTTTATATCGGCGGTTGAGGCGGTCGTAGCGTTCAGATAGCACAGCTTTTTGCCGCTGCTGTTGGCTATAATGCGCGCAACGGTAGTCTTCCCCACGCCCGACGGTCCGTAAAATATAAGGTTGGGTATATCTCCCGATTCTATTATTTTTCTTAAAACCCTGCCCTTTGCAAGCAGGTGCCGCTGACCCGCAACCTCGTCAACAGAGGTAGGGCGCAGTCTGTCGGCAAGCGGAGTGTTCATATTCATTCTTCCCTTCGCCCGATTTCATAATTATATTATAGTCGCTCCGCGCGTATTTTTCAATACATTAAAACACCGCCTTTTGCATACATATTACTGTAATTACAGTTGTCACACTAAACGGGGGAAGTATATAGGTATGAAAAAGACCGTTTTCATAAAAAACGCCGCAATTATGACGGTTTCTTCGCTGATTTTGCGATTTGTCGGTATTATTTTTAAGGTTTGGCTTGCCGCGGGGATAGGGTCCGAGGGCGTGGGACTTTATCAGCTTGTTTTTTCGGTGTATGTTCTTGCGTCAACCTTTGCAACATCGGGTATATGCACCGCCGTCACACGCCTTGCGGCAGATGAATTGGCGCTTGGGAGCCGCAAAGGCACGGTAAGGATACTTAAAAGAAGTATTGAACTCACGCTTTTAATAGCGTTTTTATCGGTGGCGCTGATATACTTCGGCGCGCCCTTTATAGCAAACCGATTTCTCGGCGATATGCGCGCCGTGCCCGCTATGAAGATACTCTCTTTCTCTCTGCCGTTTATGGGCGTTTCTTCCTGCCTGCGCGGATATTTTATAGCGCGGCGAAAAGCCTCCCCTGGCTCGCTTACGCAGATAGCGGAGCAGGGAATACGCATACTTTTGGTCGTTTTGCTTGTAAAAAAATATATGCCCTACGGTCTTGCCTACTGCTGCGGAGCGGTGTTGGCAGGCGATACGGTCGCCGAAGCCGCCTCCTGCACGATATTGGCGATTGTCTATTTCCGCGATAAACGCTCTTTAAACGGGCTTTCGGGCAGAACGCGCCCTCCGTATGCGATAGTGAAACAAATTCTGCATATTTCGGTTCCCATAACCGCGGGGCGTTATCTCAACACCGCTTTAAGAACAGCCGAGAATGTTCTCGTTCCGAAATGCCTTTCAAAATGCCCCCGTTCGGGAGAAAATGCGTTATCCCAATTCGGTATGATAAAGGGAATGGCTCTGCCCATACTGTTTTTCCCGTCAACCCTTTTAAATTCGCTTTCAACCCTGCTTATACCCGAAATGTCCGAAGCCGCCGCCTGCGGCAGGCGTGGGCTTGTTAAGTCCGCCGCCGAAAACATTTTAAAGCTGACCGCCTTAATGTCATATATTTTCGCGGCGGTCTTCTTCGTGGCGGGCGAGGATATAGGAATTCTCATCTACAACAACCGACAGGTAGGCTATCTTTTGCGCGCGCTGTCGCCTATCGTTCCGCTTATGTACCTCGACAGCGTTTCCGACGGAATTTTAAAGGGTCTCGACCAACAGACCTTTACCTTTCGCACCGCCGTGTGCGACTCCTCTTTGCGGATAATTCTTATTCTGCTGGCGCTCCCAAAACACGGACTTGACGGGTTTATCGGCATAATGTATTTTTCAAACCTTTTGACCTGCGTTATGAACGTCGGAAGACTGTTAAAGGTGAGCGGCGCCGAGTTTAAAATAGTCGGAAACATTGTTTTACCGCTGTTTTCGGCTCTGGCTGTCGTTTTAACCTTTAATTCGGTTACCGCCAACCTTTTTGCTCTGCCGATATTGGTTTACATAATACTTTTGTGTGCCGTTTGCATACCCGTATACATAATGCTGTTATTTCTGTTCGGCTGTATCTCAAAGGACGATATATTAAATGTAATAAAATAAAATTAATAATAATAAACAGATTCCCTCTGATGAGAGAGTTTTTAATCACAGACTGTAAATAATGAGCACACATAGAAAAGAAGCCAGTCTGATATTTAAAAACTCCCCCGTCACAGGGAATCTTAGTTTGCATTTGTATAAAACGCTTAGCAAATGCTATACTAATTATACACTTGCAATGTGTTCAAGTCAATAGCAAAGTCGTGGATAGTAGAAAAAATTTTTATTAGAAAATATAATTAATAAGAATTGAGGTGTATATTATGGACAACAAAAAGTTTGATTACCGCGATAAAATAAATCAATTGGGCATTGCTATCGCGACTTTGAGAAGAATGAGAAATATGACGCAGGAACAGCTTTCCGAAAAAGCGGGTATAAGCCGTACATTTTTGAGTGTTATTGAGGCACCAGGCACATCAAGTTCTTTTTCGTTGGAAGTGTTATACGCCCTGTCCGACGCGCTTGACGTTAACGCTGGTGACCTTTTAAACTATGCCGAATATCCCGAAAAGATATTTAATAAATAATAAATCAAATACTTAAAAACGTAGGATTTCGTATATTGAAATCCTACGTTTTCTATTTACACATTGCAATTCTATTGTTCTTTTCTTAAACCCTTAAAAAATCTCTGCATAACGGCTATACATTCGTCCTCACAAATACCGCCGTATATTTCGGGCTTGTGGTTATATGGATAGTCGCACAGATTTATAACGCTGTCCATACTACCTGCCTTGCTGTCATACGCGCCGAAAATCACGGTCTTTATGCGTGCGTTTATTATAGCGCCCGTACACATAGGGCAGGGTTCAAGGGTGACGTAAAGCTCGCACCCGTCAAGCCGCCAGCTTTTAAGTTTTTTACAGGCGGTGTTTATAGCCTCTATCTCGGCGTGGGACAGGGCGTTTTTCTTTTCCTCACGCCTGTTTCTGCCCTCGGCTATAATTTCGCCGTTTTTAACTATGACCGCTCCGACGGGGACTTCGCCCTTTTCCGCCGCCTCGAAAGCGAGGGTCAGCGCGCGGTCCATAAATTTTCTGTCCAAGAAAACACCCCGTTACTCGCCTTGTTCTGTATTTTCAGCATTTTCGGTATTTTCGGCGGCGTTTTCATCAGCGATAGGCGCAGGCTCGCTGTAAACGGTATGAAAATTATTCATAGTGCGGATCTGAATACGCTCCGCATAGGTGTACTGCGGTTTTTTATCACGCATAACAAACACGAAGATAGGAGCCAAAAACGAGAAGAATACCGAAAGCACGGTATAAGCGGTGGCGTTCTTGCTGTCAAATATTCCGAAGACACGCCATAACGCTATATAGCAGAATACCTTATAAGCAATCGCTACCGCGCAGAAAACCAAAACCGATACGATATACGGAAGCAATGCCGCAAGACCCGAAATTACAGCCGAGGTGTCATTCGTTATCGCACCGCGCGCCGCGATGATAATAACTGTGTTGCCTACGCTGAACATCATAAGGAATATCATAACAACGGCGGTCAGCTCGTATGCGATTTTTAATACCAACAGAATGATACTGAATTTAGCAGACCTTGCGCCGTTTTTCTTTTGATATTTTTCGGCAAGTCTACCGAGAGCTATTGCGTCAAAAAACGGGATAAAGCTGTACCACGGGTTTTTAATACCTGCCGAGACCGACATCTTGTAAATTCCCACGGCGTTGAGATAATAAAGCACAACTCCCGCCGCAATGGCTATAAATACAAAAAGAAAATAGAACGAAAGGAAAATGAAAATTGCGTTAAGCGCCGCAGATAATCCGCCGAAATCAATATCTTCGGCAAAATTAATGAAAGGATTTGCGTACATAATAATTCCCCCAATATACTTTTAATTAAAATACCTCACGGCATTTATTAAACAAATAACTATAAAAATAATTATCGCGGGAGATGTGAAAAACCACTTATATTTCAGTTTTTCTGCGACTCCCGAACTGTCGCTTTTAAGGCTGAAAGCGTTTTCATCACGCCTGCAAAGCAAGAAAACGCCCAATGTGCCGAAAATAAGAACTATTGAATACAGCAACATTAAAAGCATTCCGCGTAAATCGTTTGAAAGGTTGAGATAGCTGTAAACCACCGAAACCAGATTATTGAACGAGTGGACGGCTATCGACACGGCGATAGTTCCCGTTTTAACGGTTATAAATCCGAGTATCAGTCCGACGATAAACGCAAACGGCATCTGGTCGAAATTGCCGTGTACCGTGCCGAAAAGCAGAGCCGAAACTATAATCGCAAAGCTCTCGCCGTATTTTTTAAGACTGCCGAGCAGAACTCCCCTGCACGCAAATTCTTCAACAAGCGGGGGAACTATTGCGGTTGAAATAAGCATAAGCAAAAAACCGAAAAGTCCTTTCGGGTCGCCGCCGTCGTCTACCGAATAGTTTATTCCGAAACGCTCAAAAATCTGTCCTGCCGAGGAAACCGAAAGGTTTGCAAAAACGCAAACCGCCGCCCCTATCAGAAAATAGGGTAAAAACATTCCCTTTACGGGTTTTTTAAGAGCAACAATATCACTTATCCTCTCTCCGCCCGCCTTATAAACGAATATAAACGGCACGGTAAACATAAACGAGGACAAAACTACCTGAACAACCTGCAAAACGGCAGGCTCGGATATTATTTCATACGCCTTTTGAGAGGTAAAGCCAAATTTGCCCATAACAAAGTAGTAGCAAAGCGCCCAAACGACCGAAAACAGGGTGATAAAGGTAAAGCAAATGCCTGCGCAAAGCGCGGAGCGCTTTATTTTTTTCTTGTTTTCGTATTCCTCGGGCGACATTCCGAACGGAATATAGGTCACATACTGTTTTTGAGGATTTTCACCGTCAAACTGAGGATTATATTCTTCCATAGGTACAAAGCGGAGAATAGTTTTTCTCCGCTTTTTTCCGCCTTTCTGAGTTTATTACCGCTTTTTATTCCTCATCATTTGCATTTTCAGGCTCCTGCCCGTCTGCCGATTCATCAGAATTTTCGGGTTCAGGTTCGCCTACGTCGCCCGAATCAGCGTCCGCCGCCTCGGGTGCGTCGTTCACTTCGTTTTCATCGTGTTCCGCGGAAGCAACCGAGAGTATGCGTTCGCCCTCGGCAACGCGCATTATCTTAACGCCCTTTGCGGGTCTTGCAAATTCGGAAATATCGCCGCCGTAGATACGGATTATAATGCCGTTTGAGGCTATCATTATAATATCGTCGTCATCAGTTACCGAGAGAACCGCCGCAACGTCGCCGTATTTTTCAACACGGTAGTTTATAAGACCTCTGCCGCCTCTTGACTGCACCCTGTAATCCGAAATAGGACTGATTCTGCCGAATCCTGTTTCTGTAACGGTGAGAAGACGCGTGTTTTCGTCGGTCACTTCCATAGCGACGACATAGTCGCCGTCTTTCATAGTTATCGCCTTAACGCCGCGGGCGTTTCTGCCCATAGCGCGGACGTCATTCTCGTTAAACTGTATAGCCATACCCTTTTTGGTGGCAATAAGCAGGTTTGAACCTCCATCGGTCAGCTTAACAAAGGTAAGCTCGTCGTCCTCGTCTATCGAAATAGCTATAATACCGCTCTTGCGGGTGTTCCTGAATTCCGACAAACGCGTGCGCTTGATGATACCCTTTTTGGTAACCATACAAATCAGCTTTTCTTCATCAAGCTCGGAGGCAGGAAGTATAATATTAATCTTCTCGTCGGGCATTAGCGGAAGTATGTTTACTATGTTCATACCCTTTGATGTTCTGCTGCCCTCTGGTATCTCGTAAGCCTTAATTCTATACATACGTCCGAGGTTTGAGAACATCATTATATAATCGTGCGACGAGCAGACAAACATATTCTCAACAATGTCGTCTTCCCTTGTGGTCATACCCGTAATTCCTCTGCCGCCGCGGTGCTGAACGTTATACGTATCGGACGGCAAACGCTTGATATATCCGTTTTCGGTCTTGGTGATAACACATTCCTCCTCGGGAATGAGGTCTTCAATGTCAACCTCGCCCGAAACGGTGGTTATCTCGGTACGGCGGTCGTCCGCAAACTTATCGCGCAGATTGAGCGCCTCGGTCTTAACTATATCAAGTATACGCGTGTGGGAAGCAAGTATTTCCTTACATTCCTTTATAAAGTCGAGCTTTTCCTTTAATTCGTCAAGAATTTTCTGTTTTTCAAGACCCGACAGCTTACCTAACTGCATCTGAACGATTGCGGTGGTCTGTATATCGTCAAGCCCGAAGCGGTCGGAAAGAGCCGCCTTGCTTTCGGGAATGGTCTTGCTTGCGCGGATAATTTTGATAACCTCGTCGATAAAGTCAAGCGCTACCTTTAAGCCCTCTAAAATATGCGCCCTTTCCTGCGCCTTACGCATATCGAATCTGGTGCGGTTTTCAACTATCTCGCACTGGAAATCGATATAATTTTGCAGCATATCTTTAAGGGTGAGTATCTTCGGCTCGCCGTTTACGAGAGCCAGCATATTAACGCCGAATGTCGTCTGCAACTGCGTATAAGCGAACAGCTTGTTAAGAACGACCTGCGGATTTGCGTCACGCTTGATGTCAACGATAATTTTAATGCCGCCGTCGCGCTTTGAGGAGTAGTCAACAACGTCCTCAATTCCCTCAACGCGCTTTTCAGCCGCCAAATCGTAAATATTTTTAACAAGGTCCTGTTTTCTTACAACGTAGGGAATTTCGGTTATAACTATCCTAAACCGTCCGCCCTGACGTTCTTCTATTTCGGTCTTACCTCTTACGGTTATCTTACCTCTGCCCGTAGCGTAAGCCGCCCTTATTCCCGCGTGGCCCATAATTATGCCGCCCGTCGGGAAGTCGGGTCCCTTTATATATTGGCATATATCGGCAAGCTCGGCGTCGGGATTGTCGATAAGACAGCACATACCGTCAATAACCTCGCCCAAATTGTGCGGAGGAATATTGGTAGCCATACCAACTGCGATACCCGAGGAGCCGTTTACCAAAAGGCTCGGAAAACGGGCGGGAAGAACGGTAGGCTCTTTCAAACGGTCGTCATAGTTCGGCATAAACTGAACGGTTTCTTTATCAATATCGTCCAGCATGTGCATAGCGAGCTTGCTCATTTTAGATTCGGTATAACGGTAGGCAGCCGCAGGGAAACCGTCGATATTACCGAAGTTTCCGTGACCGTCTATCATAGGATAGCGCAAAGAAAAGTCCTGCGCCATTCTTACCATTGCGTCATAAACGCTGGCGTCGCCGTGCGGATGATAACGTCCCAAAACGGCGCCGACGGTATCGGCGCACTTACGGTACGCCTTGTCGGGCGTTAATCCGTTTTCATACATTGTGTAAAGTATTCTTCTGTGAACGGGTTTAAGACCGTCCCTTACGTCGGGCAAAGCACGGCTTACTATAACCGACATTGAATACTGCAAAAAGCTGGTCCTTACCTCGTCAACTATTTCAACGGGGACAATGTTTGTTTCTTCGTCCTTCGGCCAGCTTACGCTTTCGTGTTTAGACATTTTACATTTCCCCCTTAAATATCAAGATCGGTAGCGTATATAGCGTTTTCTTCTATGAACTGGCGGCGCGGTTCAACTTCCTCGCCCATAAGCATTGTAAAGGTGCTGTCGGCAAGGGCGGCGTCGTCCATAGTAACACGCAAAAACGTTCTTCTTTCGGGGTCAAGGGTGGTTTCCCAAAGCTGTTCGGGATCCATTTCACCAAGACCTTTATACCGCTGAACGTCGGCATTTCCGCCGAGTTTTTCAATATATTCCGCCTTTTCCTCGTCGGTAAAAGCGTCATAATGCTGTTTTCCCTTTGAAACGCGGAAAAGCGGCGGCTGTGCAAGATAGATATGACCCGTTTCTATAAGCTCGGGCATATAGCGGAAGAAGAATGTCAAAAGAAGCGTTCTGATGTGAGAACCGTCGACATCGGCATCCGCCATAATAACTATTTTATCGTAACGCAGCTTTGAAATATCAAAGTTTTCGGCAATTCCCGTTCCGAGCGCTACTACAACAGGGGTCAGCTTTTCGTTTCCGAAAACCTTGTCCACCCTTGCTTTTTCAACGTTGAGCATTTTACCCCAAAGCGGAAGTATCGCCTGATAGGTGCTGTTTCTGCCCTCTATTGCCGAACCGCCCGCACTGTCTCCCTCGACTATATAAATCTCGGTTTTGGTCGGGTCGTTTGAAATGCAGTCCTTTAATTTTTCGGGCATTCTTGTTTTTCCGCCTATGCCCGATTTATTACGCTGTAAATCTCTTGCCTTCTGAGCCGCCTCGCGTGCGTTTGAAGAAGCAATTGACTTATCAAGTATAATCTTCGCTTCGGCAGGATTGTCCTCCAAAAACTGATACATCTTTTCTGCCATTATATTGTTGACAAGCGTACCGATAGAGGTATTGCCGAGCTTTGCCTTTGTCTGCGATTCAAACTGAGCGTCGGTTAGCTTAACGCTTACTACGGCGATAAGACCCTCGTTAATATCGTCCGATTTAAGGTTTGAATCGTTATCCTTTAAGAATTTGAAATTTCTGCCGTATTTATTAACTACCCTTGCAAGGCTGGTTTTAAAGGAGCTTTCGTGAGTACCGCCGTCCACCGTGTGAATGGTGTTGGCAAAGGACATTATCTTTGTGTCGTAGCTTGTGCTCCAAATAAGCGCGATTTCCGCCATAGAGTCCTTATCGCTGCCCGAAATGTATATCACCTTGTTGTTAAGGCGGTCCTTCTTGCTCTTTTCAAGCAGATATTCAACATAGGAGCGAATACCGCCCTCAAAGTGAAGGTCGTCCTCCCTTTCGGGAATGTCGGCGTCGGTTCTCATATCTTTAAGAACTATTCTTATACCGCCGTTAAGAAAAGCCTGTTCTCTAAGCCTTAAAAGCAGAGTATCGTAATCGTAACGTGTGGTGTCGGTAAATATCGTCGGGTCGGGCTTAAAGGTAACAACGGTTCCCGATTCGTCGGTCGTGCCTATAACTTCAAGCTCGGTCTTTATATTACCCTTTTCATAGCGCTGTTTATAAATATTCTTGCCGTCCTTAACCTCAACTTCAAGCCAGCTTGAAAGCGCGTTTACTACCGAAGCGCCAACGCCGTGAAGACCGCCCGATACCTTGTATCCGCCGCCGCCGAATTTACCGCCCGCGTGAAGAATTGTGAATACAACGCTTACCGTCGGTATACCTTTCTGCGGATGTATTCCGACAGGAATACCGCGTCCGTTATCCGAAACCCTGATAACGCCGTCGTCCAAAAGCTCAACAAGTATCTTGTCGCAATAGCCTGCAAGAGCTTCGTCGATAGAGTTATCCACAATTTCATAAACAAGATGGTGAAGACCGCGTTCACCCGTGGAACCTATATACATTCCGGGACGCTTTCTTACAGCTTCGAGGCCTTCAAGTACCTGTATGGAATTTTCATCATAGCTTTCCGTAACAGGTGTGTTAATGTCGTTACTCATTATATTACTCCTCTTTTTTATTTATTGAAGACAGAAAATCTTTTCTTTTAAGCAATGTTGCGGTGGAAATTTGAGATATATAAACCGTGGTTTTCTTATTTTTGTCACAGCACACCGCAAAGGATTTCGGCAGTTCGTATGAAACGTTCACAACCCTGCCCGATTTTTCGCTTACCGTTAGAAATTTTCGAGTATGCTTTGAAACGGTAGAACTGTCAAGATCAAAAATTCCCACAACATCGTCGGACGGAATAACGATCTCCTGACCTAAATGTATATACATCAGTTTTCCACCCTTCCGTTTTTTACCCTGAAAATTTTACCGCTTTCAAGATTTTTTATATTTGTCGGGTCGCAGCAGGTCAAAAACGTCTGCATACCCTTTATGCGGTTTAAAATATAATCCTGGCGGTTCGGGTCAAGCTCGCTCATAACATCGTCAAGCAAAAATACGGGATATTCTTCCGATACGCTGTTAATAACCTCCGCTTCGGCGAGCTTTAAGGATATTGCTATACTCCTTTGTTGACCCTGTGAACCGTAGGGGCGCGCCGAAACGCCGTTTATTTTAAAATCTATATCGTCCCTGTGCGGTCCTGCCGAGGTTGTTCCCGTAAACATATCCTCTTTCCGCGCCGCTTTAAGCGCCCCTATAAGATCGCCGTCACAGCAGGGCAGATAAACCGTTTCAAGTTTTTCCCTGCCGCCCGAAATACCCTCGTATATGCTCGGAAGAAATCCGCTCATTACCTCTAAAAATCTTTTTCGGTACTGTATTATCTTCTTTCCGTACTCGGCTATTTCATTTTCAAAAACGTCAAGCATAACCGAAAGACTGCCGTCAAATCTGTATTCTTTTATAGTTTTATTTCTCTGTTCAAGCGCGCGGCGGTAGTTTCTCAAAAACGATATATAATTCGGATATAACTGCCCTATCGCGGTGTCTATAAATTTTCGCCGCACACTCGGTCCGTCCTTAACGATTGAAAGATCGTTCGGTGAAAAAATGACCGCCCTGAAAACGCCTGCCAGCTTTGACGGACTTGAAAGAGCATTTTCGTTTAATATTGCCTTTCTGCGTTCGCCGAATTCCATAACGGCGTCATTTTCAATTCCGCCCGAATAAAAGCAAAGTTCGTTTTTTGCGCTTTCGCCACCGAATTTTATAAACTCGCTGTCCTTACCGCTCCTGAAACTTTTAGCGCCCGTAAAGAGCCATACAGCCTCAATAAGATTGGTCTTTCCCTGAGCATTTTCGCCGCAGATAACGTTCATTTCCTCACACGGCGAAATAAAAGAACTCTCAATGTTCCGAAAATCGGTACATTTTAAGGTTTTAACTCTCATTCCACTTCAAATCCGCGTCCGTCAAACTCAACCCTGTCGCCGCTGTGAAGTTTTTTGCCGCGCATTGTGCAGACCTCGCCGTTGAGCTTAACCTCTCCGTCCTGAATAACTATCTTCGCGTGGCCGCCCGTAACGACCATATCGGCGAGCTTCATAGCGGAATCAAGACGGATAAAATCTTCCCGTATCTTAATTTTTTTATATTCCATTATTTCAACCTCATAGGCATTATCATATATGTAAATTCATCAGAATCAACAGGAAGTATGACCACGCCCGCATTGGAACCGTTGAACAGAATTTTAATTTTTTCGGTATCGGTTGCCTTTAACGCTTCAAGCAGATAACGGCTGTTAAGACCTATTTCAAAAGCGGCGCCTTCAAGCTCGGTATTGAAAGTTTCGGTTGCGCGTCCCATAGATGTCGCACTTGTGAAAACTGCGCTGTGTTCATTGAAATAGCAGCGCACGGGCGTTGAAAAAGACTCGCTTATAAGAAGCGAAACACGCTCAATGGTATTTATAAGGTCGCGCGTATTAACCGTTACCGACTGAGTATGCTCGGATGGAATGGTTTTTTTGTAGTTTACAAATTCACCCTCTAAAAGGCGTGAAATAAAGGTGTAACCGTTTATGTTAAAGCAGATAAGGCGCGGAGCAATATACATTTCAACGTTTTCGGTTTCCTCGTCTATCAGCTTAACCACCTCGCCGAGAGAACGGTTTGCTATTGTAAACGAAATATTTTCGTAAACCTCGGTCTTTTCGCGGCGGATCGCAAGACGGTATCCGTCAATTCCGACAAACTGAATAACGCCGTTTTCTATTGAAATGTTGATACCCGTTAAGATAGGCTTTGCGCCCTCATTCTGAGCCGCCGCAAAGCAGGTTCCCTTGACCATTTCCGAAAAAAGGTCGGAAGATAAGGTGATCTGCGTTCCCTCGTTTACCGAAGGCATTTCGGGAAAATCAGTTGCCGCCATACCCATTATGTCGAAAGTGGCTTCGCCGCTCTTTATGTGGCAGTTAAGGCGTTCGTCGGCGCTTATCTCAACCTGTATGCCGTTCATACGGCGAAGAATGTCCGCAAGCAGACGCGCGCTGATAACAATGTCGCCCTCCTCGTCGCATTTAGCGTATATCTCTTTTTTCATTCCCATTTCAAGGTTGTATGAAATAAGGGTTATTTTACCCTGTTCAGCGGAAATCAAAATTCCCTCCAAAACGGGCATTGAGGTTTTTGCTCCGACTATCCTTTGAAGATGTGTTACCGCGTCAAGCAGAGCCAAGCGTTCAACTGAAAAAATCATATTTTTCCTCCTAAAAAAGAATATAAAAATAACAGTAGTAGTAAGGGGTGTTAAAACGGTTGAAAACCCAGTTTATCCCTTTTAACAAGCCAAGAAAAGCTGTTAAAACAAAAGTGGACAAATACTTGATAACTTTTCAACTTTTCGGTTTTCAACACCCCGTTTAATAACTTTGCGGTTAATTAAAGTTGAAAATGTTAATAACTTTTAAGAAAATTAAGACCTGGTTTCACCCGTAAGATTTTTGATTATATCGTCAACAAGCTCTTTTTCATAGGGCTTGTCCTTCAAAAATTCTTCAATTCGGTTTACGTTGTAAAGAACGGTGGTATGGTCTTTTCCAAAGCTCTCGCCTATCGCCTTGTAGGAAAGAGAGGTAGTTTCCCTCGCTATATACATCGCAACCTGACGTGCCAGTGCCAACGACGCGGTGCGGCGGTTTGAAAGAATGTCGCTTTCGGAAACGTTATAAGTCCTTGCAACCTCGGAAATGATTTTTTCTATCTTTATAGGCTCGGGCTTTGAATCGTTTATAATGTCCCTAATAAAGCCCTGAACAACCATTATGTTAGGTATACGCTTTTGAATGGTTATAAATGCCTGCAACTTTTTAACAACGCCTTCAAGCTGACGGGTGTTGACCTTAATATGCTCGGCAATATAGAAAACAAGGTTTTCTTCTATCGTTATTCCCATCTGCTCTGCCTTTTTGTTTATTATTCCGACCCTCGTTTCAAAGTCGGGAGGTGTAATATCGGCAAAAAGACCGCATTCAAGGCGCGAGCGGATACGGTCGTCTAATGTTTTGACCTCCTTAGGCGGACGGTCGAGCGTTGCCACTATCTGCTTGTTGTTCTGGAAAAGGGTGTTAAACGTGTTGAAGAACTCCTCTTGGGTCTGCTCCTTGCCCGCGATAAACTGAATATCGTCTATCAGCAACACGTCGACATTGCGGAACTTGTTGCGGAAATCGTCCAACGTGCCGAGTCCCAGCTTACCGTCCTGAATAGATGCTATAAGCTGATTTGTAAAATCCTCGCTCCGTATGTACTGAATTTTCTTGTTCGGAAATTTTTTCTTTATGTGATTTTTAATAGCAAGCAGCAAGTGCGTTTTTCCCACGCCCGAGTTGCCGTAGATAACAAGCGGATTGTAGATAATATTCGGATTGTCCGCCACCGCAAATGACGCCGCGTGTGCAAAGCGGTTGGTGGAGCCGACTATGAAATTATCAAAGGTAAAAAAGTCCTCAAAGGTAAGACCCGCGCTGTATTTTTCCGCGTCAAGAATTTTCTGCTCGTCCTCTTCGAGAATAAGGGTAAGCTCCATATCTATACCCATTACTTTTTTAATCGAATTTTTTATAAGCGGAATATAATTTTTTTCAACAACCTCCTGCATATAGATGTTGTTTATCGAAACTATAAACTCCCCGGATTCAATAGACACAGGTTTGAGATCTTTCAGAAAGCAGTCAAAGGCAACGTCGGATATTTTGCTTTTAATCTCCTCGCTGACCGCGTTCCAAATATCGTCAAGAGATCCAAACGGCATTACTAAACCACCCTTAATATATTATTATATAATAGATATATAGATTATAACATATTATAAATATATTTTCAAGTGTTCAGCGCAACCTCGGTGGATAAATCGGCTCAATATCGGAAAAACATAATAAAAAGGAGCAATAATTATGGATTTCAGAACAGACCTTGCGTTGGAAACAGCCGAAAGAACGAAGAACGCCGAAGGAATTGAAAAATACGAAAAGGTGTCGGGCGATATTAAGACAACGCATATAAAAGTTATAGACAAATCGGCTGCGGAAAGGATAAAAAAACCGATAGGAAGCTATATAACGGTTGAATTTCCGTTTATCGGCGGGTCGGCTGACGACGATCAGACCGAAAAAGCAATAACGGACGCGCTTGATGAGCTGTTGCCCGAAAGCAGGGATACCGTGCTTGTTGTGGGTCTTGGAAACAGGGAGATAACGCC
>CAKSQT010000028.1 GCA_934486755.1 uncultured Eubacteriales bacterium | reverse complement strand
GTATAGCACCGAAAGCATTGCCGTAAGGCATTTTACCGACCTATCAATAATTACGGCGACAGGTCTGCCGCAAATACCGCTTTTTGCGATTTCTGTGCCGATCTTTTTAGCCTTTGCCACCAACTGCAAATAGGTTATATCGCTCTCGCTATCCCGAAAAGCCAACTTTTCGGGATAGTTCAGAGCGGAGTGCTCGACCATTTCGAGAATATTTTTCATTGTAACACCCCGTATATTTTATCTGTCGCGTATTGCGTCGATAGGTTTCTTTGACGCAATTCGTTTTACAGGCAAATAGCTTGCAATAAAGGCTACTATTATACTTACAGCCAAAACAAGCAATATCTGCCTTAAACCGAAGTTAAGAACCGTAACAAGTATGCCCAGCTTTTCTCTTAGCAGGCTGTTAATTATTACAGTCGCCGCAAAAACTCCTATTGATGACAGCACAAAGTTGATTGCGGCTATTATAAAGCTCTCGGAGAAGAATATCCTGAACACATCGTTACTGCGTGAGCCGATAGCGCGGAGAATACCTATCTCCTGCTTTTTGTGGGATATACTTGTAGCTATGAAGTTTGCAAGCATAAGCGCCGCAAATACCGCAAAGCCTATACCGATATAAAGGAAATACTTTGATACGGTTTTAAGAACATCGTTTATTGCGTCCAGTTCAAATGTTACGGAATTCTGTATTCCGAAACGGACATTTGGGTTATTGTTATAGCAATAATCAACCATATCGTATATCTGCGAGCGTTCCGACGGCATTTTGCCTATTGCGTACGAATATACATAGTCCCTGCCCTCGCAAAATTCGTTATACAAGCTGTCTGCGGCGACAACGCAGGACGAGAGCTTTGATTTGCTGTCCTGAGAAGTAGTATCAATTATGCCGACTATTTTGTACCCTTCAACCTGTTCGTCATCGACGTAATCGTACTGCCAAGCCGAAAGCTCAGGCTTTTTCTTTAACAATTCATTATAATCGGCAATCGCTTCTTCGCCGTCGTAATTAATAAGATCCGACGTTATGATTATTTCTTTTTCGCCGAGCTGGCTTTTTTCGCCGTCTGCCCAGATTATTTTTTCGTTTGAAACATCTGACAAGCGCGCAAGATTGTTTGGGTCAACATTTGCCTCATTGCCGTAAAAGCTCAAAAATCCCTCGGTAATAGCCGACATATTCGGGCTGTTTTCTATCATACGCTTAACATATCCGTCGCCCGTCATAACCACGCCTGCATAGCTGTAAGCGGACGCAGCGCAGTATTCGTTATAGAGGACGTAATCAACCATTTTTTCGGCGCTTGACTGGTGATCCTTCTTCTTGGTCAAATCCTCATATCTGCTTACATCAAAGCCCGTATCCACTACCGCGGTCACGGTAAACTTTGTTTTGTCAAGAGTAATCGTTTTACCTATCATATCTTCGGGCTTTTCAATTTTTTGATAGAGAGGTATTTGGGTGCCTTTTGCGTCGGTAGTGAGCGTAACTCCGTCAAAATATCCTGCCTTTTTGAAAACCTCGTAAATATATTCGCTTATTGCGATTTCGTCCTTTTCACCGTTCGGCAATTCTCCGCAAAGAATTTTAAAATTCATTTCTTTAATAATATCGTTTGTTATATCGGAAAAACCGCCCGAAAAGCAGGGAGTATATATGCCGTATTCGGTTTCGGTGAGTTTAACATCGGTATCTGTCTGCTCGGAGAAATCAAGTCCCGCCTCTGTCGGCTTATAGACTCCGCGCATTTTAACGCCCATTCCATCCGAAATTTGTTTTATATCTTCTTCGGAAATTTTGTAATTGCCCGAATGCCAATAGCTTGAAGTCTTTGACTTAATATTCTTTGATTTTGCTACCGAGGTATATTCAACGCCCGTATCAATAAGAGAATTCGCGCAGGTCTTTGCGTGGTTATATGAACCGAATGTATCCGCAAGACCGAAAAGTCCGAACGAAATACAGGAGAGTATAATTGTCATTACAAGACGGAATTTTTTATATTTAAGTCCGCTCGCGCCTATTTTAAAGGCGCTTTTTAACGGTAATTTTGATTTTATCAGCTTGAATTTAGCTGAATCGAGAGCGGCTATTTTTGACGTATCGGTATTAACGAACCGTTTTGCCGCATTGCTCTTGCCGACAACCGATAAGCTCATTTCCTTACCGTTCAATTCATCTATATACTTATTAATTTGTTCCCTGTCTTCCTCGGTCAAATGGTAACCTGAGGGTATGTCAACAGTATTTCCGTGGAAATTCAACGTGTCTGTTACAGCTTCGTTATACTCATTATCAAGCTCAACGTCGCTTATTACCCTGCCATCGGACAACTCAATTATACGGTCGGCATACTGTTCGGCAAACTCACGGTCGTGCGAGACAACTATTACAAGCTTGCTTTCCGACAGCTTTTTAAGCGTGTCAAAAACCTGTCTTCCCGTATTTGAATCAAGCGCGCCCGTAGGTTCGTCCGCCATTATTATTTTAGGATTCTTAACCAGAGCGCGCGCTATTGCGACGCGTTGCTTCTGACCGCCTGAAAGTTCATTCGGTTTTCTATTTCCAAAGCCTTCCAAATCAACCTCTTTAAGTATTTTGTTGATTTCCTTATCTTCGGCTTTTCTGTCTTGAAGTTCTATTGAAAGAGCGATATTTGCGCCCACGGAAAATTCATCAAGAATGTTATACTCCTGAAATATAAAACCGACGTAGGTATTGCGGTATGAATCAAAATGCCGTTGCTTGAAATTCTTTGACGAAACACCCATAATGGTTATTTCGCCGCCGTCATACCTGTCAAGTCCGCCCAACACATTCAGCAGGGTTGATTTTCCGCTTCCCGATTTTCCGAGCAGAAAGACCATTCCCTTTTCTGGAAATTTCAGAGAAATATGGTCAAGCGCCGTTACGGGCACGCCTTTTTTAGGTTTATAGATTTTTACTAAATCTTTTGTTTCTAACATAAAGAACCTCCAAATTTACGTACTAACTGTACTATTTCAAATAATACACTCATACTATACCACACGCGCTGGCTGTTGTCAACACCCGTTATTTATTTTTTATTTCTTTTACGGCAGATAGCGTTATAGATTATTAATCCCGTCACGCTTATCGCCAATGTTGCGGCAAAAACAACAGCCGCAAGTTCATATTCTTTAACGCCGAGCGCACTTCCGCCGACGGTTGACGTTATCACCGAGGGGAGCCGCGCAACCGTTGTAATGATTATCAGCTTTAAAAATTTCATTTCGGTAAGCCCCGCAAAATAAGTAAGCAGGTCCTTAGGCGTTCCGGGCAAGAAAAACACGGTGAACATTATAACGTCCAACTTTTTTTCGTTCTGCAAAAATTTAAGCGATTTGATTTTATCGTAGCTGAAAAATACTTCTACCGCTCTTTGCCCGAATTTTCTGACAATAAAGAACACCAAAGCGCTTCCGAGCGTTATACCCGCGACGCAAAGCAGCGTACCCTCAACCGCGCCGAAGGCATAACCCGCGCCTATCTCAAACGGTTCGCCAGGCACAAGAGCAATCACCACCTGAAACACGGTCATTCCTATAAAGGCAAAGCGGCTCCAAACACCGTGAGACTGCACCCAATTCCTAAACTTTTGCGGTTCCGAAACAAACCTTACCATAGGAACGCCGACAAAATATGTAACCGCCGCGCAAAACAAAACAAGTGCGCCGATTATGCAGATGCTTATTATTCTTTTTTGAGAATCGCTGAACCTATCACTGTTGTGTTCCATAATCGTTTATTCCCTTTTCAACGTCCTTTAAAAAAGTTTTCCACGCGTCCTTGTTATTAACATAGTAAACGGGACACATCTTACCTGTTATATCATAATGGCGTATTACGTCGCTTGACTTTAAATCAAATTCTTTGCAAAGCCACGCCGTCAGCTTAACGACCGACGCATAGGTTTGGCTGTTGAATTTGCCGTCCTCGTCCTCGTGGCAGACCTCTATTGAAATTGTGTCACTATTGCGCCAGTTACTTGCCGCCGACTTTTCGTAAACGGGCAGGCACTGTATTATCTCACCGTCAAGCCCAACAACAAAGTTTGAACTGACATCTGTGTTTTCTTTATCAAAAAAGTCGCGGTTGTTCTTTGCGGTAGTGCCTGGATTACCGACATAATGAATGACTATATTGTTAATACCCGATAGCTTTGTCCCGCTCCTTGCATTGCCGTGCTTATGTATGAGATCCACCGTCACCCAATCAGGCATTGCAAGTTCTTCCGCCTTTTTAACCTTTCCTGCCGATTCCGCTTCGGAATTTGTATTCGTGCTTTTTGCGGTACTGTAAAAACAAGCGTAAAGCTCCGTCCCCGCAAACACGCCTGCCGCCGCCGATATTACTATCAGGCAGAACAGCACAAACCTGCGTATAAACAGTTTTCTTCGGCGTAAGGCGCGTCTTTTGCTGTAAGATAAACTTCTTTCTGTTTTTTCAGACATTTTTATCCCCGTCCTAATTTTTTATATCAAATGTCATTATCACCTTAAAGAGGTCGCCGTCGGTGACTATATTAAGACTTCCGTTTTGCAATGCTACAAGACTTTGTGCTATTGAAAGTCCGAGACCGCTGCCTTCGGTATTCCTTGAAGAATCACCCCTGACAAAGCGTTCCAAAAGTTCGTCGCCCGATACGTTAAGTTCAAATTTGGATATGTTTTTAAACACAATTACCGCTTTTCCGCCGACATTGGCAACATCTAAATATACGCGCGTTCCAGACTGGGCATACTTGCAGACATTGCTCATAAGATTATCAAAAACACGCCACAAATGCCGTCCGTCCGCCATTATTATAACGGGTGTTTCGGGAAGATTTAATATCGGCTGTATTCCCGCTTTTTTTAACCGATCGTCAAACTCGCCCACCGTCTGCGAAAGCAGAACCCCTACCTCACATTCGGAGAGATTAACGGCAATATTGCCCGTAGACGCCTTTGAAGCCTCTACAAGGTCCTCAATCAGCTTTTTGAGTCTGCCCGACTGCCTGTCAAGCACCTCAATATATTCGCCTATATTTTCACCGTCGGGATATTCTTTTTTTATAAGGTCAACATAATTGATTATCGACGTAAGCGGCGTTTTAATATCGTGAGAAACATTTGTGATAAGCTCGGTTTTAAACCGCTCGCTACGCATTTTTTCATTTATCGCCGCCTGCAATCCGAGATTTATGTTATTAAGACTCTCGCTGAAATCCTTAAATTCACCGTACATATACTGTGTATCTATCTTATGTTCAAGATCGCCCGAAGCAATTTTCTCTCCGCCGATTTTAATTTTCTGCATTATTATAACAGAATACACCGCGAAGGCGGAAATTGCAACCGAGAATAATATCCAAAACCATTGCAGACCGTAAATTGAGTAGGCAAGCGAGGATACTCCGATAAACCCGACAAATATGACAGCAAGGCATATTACAACAGTTTTCTTCACAAGCGAAAGGTTCTTAAATACATATTTAAGACTGCCGTAAACCTTTTTAGCACATTTCCAGAGAACTTTTATAAGCCTGTATATAACCGTGTTTTTTATGAGCGTTCCGAGCTTTATACGCGCCGCAAAGGTAAGAACAAACGCGAGTGAAAGCAGATATATTACTTCACCCACTATACACGCCATAATCGCGATTTCGGTATATCCGTAGGTTTCCGCAACCGCGCCCACACATAAGAACGTGCCTATTGCATATATCACCGCGATTATATCGAACGGAACTTTATCGAGATGATTAAGGCTCAAAGTGCCGTCGCTTCTGTGGCCTACGGCGCAGATAAGGAAAATCATAAGAGCCAATGTAACCAAAGCGGCAATTGCACCGATAACAATTATACTGTACCTCATTGAATAAAATGTGTCCATAAGCGTTTTTTCAAAACGAATTTTTGCCGATTTCTCGAAATTCTCGGTAAAAAACACCGTAATATCAACGCTTTCAATTTTTGCGGTACTTTCGGTCTCCTCGGAAAAGTCAGCATAATTATCAAAAGTACCCGTACCGTTATAGGTGTAGGTATAATTGTCCCCGCTGCGTGAGGAATAGTATTCTTCGTCTGTCACCGTATCCGTAACGGTGCAATCAATACCACTTCTTTTGCTGTAATCGTCCAAATCGCCGCCTGTATAAAACAGCGTGGCAATATCACAAACGGCGGTATTGCCGTATCCCGAAAAAAGCGAGTCTTCAAGAGCAGATTTATTGTCGGTATAAAAGCCCCTGTCAGTCATCACAATTACCGACATTACAGAAACAATAGTTACAGCAAAGGTAAGAACCGACAGTATTATCGCAATTATCTTTACTGCAAGATTACTTAAAAGTTTTCTCATAAGGCTGTTCCCTTTCCATTTTGTATCCGTGCGCCCAGACCACCTTTAAAAAACGCGGCTCAGCGGGATTAATTTCTATTTTTTCACGCAGATGGCGTATATGTACCGCAACGGTGCTTTCACAGCCGTATGCCGTATCTCCCCAGACCTTTGAATATATCTCTTTCGGGGAAAGAACGTCTCCCGCATTTTTCATTAAAAGTTTTAGTATTTCAAATTCGGTAGGAGTGAGCGATACTTCGTCGCCGTCAACAAACACCTGCTTTGATTTATCATTAAGATGTATATTGCCGATTACATAATCGGATTCACTTTTTTCGACAGTACCGCCGCCGAGCTGCATATATCTGCGCAGCTGCGAGCGCACCCTTGCAAGCAGTTCAACAGGATTAAAAGGCTTTGTCACATAATCGTCCGCGCCGACGTTAAGACCGAGTACCTTATCGGTATCCTCGCCCTTTGCGGTAAGAAGTATTACAGGAATATTGCTCTGCTCCCTTAAACGCACCATAGCGGTAATCCCGTCGCATATCGGCATCATTATGTCCATAAGAACAAGGTGAACATCTTCGCGCATTGCCGTTTCCACCGCTTCATTACCGTTATATGCAGTAAAAACGTTATACCCCTCCGCTTCAAGATATATTTTCAGAGCGGAAACAATATCACGCTCATCGTCGCAAACCAATATGTTATACATTCTCTCAACTCCCGACATTATTCTATCATAAAAATTATTAAGTTTAAACCGTTCAAAATATTAAGATTTCTTTAAGATTGAAAAACCTCCGACACGGTGCTATAATATTCAGTGTAACAGATTCGACTCTCATTAGCCCTATGATAATATATCTTTATCGGAGTTGCAACTATGAAACTTGAAATACTTCAAAATTGTCCTGCGTTCATACGCGACTTTTTAACCTACAACGAAACTATAAAAGGAAAATCTCCCCGTTCGGTCGAGGGATATTATATTGATCTGCGCACATTTTTCAGATATCTGCTTATTGTTCGCGGCAAGGTTGAAAAAGGCACCGAATTTAATCAAATTGATATAAGCGGAATTGATTTAGAGCTTGCACGCTCGGTTACCATAACCGACCTATATGCCTTTATGGTGTATTGCAGAGAGGAACTCGGCAACAACACCGCAACGCGCGCAAGAAAAACCTCAACGCTAAGAATGTTTTTCAGGTATCTGTCGCTCAACACCCACCAGATTGACGAAAATCCCGCCGAACTGCTCGAATCGCCGAAAATAAAGCAATCGCTTCCTAAACACCTTACGCTTGAAAATTCGATTGAGCTATTAGACTCGGTTGACGGTGAATATTCCGAGCGCAATTACTGTATTCTTGTCCTGTTTCTTAACTGCGGTCTGCGTTTATCCGAGCTTTGCTCGCTCAATCTCGGTTCAATTACAGACGAGGGCACTATGACCGTAGTCGGTAAGGGCAACAAGGAACGCATAGTTTATCTTAACGATTCCTGCAAAGCGGCGCTTAAAAAATACCTTGCGGTAAGACCTAACAACGGTATCCCTACTGCCGACAAAAACGCGCTTTTCATCAGCCGAAACCATCGGCGTATAAGTCCGAAAACCGTTCAGTACATAGTTAAGAACCAGCTTGAAAAGGCGGGGCTCGGCGGAATGGGGTTTTCAACCCACAAACTGCGCCACACCGCCGCAACGCTTATGTATCAGCACGGCGACGTCGATATTCGTGTTTTAAAGGATATTCTCGGTCACGCAAACCTTGGCACCACGCAGATATACACCCACGTTTCCGACGTGCAGATTAAAAAAGCGGTAGACTCCCATCCGCTTTCAAAGGTAAAATAATAAACGAACCCGCCTTTTTAAAGACGGGTTCATTTATTATATAATTAATGTTTTTTAAAGGATTCTATATAATTTCTGTAAAAGTAAAATGAGTCTTTCTGAACACGCTTTTGGGTTGCATAGTCTACAAAAACCAAACCAAATCTCGGCCAATAGCCCTCGGTCCACTCAAAATTATCCATAAATGACCAAGCAATATAGCCTGCAACTTCGGTACCGTCCTCCGCGCTTCTTTCAAGCTCTTTTATATACTTTTCCATAAAATCTATTCTGGCGGGGTCGTGAACCGCACCGTCCGAGCTTATCAAATCGTTACAAGCCATACCGTTTTCAGCAACTATTATCGGCAAGCCGTATCTTTTATACATCATTTTTGGACACCAATACAAAACATCGGGCGTTATGTTCCACGCAAGCGCGCTTTTCGGTGTATTTGAATCAATTTGACTGTATGTAATATTTCCGTTTTCGTCAGCTTTGAAATATGTGCCCTGATAGACATTTATTCCGCAATAATCAAGCGGCACACAAATCTTTTCTTTAAGCAAGGTTTCATAATTGTCGGGCAAGTATTTCAGCATAGGCTGAAAATTCTTAATTTCCGAAACATCGCCCCTATAAATAGCGTCCGCCCAAAACTGAGTATTCCAGACCCAGCCTGTTTCGGGGAAAGCAATCATTTCCTTTTCCGTAACCAGCTTACAAGCAGCGTCGTTTTGTGGAATGGGCTGACCCGTGCATATAACACAGCCAACCTTGCAGTCGGGTACACATTCCCGCAACACCCTGACCGCCTCGCCGTGCGCCAAAAGAACGTTAAACCCCGCTTCTGTAAGCTCGCGGGGCGAAAGGTCTATACCGGGCGCGGAATTTCCGCCCGAATGTCCCCACATAAACATCTGCGGTTCATTAAATGTGGCGAACATTTTCACACGGTCGCCGAAATTTTCGGCAACGACACGCGCAAATTCACCAAACCACTTGGGGCTTTCAGAATTAAGCCAACCGCCCTTTTTATAAAGCGCATACGGATAATCCCAATGAAACAGCGTTACAAACGGGGTTATTCCTGCACTTAGCAGTTCATCTATGAGATTATTATAAAATTCTATGCCCTTTTTATTTATACGTCCTATTCCGTCAGGCAAAATTCTCGTCCACGAAACCGAAAACCTATATACATTAACGCCGAGTTCTTTAAGCAGTTTAACATCTTCTTTATAACGGTGAAAATGGTCGCAGGCTACTTTCCCGTTATCTCCGTTACGGATTTTATCAGGCCGCTCGCAAAATACGTCCCATACCGACAGACCTCTGCCCTCCTCGTCATACGCGCCCTCAACCTGAAACGCCGCCGTTGCCGCTCCCCACAGCATATCATTTTTAAATCCCATAAACTGCCTCCAAAAAACTTTTTTCTAAATGATAGCATACTGAAAATCGCCGCACAACAAGAAAATTGCCTTGTTTTTTATAGAAATTGCTCATAATTTATGATTTTGAACTTATTGACATAACACCGTTTAAGTGGTAAAATTATTACGATATTTGCGTCGGTATATTCCGACGTTGGCTTTGCTATTTTATTGCGTATATGGCGAATACCTTTAAATACTTGCTTGCCTACTATCACGGGGAAAATTACACGGTCCCCGTTTTGACTCTTATAAGTCTTAAATTACCGTGTTTATTATATACAGGAGGTGCATACTGTAATATGCCCGATACAGCAATTTACATCATATTAGGCGTTGTTGCCGTTGTGCTTGCGGTTGTCGGTTTTTGCCTCGGTTCGGCTCACCGTAAAAAATCAGCCGAATCCACAATAGGCTCTGCCGAAGATGAAGCAAGGCGCATTTTAAGCGACGCTATGAAAAACGCCGAAACAAAGAAAAAAGAGGCCTTAATAGAAGCAAAAGACGAAATTCACCAACTGCGTCAGGACACCGAAAAAGACCTGCGTGAGCGCAGGAGTGAAGTTCAGCGTCAGGAACACAGACTGATGCAAAAGGAAGAGTCCCTTGAACGCAAGCTCGACAACCTTGAAGCAAAAGAGGAAAAGCTGGCGGCGAAATCAAAGGACATTGACAACCGTCTTGAAGAATGTGACAGAATCAAGCAGAGCCAGATGGATTTGCTTGAAAAAATTTCAGGCTTTACCAAGGAGCAGGCTAAATCTCATCTGCTTGATATGCTTGACGGTGAATTGACTCACGAAAAAGCGGTAAAGATAATGGAATTTGAACAGCGTACCAAGGACGAGGCTGACAAGATTGCGAAGAACATTGTGGGACACGCTATCCAGCGCTGTGCCGCCGATCATTCGTCAGAGACCACCGTTTCGGTAGTTGCTCTTCCGAACGATGAAATGAAAGGCCGCATAATAGGCCGCGAGGGACGCAATATCCGCGCACTTGAAACCGCTACGGGCGTTGACCTTATAATCGACGATACACCCGAAGCCATTACCCTTTCGAGCTTTGATCCCGTAAGGCGTGAAATAGCGCGAGTCGCTCTTGAAAAGCTCATTCTTGACGGACGTATCCATCCTGCAAGAATTGAGGAAACCGTTGCCAAGGCTATGGCGGAGGTCAACGCGACCATTAAGCAGGAAGGCGAACGCGCGATGATAGACGCAGGCATACATAACCTGCATCCCGAGCTTGTAAAACTGCTCGGAAAGCTCCGCTACCGTACAAGCTACGGTCAGAACGTACTTAATCACTCGCTTGAAGTTTGCCACCTTTCAGGCTTGATAGCCGCCGAAATGGGCGAAGACGTTACCCTTGCCAAGCGCGCGGGTCTTCTTCACGATATAGGCAAGGCTCTTGACCACGAGCAGGAGGGCTCTCACATTCAGCTCGGCGTTGAGGTTGCCAAGAAGTACAAAGAGAGCGAGGCGGTTATTCACGCTATTCACGCTCACCACGGCGAGGTTGAGGCTAAAACAACCATTGCCTGCATAGTACAGGCGGCGGACGCTATATCTGCCGCACGTCCTGGCGCACGCCGCGAAAACATTGAAAACTACATCAAACGTCTTGAAAAGCTTGAGGAAATCGCCAATTCCTTCAACGGTGTCGATGGCTCTTTCGCCATACAGGCAGGACGCGAGGTACGTATCATAGTTAAACCCGAAGCGGTTACCGACGACCAGATGGTTATTATGGCTCACGAAATTTCACAGCGTATTGAAAACGAACTTGAATATCCGGGTCAGATAAAGGTCAACGTTATCCGCGAAAGCAGAGCGGTTGACTACGCAAAATAATAACACAGCACATAAAAACGGTTCCTTACTTAAAGGAACCGTTTTTTACATATAGTTTTTAGGGGACGCGCCTGTTATGCTTTTAAAAACCTTGCTGAAATAGTATACGTCGGAAAATCCCGACATTTGACTTACTTCGGTTACGGTAAGCACGTCTGACATAAGCAGTTTTTTTGCCTGTTCAATTTTGCACTCATTGCGAAACCTTGTGGGCGATTTACCGTAGCATTTATAAAACAAACGCCTGAAATAACATTCGCTGACCATACACGTCTTTGCTATTTCGGATATGCTCAAATCGCATTGAGGATCGCTTAATAATTTTACCCCTTTTTCTATTGTCATCAGGTATTTATTGACTTCCCTTTTAGAGTCGACTTGAAATATCTCATAAATTATTCCGTAAATATCGCGATGGAGCCTTGACGGAGAATAGTCTTTTTTATTAAACTCCTCCGCCGCGTCAAAAGCAAAATTAACAACATCAATGTTTGCGCGGAATTTAGTGACGTTATTACCCGAAAACACAAATTCTTCCCCATTTTCATCAAACAGGTCGAAATGCAGAACGATACTATGAATGTCGCCGTTCTTTGCCTCATTAAAGTCTATGCGGTATTCCGCGCCTTTGGGCATATAAAGCAGGTCGCCTTTTTTAGCAGTCAGACCGCCGTTATTACTTACCACATTCGCTTTGCAATCATTTATTAACAAAAACGTATTATCGGGTTTAGGCTGATTTAAGCAGGAATATACCTTGTATTTGTCCCAATAATCCTGTTTAAGCGCCGACGGATTCTTTAAGGAAAAATCCGAACAACGCATTTTGTCAAAAGGCACTATTCTGCTCACAATTATTACCTCGGTATTGTTTATTACAAATATTTTACCCTATCAGCGCTGTTTTTGCAACACTCAGTATCGTTTTTTACAAATATTGTAGTCATATTGCCATTTAAAAATTTTAGAAAAACAGTTATAATGCTATGAGATATATTATAAAAAGCAGGTATAACTATGGGATATTTATTTGCGGTCGTTTCCGTAATACTCGGAAATGCAAAGGGGTATTGCGGCAAAAAAAGCAGCGGTTATTTGAAAAATGACAGCGACGCTGTTCTTATCAATGTTTTCAGAATGGTTATATGCACGCTTATCGGGCTTTGCATAATACTGTTTTCGCACAGCTCGCTTGACGCGAACTCAAAAGAACTGTTGATATTTATTATGTCGGGCGTATCTTCGGCGCTGTTTGTAGTCTTTTGGCTGCTTTGCGTTAAAGAAGACGCCTATCTTATGCTTGACATATTTTTACTTTTGGGAACCGTGATTCCCATTACCGTGAGCGCTGTTATGTTCGGGGAAAGCATAAAATTCACCCAAATAATAGGCATTGCCGTTCTTCTTGTATCAGTCTTTCTGATGTGCGGATACAACAACAATCTCAAAGGCAAAATGAAGAAAAGCGGAATAATAATTCTTCTGCTTTGCGGTGTGTTCAACGGCTGTTCCGACCTGTCGCAAAAGCTGTATGTAAAAACAACAGAAAATATGTCCGCTGTTAAATTTAATTTTTACACATACCTATTCGCCTTTGCGGTTCTGCTTATCGCCTACATAATAAAAAAGAAAGCCCCGTCGGCAGAGCCGATGAAAAAGACCGTGTTTATATACGTGTTAATAATGGCTGTATGTTTATTCGGATGTTCCTACTTTAAAACGATAGCCGCAAAGACTTTAAATTCCGCAATACTTTATCCCTTATCACAGGGTTTGTCGCTTATAAATTCATCGTTAATGGCGGCATTTTTATTTAAGGAAAAGCCAAACAAACAGTCAATAATAGGCGTTATTACCGCATTTATAGGGCTTATGATATTAAACGTTTAAAAACACCGCCGAGTATCAGCGTAAAACCGATACTCGGCGGTAATTTTATACCTTCTCTAACAATTTATCCATTATATACGGTCCGTGTTCTACAAACACACCCGTTTCAAACGCGTTCTTCTCCGTAAAGCAATCAACGCCGTTCTTGCTTATCCTGCTGTCATATATCATATACGGCACAGGCTGTGACGAATGGGTTTTTATATCAAGCGGCGTCGGGTGATCGGGCATTATCAAAATGCGGTAATCATCGCCGCAACCCTGCAAATAATCAAGCATAGGCTTCAAGGCTCTTGAATCAATATACTCAATCGCCTTAACCTTATTCTGAGCCTCTCCCCTGTGTCCGCACTCGTCGGGTGCCTCAAAATGCAGATAAACAAGCTGTGTGCCGTTTTTAAATGCGTCTATACCCGCTTTTGCCTTGCCTTCAAAATTCGTGTCTATGTAGCCTGTTGCGCCCTCAACCTCAGGCGTTTCCATACCCGCGCATATACCGATACCTTTGAGCAGATCGACCGCGCTGACAACGCAACCGCTTACGCCGTTTTTCTGCTTGAAGTTTTCAATCTGCGGTTTTGTTCCCTCGCCCCACAGCCAGATTGAGTTTGCGGGGTGAAGCCCCCTCGCCGCGCGCGCCTTATTAACAGGGTGGTCCTTTAAAATGTCATAACTCTTTTTCATAAGGTCTATAAGCGGACGGGCATTTTCCGACTTGCTGAGATATTCTCCTATCACCCTGCCGCTTATGTCGTGCGGCGGAGTCATATTTCCGAGGTCGGTTGTGCCGCCATCTACCACAAGGCAATGGCGGTAGCTCACACCGCTGTAAAACCTGTAAATATCGTTCCCGAGCTTTTCTTCAACAGTCTTAATTATTTCGCGCGCCTCGTCGGTAGAAATATCGCCTGCGCAGTAATCCACCATTGTCTTATCTTCATATTTTTCCTCATCTGACAGAGTGACAATATTGCAACGCAGCGTAACGTCGGTATCTTTAAGGTCAATACCGATAGAAGCGGCTTCAAGCGGCGAACGTCCCGTATAGCATACCTTAGGGTCATAGCCCATTACAGATAGGTTGGCAACGTCGCTGCCTGGTTTCAAACCGTCGGCAACCGTGCGGCATATTCCCACCTCTGATTTTTTCGCAAGCGTATCCATATTTGGCTTCAACGCGCACTCCATAGGCGTTTTGCCGTCAAGTGCGGGATTGGGGGTATCCGCCATACCGTCACAAAGCAGAACCATATATTTCATATTTGACATATCCTTTCCTTTATATCTCCATTATCAGTAATTATAACAATTTTTCATACCCGTGTAAAGATTCAAACGAAAAAAATACTTTAACTTTTCTTAGAAATAGTATATATTATAGTTATAAACCCAGACAAAAGAACGGAGGAATAAGAATATGGCAAATAAAATACGTCTTACGGTAGGCGGAATTAAATACTCAATAATAAGCGACGACAGCGAGGAGTATTTAAGAGAGCTTGGCAGAGAGTTGGAATTAAGGCTTGATTATTTTGCTAAGAAAAACCCATTCCTTTCAACAACAATGGTAGCGGTTTTGGCGGCGCTTGAAGGCTATGACAACGCAAAGAAAGCTCAGCTTGAAAACGAGCGGCTTAAAAGCGAGGTAAACCGCCTGACCTGCGAGCTTGCTATCCAAAAAAGCAACTCCCAAATTGCAAAAACCGACAAGAAGGACGGTAATAATGCCTAACTCCATAAAACCCGAGGTTCTGTCCCCCGCAGGCTCCTTTGAAATGCTTGAAGCGGCGGTAAGGAGCGGCGCCGACGCTGTTTATTTCGGAGCAAAGCAGTTTTCTGCCAGACGAAACGCAGAAAATTTTGATATTGAAGAAATAAAAAATGCGGCGGAGTATTGCCGTATACGCGGCGTTAAGACCTATCTTACGCTAAACATAATGTTAAAGGAAAGCGAGCTTGAAGACGCTTTTAAGCTCGCTTGCGGCGCATACAACGCAGGCGTTGACGGAATTATAATTCAGGACTTAGGACTTGCAAAACTGCTTTATGAAAACGCGCCGCAAATTACTCTGCACGCTTCAACACAGATGTCAGTACATTCGCCATCGGCATTGAAATTTTTAAAACATTTCGGATTTAAGCGCGTAGTGGCGGCAAGGGAGATGTCCTTTGAAGCCTTAAAAGAGCTTTGCAAAGAAGCCGCGCGGCTTGATATGACGGTTGAGGTGTTCGTACACGGCGCGTTGTGTATGTGCGTTTCTGGGCAGTGCCTGTTATCTTCGTTTCTCGGTTCTCGAAGCGGCAACCGCGGTTTATGCGCAGGACCCTGCCGTCTGCCTTTTTTAGTTGACGGCGGCACAGGCTATGACCTTAGCCTTAAAGACCTTTCCCTTTTGCACTATGTTAGCGAGCTTTCTGAAATAGGCGTTGCTTCATTAAAAATTGAAGGACGTATGAAACGTCCCGAATATGTTGCGGCGGCAACCGCGGCTTGCAGAAGCGCGGCAGACAGCGGCGTGATAGACGCACAGCTTGAAGAACATCTGAAAAATGTTTTTTCACGTTCAGGATTTACTGCGGGTTACTTTGAAAATAAGCCTTCTAAGGATATGTTCGGCGTGCGCACTTCGGAAGACATAAATTCAGTTAAAAACGCACTTCCCTACATACACGGACTTTACAGAAACGAATTTCAGCGTGTGCCGCTTAAAATAAAGGCTGAAATTAAAAGTAGCAAGCCGATTTTGCTGACGTTTTACGACGGCGTAAACACCGTTACCGTAACGGGAAACATACCGAGCGCCGCAAAAAGTAAGCCAACTGATAGGGCTACTGCGAACACAAATTTATCAAAGCTCGGTTCAACGCCGTACATAATAAAAAATATTGAAACCGAGATTGATGACGGTTTGTTTGTAAGTGCGTCCGAGCTTAACGCGTTAAGGCGCACCGCCTGCGAGAAGTTGACGGCGAAACGCGCCGAACTTAATAGGGATTTGGTCAAATGCGAATTAAATCTGCGGTCACAAAAGCACACTCACACAGGAGTTCTGAAAACATACGCAAGATTTTCGTCAGTATCGCAAATACCAGAAGATTTAGAGAAAATAGACGGCATTATTATTCCGCTTGACTGCACCGAAATAGACTCTTTGCCCGAAAATGTGTATAAAATAGCGGAAATTCCGCGCGGAATAACCGATGAAAAAGCTATAATAAAACGGCTTGAAGAATTTAAAAAATGCGGGTTTACCTCTGCAATGTGCGGAAATATTGCGGCGGTTGAGCTTGCAAAAAAAGTCGGCTTCAAACCGATTGCCGACAGCGGACTTAACATATACAACACCGAAAGTCTTAAAGCTGTCGGCGGTTTTGGAGTTAATTCAGCGGTACTATCAAACGAAATTCTTTTAAGAGATGCAAAACAGCTCGGTTCAGATGTTAAAAAAGGTATCGTTTCATACGGGAAAATACCGCTTATGATATTTAAAAACTGCCCTGTTAAAAACGGAAAAAGCTGCAAAGAGTGCGACAAAAGCAACGTCATAACCGACCGCAAAGGAATCAGTTTCCAAATACGGTGCCGAATGGGATTCAGCGAACTGTTTAACAGCGTTCCGATTTGGCTGGCAGACCGCAAGGACGAACTTTCGGGTCTTGATTTTAACGTGCTTTATTTCACAGACGAGACAAAAGAGCGCGCCGCCGAAGTCATATCCGCTTACGAAAACGGTCTCGCACCCGATGTTAAATATACAAGAGGACTGTTTTGGAGAGGAACAATATAGGTTGGTATTTAGAGGTTAAATTATCGTTGTGCTTTGCACGAACCTATAATAATTCGTAATGCGCAATTCGTAATTCGTAATTAATATAATCCGTTTAGCGGGATAAAAAATTAGAGTTTAGCAGAGATAAAATTGAAAAATTTGTCGGTGCCCTCTGATGAGTAGGCTGGTATATCAATCTTATTTTTTCGCTAAACTCTAATTTATTTAAATTTATGAATTAATAATTTTCAAGATAGCTGTGCCATTCGCCGCAGTCGCAGTCGCGAAAACCGGGAAGTGTGGCAAGATTTACGTTATGCAGGCTCCTGAAAATATTATCGTCCACATTTGGATTTACCTTTTTTATTTCCTTTATTAGCGCCTTTATTTCCTTGCGTTTGGAAAGCTGTTCGTTATGCTCGCTTTCCTCGGTAAATCGGCAGGCGCATTGCAAAAAGTTAAGCCCGTTATAGTTTGACCAGGCTATTATATCTCGTTCCTTTACCTTATAAAGCGGTCGGATAAGCTCCATACCCTCAAAATTGGTGCTGTGCAATTTAGGAAGCATTGTTTTAATTTCAGAGGCATACATCATACTCATTAAAAGCGTTTCGATAACATCGTCAAGATGGTGTCCGAGCGCTATTTTATTGCAGCCAAGCTCGCGAGCCTTGCTGTACAGCCAGCCTCTGCGCATACGCGCGCACAGGTAGCAGGGCGAACCGCCGACGCGCTCGGTCACCTCAAAAATATCGCTTTCAAATATTTCAAGGTCTATCCCGAGTATTTCAGCGTTATGTTCAAGCAGTTTTCTGTTTTCGGCGTTATACCCAGGGTCCATTGAAAGGTAAACCACCTCGAACGGAACGTCCGAATGGAGCGACAACTGCTCAAAACACTTTGCAAGCAGCATAGAATCCTTGCCGCCCGATATGCAGACCGCTATTTTATCCCCCGCGCTTATGAGCTGATATTCCTTTATTGCGCCGACAAAGTTATTCCATATTGCTTTGCGGTATTTTTTTATTATACTGCGCTGTGCTTCCTGCGCTCTGGTTAATTTCCGTTTTTCCATAACATTCCCCGAAAAAGTTTTTTATTTATTATATTGTCTTGGCGGTGTCAATTCAAGTCAAAATTAAAAACTTAATGTTATTTTGACGAAAAACTTGTAATATACCCGATAATTTGTTATAATGACAAAGATATTAGGGGGTCATAATATGGGTATAGGCTTTCGTAAAAGTTTATTCGGCTTTAATTGCGAAGATGTTATAAACTACATAGAGAAAACTCATCACGCGTTTGTTGATAAGGAATCAGCCTTGAACTGCAAGGTTGAAGAATTAAATAACGAATTAAATCTTTCAAAAGAAGAATGTGAAAAACTCAATGCGGAAAAGGAACGCGTTTCCGCCGAGCTTAACGAATTTAACGAAAAGTATGACGAAATCCGCCGTCTTTCGGATAATATCGGAAAACTCTATCTTGTTGCGCAGGCGAATGCGAGAGCAATTATGGACAATGCTGCACGCAGCAGCGAGCTTGCCGCCGATGAAGTAGAACGCAACGTAGGCTCGATTGATTCGGCGCACGAATCGCTTGATTCACTCAAAGAAAAAATACTTAAAACGTCGGACGAATTTGCAGGCAAGGTGGACGAGCTAATGAATTCTCTTGCGGAAACGAAACGTCAAATACAGGATATGAGCATTGAAAGCTGTAAGCACAGCAATGAATTTGAGGAGCTTTACAACAGTATCGTAAAATGAAAGAATACAGTATAAATTGCGGTGAGTTACGCAATTATTGCAAGGTTTTGAATGCGGGAGACAGGGTTTGTCTTTCGGGCACGGTATATACGGCGCGCGACGCCGCGCACAAACGCATATTTGAATTACTGAAAAGCGGCGCGCCGCTTCCCTTTGATATTAAAGACGCCGTAATTTACTATGCGGGACCTACCCCAACGCCGAACGGAATGGCGATAGGCAGCTGCGGACCTACCACATCAATGCGTATGGACCCGTATACGCCGACCCTCCTTGATATGGGACTTTGCGCCACTATCGGAAAGGGTGCAAGGAACGAACAGGTTATTGACGCAATATTACGCAACAATTCCGTATATCTATGCGCAATAGGCGGCGCAGGCGCACTTGCGGCGCTCAAAATAAAAAAGTGCGACGTTATAGCGTTCGGCGACCTCGGCTGTGAATCGGTGAAACGTTTGGAATTCAGCGGCTTTCCGCTTATTGTAGGCATTGACTCGCACGGCGGCAATTTATTTAAAAGAAAATAACTCGCATATTACAAAGGTCTTGCCGACATTTGCGCGGCAAGGCACATTTTTTTATATATTTAAGAGCAATTTTTATAAAATATAGAGCAATTACCGATATTTATAAACGACTGCGAAAATGATATTATAAAGTCAGAAATTTAAAGAGGTGTTGACAATGGACCTGAGCAAACTTACACTCCACGAAAAAATTTGTCAGATGATGGTTGTTAAGGCAAATCCGAAAAAGCATATCGCGCAATACGGCTCCATAAAGAACTTTATGGAAAAATATCCCGTAGGCGGTATCTTCATCTGCAATGAACTTCGAGACGATAAATCAATCGACCGAAAGAAATTTGCCGAATTAATAGGCGAATATCAGAAATACTCCAAAATCCCGTTGCTTGTTGCCGCCGATTCAGAGCAAAGCACGGGCTTTTTGGGCGAGGATTACATACCGCTCCCCCCTCCTATGGCGATTGGCTCTTCACGCGACAAGTCGCTCGCATACGATTACGGCAAAGCCATAGCGCAGCAGTGTCGCACGGTCGGCGTGAACTGGGCGTTTGCGCCTGTCTGCGATATGACTTTCAATAAATTCAACGAAATTGTGCGTAACAGGAGCATATCAAACGACCCTCAGCTTCAAGCCGAAATGCTTACCGAAGAAATTAAGGGATTTCAGGAAAACGGCGTTTTGACAACGGGAAAGCACTTCCCAGGCGACGGATGCGACGCGCGCAATCAACACATTGTCGGCAGCGTCAACAATCTTTCAAGGGAAGAATGGCTTGAAAGCTACGGAAAGGTATACAGGTCGGCATTTAATGCGGGAATGATGGCGGTTATGGTCGGCCATATTTCGGTTCCCGCCTTCCAAAACGACGCGGTAGACGGGGTTTATCCCCCTGCTTCGCTCTCTGCCGACGCTATGCGTCTTCTCAAAGAAGAACTCGACTTTAAGGGAGTTGCGATTACTGACGCTATGGATATGGGCGGTTTTGTGCGTTGGAAATTCGACCGCAGAAAAGCTGAGGTCGAGGCGTTTAAAGCAGGTCTTGATATGATGCTTTGGCCGCGCGAGGAAACCGCTGAGCTTATAGAAAAAGCGATTACAAACGGCGAGATACAGATGTCGCGCCTTGATGACGCTGTGACCCGTATTCAGGCGCTTAAAGAGACTATTCCCGATTTCGGAGCTATTCCAGAGCAGTATGACATTTCATTAGAATTTGCAAAAGAAACACAGAGCAAGATTGCGGCAAAAAGCGCAACGTTATATAAAAACAAGCTCAACCTGCTCCCGATAGACGGCAACAAAATAAAAAAGGTGCGTATAATCACAGGCGTTGAATACCTTATGGAAGGCAGAGATTATGCGGACAGGCTTGCCGATTTTATAGCCGATGAGTTCAAAAAACACGGAGCAGAGGTAGATTTGCGCCGCAAATGGGACGTATATCTTGAAGACTATGAGGCTGGTGAAATTGACCGCGATTACGACCTTATAGTTTACTGTGCTTTTTCACATTCGGCTCTTCCGTTATATTCAAGGGAGCTTGTTAATCTTCATTCTGCACAGCGCTTTGACGAGGACAAGACGGTAGTAATGGTTATCGGCACACCCCACTATTTAACCGAATACTTCCCCCTTGCCGAAACAGCAATCCACACATATCCCGACAAGTTATGTTTAAGCGACGCCGTTGACGCAATTTACGGCGAAAGACCGTTCTACGGAAAATTACCTATGAATATTTAAAAGTTAAGTCCGAGTGAAATACACTCGGACTTAATTATACCAATTTAAACTGTTTTCTGAACTCGGTGGGATTAACGCCTACCGAGTTTTTAAAACACAGGCTGAAAGCCGACAGCGACGAAAAACCGCAGGTCTCCGCTATCTCCTCTATTGTAGTTTCGGTATTGATAAGTAAATTTTTAGCATTGTCGATACGGCACAGCAC
>CAKSQT010000027.1 GCA_934486755.1 uncultured Eubacteriales bacterium | reverse complement strand
GGGTGGGGCAATTCGCATACGGGAAGCTGTTTGCCAGTCTGGGGCGGCTATTGCGATGCACCGTGGAATTCGGGTTGCGAGCCTAATTCGCCGAACGACAATTATATTTTTTCAAAAAATCAGAACGACGCAAATATAGCGAGCGATTCGGGAGATCACAGCGGTTTTTCAACGACAGAGGGCAAATTTCCTTATTTGACGGCTGAACTCGGCGGCGGTATTCACGCAACGCAAAACAGAAGACCGATTGCGGGGGCTAAGGATCTGGGCGCTATGAGCGTCGTTAAACTCGGAAGCGGCGCTAATTTGTTGGGATATTATACGCTGTGCGGGGGTAAAAATCCGATAGGCGCTCTTTCGACTATGCAGGAGTATAAGAGTTACGAGATGTCAAAACGGTTTTGGACAGGTTATGCAAGCGATCTGCCGTGTATAGATTATGATTTTCAGGCTCCTATTTCAAGCTGGCAGGAAACCAAGCCTTCATATAAAGAATTGAAAAAGGTTGCTATGTTCACCAATGATTTCGGGGAATTGCTGTCGCCTATGGATACATATTTCCCGAACGGAAACCCAACCGACCCGTCGGAGACCAAAACCTTGCGATATACATACAGAACCGACGGTGAAAGCGGCTTTTTGTTCATAAACAATTATCAGCGGCATATTGATATGCCTGACAGGCAAATAAAGACTCTGACTGTTCCTTGCGGCAAACAAGAAGTACTATTTAAAGATATAACAGTTAAAAACGGCGAGTATTTTATCTATCCGTTTAACCTCAAAATAGGAGGCGCTTTGCTAAAAACCGCAAAGGCACAGCCGCTTTGTATACTTAACGGCAGGGATTACGTTTTCTTCACTGACAGCGACCCTGATTATGAAATTGAGGGTAATTTAGGTGACTGCAATATAATCACACTGTCATCTGAGGACGCGGCAAACGCCTATAAGATTTCTCTTGATAAAGACTATTTAATAATTTCAAAAGCAAATGTTATAAATACCGATAACGGCGTTTATCTTATCGGTGAAGACGTGTCTGAGTATAAATCATATCCTCAGTTTAAAAGAAAATTTTGCGAGGCAGGGAAAGACGGATTATTTACCTGTTATAAGACCGAATGTAAAAAACAGGATATAACCGTTGATTTAAGAGAAAATAAAACAGGGTATACCGTTTTTGTGGATTATCCGCAGGGCGCCGTTGGTGAAGACGTAATTCTTACGCTGGATTATATCGGCGATACGGGCAGGCTTTATCTTGCCGACGAGCTTATAATGGATCAATACTGTAACGGCAACGGAATGAAAATTAACCTTGCAAGCTATGATTATCCGCATATACTGAATTTTGAGATTACTCCGCTTGATGAAGAAAACCCCGTTTATATAGAAACCAAGGTTGAATATAATAACGGACGCGCCGCCTGCCTGAAAGGCGTATCAGCAAAGGTGCAGTACAGGCAAGCATTATAAATTACGGTTTTGTCTATTGAAAAATCAACTAAAATATGGTACAATGCCGTTGTAACGATTGACTTGATTGTCATAAAGAATTGAGGAAACAGTTTGGACAGTTCTGTAACGGGAATAAAAAAATTCTGCTTAGATTTTAAAAGATATACGCCTTTGTTGTTTAACCTTGCTTCAAAGGATATAAAGGTCAAATACCGCCGCTCGGTTCTCGGAATAGCGTGGAGTATCCTGAATCCGCTTCTTACAATGCTTGTTTTAACACAGGTGTTTCAGATGCTGCTGCGTGTTCAGGTTGAAAATTTTGCGACTTATTATATAGTCGGTTCATCGCTCTGGTCATTTTTTTCCGAGTCTACCTCGCTTGCAATGACCTCGGTTATAGGCGCGTCTTCGCTTATTAAAAAGGTTTACGTGCCTAAATATATGTTCCCACTTGAAAAGTGCATTTTCGCTATGATAAACTACCTTTTCAGCCTTATCGCGGTGTTCTTGGTTATGATAATTCAGGGGGTGTATCCTACCTGGACAACCATTCTCGCAATATTGCCGATTTTGTATTGCTTTGTCTTCTGCTGCGGATTCAGCTTGTTTTTAAGTGCTGTTACGGTCTATTTTAGGGATATTGCGCACCTCTACGGTGTTTTGCTCACGATATGGATGTATCTTACTCCTATCCTTTATCCTATAACGCTTTTGGAGGACAAGCACTTTATCTACAATATAGTAAAGCTCAATCCTATGTACTATTACGTTGAATATATCCGTGACGTTATGATGTATAATACTGTGCCTGATATTATATTTAATCTGAAATGTATAGGCATAGCGATCGTTTCGTTGATAATAGGTTCGCTTGTTTTCAAAAAATGCGAAGGCAAGTTTATTCTTCACATTTAATCCTTTGGAGGATAGTATGGAACAAAAGTCGGTAAAAAAAGAAAATGCTGTCGAGCTTAGAAACATAGAAATGCACTTCAATATGTGCAAGGAAAAGCTCGAAAGTTTTAAGGAATATTTCATTAAGCTGATGAAACGCCAGCTTATGTTTGAGGATTTTGTTGCGCTTGATAACGTTTCTTTTGACATAGAGCAGGGCGACGTTTTCGGCATAGTCGGTCTTAACGGCAGCGGTAAGAGTACCACCCTTAAAATAATATCGGGAATACTTCAACCCACCAAAGGCACCGTTAAGACAAAGGGTGTTATAGCGCCGCTTATCGAGCTCGGTGCGGGCTTTGATATGGAGCTTACCGCGCGTGAGAACATTTATCTTAACGGCTCAGTCCTCGGTTACTCAAAAAAGTTTATGGACGAAAAGTTTGACGATATTGTTGAATTTTCCGAGATGAAGGACTTCCTTGATACGCCTATGAAGAACTATTCTTCGGGTATGGTGGCGCGTATAGGCTTTGCAATAGCAACTGTTACTACGCCTGATATACTCATTGTTGACGAAATTTTGGCGGTAGGCGATTTCCTTTTCCAAAAGAAGTGCGAGGAGCGCATAAACGCTATGATGAAGGATAATACGACGGTAATAATAGTATCCCACTCAATTGATCAGATCGAACGCCTTTGCAAGCACTGCGTTTGGCTTGACCACGGCAAAGTAAAGCTCATCGGCGATACGCAGACGGTTTGCGAAGCATATAAAAATGAAGCAAGATAGAAAATTTATATAATTTTAAGGGCAGCCGTGATTCACGGCTGCCCTTTGTTGTAAAAGCTATCTGTAATTTGTGAATCCGAAATCGCTTAAAGTAAGTCCCATTTTGGGCGCTAAAATTTCATTTTGAAAACGCATCATATATGCGTCAATCTTTTTAGCACATTCGGTTGCGAAAACGTCACAGTCGGCAGGATTGATTTCATCTGTGTAAAATTCATCAAAAACAATTTTCCGTGCTGATGAAAGAGTGGAATTTTTGATTGTGTAATAACCCTGTGTACTACCGCTTGAAAAGCTAACTTCGCTTATGTCGGGACCCTGAATGAAAACACTGAACTGTTCGTTCGTTGCAATATCTGAGTATTCAATAAAAAAGTTGTTTTGATCCAAATAGTTTGAAATGCTGAGACCTGATGCTCCCACGGTATAAACGTTCATATTACCTTTGCCGTTCGGGGAACCGTATTTTGTAAGCCAAGCATTGACAGCCCAAAATTTATCGGCTTGCGGGTCGACCTTGCCGCAGTTGTCGCATAAATACTTTGAATAGGAATGCTGTGGCGGAACAGTTTTACTGTAACTGTTGCCGCAGTTCTCACAAACATACTTGATGTACCCGTTCTCCGTGCAGGAAATGCGTGTATCGCTTGCGTGATAGTTGTGCGTACAGGGCTTTTTCGTCGGAGTACTTGACGTGCGTATGCTGTCGTTGCGGCTCGGAGTGTTCGTAATTTCGGAAGAAATGCTTGACGTTTCTTCCGAAGACGGTATATCTGCACTGCTTTCGCTCTTTCTTTCTGCGGCAGGCAGACTGCTTGAATTGTCAGAACTCGTATGCAAATCTTTTTGCGATCGGCAACCGCTTGTAAGCAATAGAGCGGTTAATACTAATACAGCGAAAACTTTTTTCATTGTTACGTCCTTTCTTTTTGCTCGTCAAACGCAAGTTGGGTTTCTCGTGCATAGTAAAAAATATACTGCTGGACTATTCCCGCATAGGGCAGCGCCTCTTGCGGCAACTCACCGCCGAAAAGAACCTGCATAGCGCGTTTTATCCAAACGTCTTTCGGAAATGCCTCAATAAATTCAAGAGAAAACAGCAAGGTGCAGTCGGCAACCTTGGGACCTACGCCAGTTATCTTCATAAGCTCGTTTCTTGCAGAATCAACATCAAGCGATTTTAATGCGTTTAGGTCAACTGTGCCGTCAGCAACCTTTCTTGCGGCGTCAATTATATAACGCGCTCTGAATCCGCACCGTAATACGCTCAGGTCGTCTTCATTCAAAGCCGCAATTCTCTCGGCGCTCGGAAAGGCATAACCGCCGCCGCAACTGTCCCCGAAATTTTCACAAAGCCGCTCTATAATACCCTTTATGCGCGGAATGTTGTTGTTTTGCGATATAATAAAGGAACAAAGGGTTTCCCACGGCTCCTGATTTAAAATATGTATGCCCGCACCGTAAACCGACGCGCGTTTTAAAACCTCGTTTCCGCTTATATCGCTTATTATTGTATCATAATCCCTGTCAAAATCAAAATACTGCCGCCAAAGATTGTTAAAGTCAGCCGTGTCGGTGCCGTAGAGTATAACCGTGCCGTCCTCTAACGCATCTATTTCAAGGTATTTTCCGTAGGCTATACCGTGCCACCTTCCGCCGTCTAAACAGCTCCACCGAAACGCCTGACCGCAGTCAAGCGTTTTGGGTATGTCAAATCCGTGCAGTCCCGTGATATATAAATTGCCGTTATGTTCCATTATATTATACAAGATAACGCCCCCAATGATTGAATTATAACTTTTTTCTGTTATAATATCAATAGGAATATCATAGAAAGGAAAACATTATGAGAGAGAGTATTTACACAATACCCGTAAGCGAAGTGTTTGAAATAAACGACGGCTGTCCTATTTGCCGTATGAAGAAGATAAGCGAAGAGCGGATACTTGACTATATCCTCGGAGACGCAATGATGGAGCCAGACGTGCGAATAGAAACCAATAAAACAGGCTTTTGCAAGGAGCATTATAACGATATGCTCGGCCGCAGGGGACGCTTGCAGCTGGCGCTTATGCTTCAAACGCACATTGATGAAATAAATAAGACCGTCTATAATAAACCGCAAAAGGTTAAAAAGAATGAACATTTGCACCTTTGCTCGGAGGATTGCTTTGTTTGCGATAAGCTCGAATGGGGTATGTCCCGTATGCTCAAAACGGTGATACGCTGTTATGAAACCGACGCGGATTTCAGAAGATTGTTTAATAACCAGCCTATGTTCTGCCTTGACCACTATCAGATATTGATGTCTTATGCCGACAAGAAGAATATGAAGCGCTTTCATAAAGAATTTGCCGAAAATCTTAAACGCATAACCAAGGATTACAGCGAACGGTTATATAAACAGCTTTCCGATTATTGCGCCAAATACGATTACAGAAGCAGAATGAACGGCGAATCTACCGACGGACTTGAAAATTCGGTTGAAGATACTGTAAAGTTTTTGGGATGACCGATTTACATAATTCGACATTTTTTGCCTCGGTTGATAACTTTTTCCGCTGAAAACGGGGAGTTTATAGACTTACTAACCGAGTTATCCACATTTTTATGTAAACTTGTTTTATCAGTTGAATAATTACTTCCTTTTTTGCCCAAAATGTTATTACAAAAAAGGGAGGGTCTGCACAAGTGGTTAAAGGTGTAAACAGAACGGTTATTGAAGTTAATAATACAGGCAGTAAATTGTTTGAGCGCATAGTTTTCTATGTTACGCCCGAATATGGCACATTAAGCGCAAAACAGTTAAGAAAGGCAGCCGCGGCGTTTTCGTTTAATTTTGAAAGCGGAAGAATGTCGCAATCGTTGAGACGGCGAATGAAAACCAAAAGAATAATAAAACTGTCAATAGCGGCGTTTCTTGTTTGTGCCGCCGCTGTAACGGCTCTGTTGTTGATTTTGTAAATATTTTATTAAGGAATGCAGGAAGATTATAGATTTTCTTGCATTTTTCTTTTGGTTAAATTATAATAAGAAAAGTATATGTGTATGACGGCATACACTTTGTGATTGGGTGGATATATGAATAGTATTTTGAAAAAAAGCGTCGGTGTGTTCGGACGCACCGTTTTCGCGAATGTGATATGTTGCTTTGTTTGTATTACAATAAGCGCCTTGTGTACATATCTTTTTACCTCCGACATTGGCTATACCGCTTACGGTACCCTTGCTTCCGACAGCAGTACCGTAACTTCCTCCTCTGCTTCAAGGGAAAAGCTGTATGAATATCGCTATTCCGACGGTGAGGATACGAAAAAGGCGGAATATGAGGCAAAGGGGTATACGGTGGAAACCGTCAAGGTTCGTTCCGATATGAAAGGCGGCGGTCAGGCGGCGTTTTTGGTGATTGACCAGCTTGCGAGCTTTGTGGTGCTGATTATGTTTATATACGGCGAAATTTGGCACCTCGGCACGACCGACAATAATAAGGTTCACTTCGGTCATATCAAGGAAGATAAACTGAAAGGTCTTAAAATCGGGTTGCTTTCAATAATACCCGCATATCTGTTTAATATAGTGCTAATAGTCTTTGCAAGCGGCGCATATCCCAAATTTGCTTTGCTTATATATAAGTTTATGAATTGCAGTCTGTTCGGTTTTGTGCAAGCCGCCATTGGCAACGCGGTCTATGCTTATGAGCTTACGCCGCTGAATTTTGTACTGCTGTTTGCGGTGCATCTTGTCATACCGCTTCTTTGCACGGTTGCTTATATTCTGGGATACAAGGAAATATCATTGCGTGAAAAAATGATATACAAAAAGAAGGAGATAAATAAATAATGGCAGGCTTTTTCGGTTTATTCAACTACGCAAAAGAGGGTCCAGGCATAGAAAAGGACGCTCCTAAAAAGAAAACCTTTGTTGTTTTCTTTGAAACTTTTTTCAGAAATTTTTGGAAATTTATTCCGATTAGCTTTGTTTATTGCCTTATTTCGCTGCCTGTTTTAACATCGGGTTTGGCAGCGGCGGGACTTACGAACGTTACGCGCAATATCGCAAGGGACAAGCATTCTTTCGGTTTAAGCGACTTTTTTGATACAATAAAATCAAATTGGAAACAGGCGCTACCTGCGGGAATAATAAATTTGGCTATATATGCGGTTCTTGCTTTTGATTTGTATTTTTTCTATTTCTCGCTTAATGGTATGGTTTCAGCGGTATTTTTGGGAATAGGCATAAGTATTTTTTATGTCTTTACCGTTATGACATTCTATATATGGACGCTTATTATAACCTTTAACTTCAAACTCAGCGAGGTTTATAAAAACAGTTTTAAGTTTGTTTTCATAAATTTCAAAATGAATTTTCTCTGCTTCCTGATGATAACCGCTATTTATGCTCTGTTTTTGGTTGTGGGATACTTTGTCGGAAACTTCGCTGTTACTTTAATCGAATTTGCTCTGTTTGTTTTCTGTTTCCCCGCATTCCGTTATCTTATAATACAGTACTGCATTTTCCCGTCGGTCAAGAAATATATAATTGACCCGTATTATAAAGAGCATCCTTATGAAGATATTGAGAAACGCCGTAATCTCGGCATTGAAACCGAGCTTCCCGAGGAGGACGGGGAGGAAAATGAGTATTCGGCAGAGGAAAACGCCGAATAACGCTCATTTTAATTCCGCATTAAACATATATTTATCCTGAGGTGACTTTTATGTATTGCAGGATAGCCGATTTGCGGAATAAACAGGTGGTTTGTATCAAGGACGGATCGGTATTGGGTTATGTCTACGATATTGAAATAGATACAAACGCAGGGAATATGACTTCGGTGATAATACCAGGAAGACCGAGGTTTTTCGGTCTGTTCGGCAGGGAAAACGACACTGTTATTCCGTGGCACGATATTGAGGTCATCGGTCAGGAAACTATTCTTGTCGATACCGAACCACCAATCAGAAACCGCTACGGCGGCAACCGCGGCGAAATAATTAAACCAATGTAAAAAGTGTGACAGGTCATATCCTGTCACACTGATTTTTTTTATAAAAATGCGCATAATAGATTTTGAGGAAGTGTTAGCTTGAAATCTGTACGCATAATAATCAAAACGTTATTTTTTACATTCCTGATTGCCTGCATCGGACTGTTTTCAATGATTTTTTATCTCGGCAGTTTGGTGAATTCGGAATATAAAATCAAAAAGGGCGATGAATTGAATATAGGCACGTCGGTTCCGATGACGGTGGAGTATAACGGAACAAAGCTTTCAAACGCATTGAGCAATGACTCTATCGGCGATACCTTTGATGTGGATTTAAAAATGTTTGGCGTAATACCGTTTTCGACAGTTAATGTCGAGGTAGTGGACGAGATGTACGTGGCGGTTCTGGGAAACCCGTTCGGTATGAAGCTATATACCGAGGGCGTTTTAGTAATAGATATGACCGAGGTGGACTCCGAAAACGGCAACGTGAACCCCGCCAAGGAGGCTGGCATTAAAAAAGGCGATTATATTGTCTCGGCAAACGGAACAATGATATACACAAACGAAGACCTTGCGGCTATTGTGGAAAGCTCGGGCGGCGAAAAGATAGACTTTGTCGTACAGCGGGGAAATAAAAAACGCAAATTTTCGTTTTCTGCGGTAAAATCAAAGGAAACGGGTGATTACCGCATAGGCTTGTGGATACGCGACAGCACCGCGGGTATAGGTACTCTTACGTTTTACAGTCCCGCAACAGGTATAGTCTGCGGACTCGGTCACGGTATATGCGACGATGAAACAGGAACGCTGTTCAGCCTTAATTCGGGGCAGATGGTAAGCTCGCAGATAATCTCGGTCGCCAAGGGCAGCACAGGCAGTCCAGGTGAATTAAAGGGACGGTTTACCTACGACACAATAGCGGATATTTCCCTTAACTGTGAAAACGGGGTATACGGCAAATTAAAGGGCAAAATAGACGTATCTAATCTAACGGAAATAGCGCTTAAACAGGAAGTAAAGGACGGCGAGGCGCAAATACTCTGCACTATTAACGGCGAAAAGCCTAAGTTATATTCCTGCACCGTAAAAAAGCGCAGTTCGGCATACCTTTCCGATACGCAGAATTTAACGGTAACGGTAACGGACGAAGAGCTTATAAAAGCAACGGGGGGAATTGTTCAGGGAATGTCAGGCTCACCGATAGTGCAAAACGGCAAGCTGATAGGTGCGGTGACGCACGTTTTAATCGACGACCCAACCACGGGGTACGGTATATTCGCTGAAAATATGCTCAAAGAGGCGCAGTACGCCGCAGAGGAAGAAGATAAATTAAAAGACGCGTCATAGTAAGACCTCCGACTCAGTCGGAGGTCTTCGTTTATAAATTCTCCATTGCGTGGATTAAGGAGGTTATCATACTGTGATACGGGGTCGCTATTCCGTGCCTCTTGCCGAGCCTGATAACCGCGCCGTTAATAAAATCAATCTCGGTCTTGCGTCCGTTCTCTATGTCCTGGCACATAGATGCCTTGCCTGTACCCAATTTTTCGGCGGTGGTTATAACGTCGTTGTATACCGTATCGTAGTCAAACTCCTCGCCGTCGCACTTTGCGACCGCAACCGCCTCCTTGATAAGCTCGCCCGCAACCGCCGACGCATTTTTGTCGTCCGCAATTACGTTGATATGGCAGTCAAGCAGGGCGGTTATCGAGTTTATAGTCATATTTATAAATAACTTTTCCCAAAGAAGTCGCTTAACGTCCTCGCATATTTCGGTTTCAATTCCGCTGTTGTTAAATACTTCATATACCTTTTTAACCGCAACGCCTTTGTCGGCTGGGGAGCCTATGTGCGTAACGCCCGCGCCCGAATGGTATATCTTTCCGCGCCCTAAGGTTACGCAGTTGTGCTTTGTGGTTCCGAGCAAAATTTGTTTTGTATCCGCAAATTCTTCCATTATTTCGTAATTGCCCATACCGTTCTGTAATGAAAGCAAAACGGTGTGTTCGCCTATAAGACTGCGGTTTGATTTTAAGGCGGCGGCGGTCGCCGTATCCTTAACAAAAACTATAATTAAATCAAATTTGCCGTCAAACCCGCCGCTTAACGCTGCTTTCGGCTTGAAAATATCTTCCTTTTCGGAGTTTGCCTCGCGCATAAACACTCCGTCTTTGTTTACTACGTCTACCGTTTCGCTGTCAACATCTAAAAGAGTTACGTCATTCTTTTCGCATAACATACAAGCGTAAAGGCAACCCATTGCGCCCGCGCCTATAATACCTATCTTCATTTTCATCAATTCCTTATTGTAAAAATATAAGAGACGCCCCGATAAATCGAGACGTCTTTGCCTTCCGTGTCTTGATTATAGTACTATTATTCCGATTTGTCAAGCGATTAACAGAGAAGTGCTTACTTAAAAATTGACAATAAATGGCAAAATACTAAAAAATTGCAAAAATTTTCCAATTGCTCTTGAAAATTACATTATTATATGGTAATATATGTAAAACAAAAACGTAGGAGGTATTATTTGATGGAAAAGAAGCTGAAAATAATGATTGCTGACGACTCCACCGAATTGGGACAAAACTGTGCAAAGGCGCTGAAAGGTTACGGTATGGAGGTGCAACTGTGCGAGAAGGACGGCAAGGCCGTTTTGGAAAAGATAAAATCAGACAAGCCCGATGTAGTGCTTGCAGATGTGTTTATGCCTAATCTTGACATAATCGGCGTGTTGGGTGCTTTGAAGGATATTCCCGAGAAGGACAGACCTATGGTAATGGCAATGTCGAGCTTTGATAATCAGCGTTTGGAGAAAGAAACACTTGACGCGGGCGCTTGCTATTATTTTCTTAAACCGTTTGATATAAACACAATGGCAGAAAGAATAATACATCTTTCGGGCTGGAAGAATAACGTTGCTCCTATGGTTGTCAGGAATAACGTTGTTACCGATCCCGAGCTTGAACTTATGGTTACAGAAATCATACATCAAATAGGCGTTCCTGCACATATTAAAGGCTATCATTATTTGAGAGAAGCAATCATACTTTCGGTTAAAAATGCCGATATTATAAATTCAGTAACTAAACTTCTTTATCCAACCGTTGCTAAGAACCACGGTACTACCTCTTCACGCGTTGAACGCGCTATAAGGCACGCAATCGAAGTCGCTTGGGACAGGGGCGATATAGACGTTCTTAACTCCTATTTCGGTTATACCATACAGAACGACAGAGGTAAGCCTACAAACAGCGAGTTCATCGCAATGATAAGCGATAAATTGAGATTAAAACTGAAAATGGCATAATCTTTAAAATCAAAACGGTACACGGCAATTTTGCGGTGTACCGTTTTTTTGCCGTCAACTTCGGATAAAATACTATGTAGAATATTCGGAGGTGTAAAAATGAATGAAATAGCATCACAGATGAAAAATTTTAAACGGTATCTTGTTTCACAGGAAAAGAGCGGGGCAACGGTCGAAAAGTATATCCGCGACGTTAGAGTGTTCGCAGAGTTTTTAGGCAATAGCAAACCGACAAGGGAAACGGTGATAGCCTATAAAATCCACCTGCAAAACAATTACGCCGCGCGGAGCGTAAATTCAATGCTCGCGAGTATCAACTGCCTGTTTGCGTTTTTGGGGCGGTATGATTTAAAGGTGAAATCCTTAAAACTGCAACAGCAGGTGTTCTGCCCCGAAGAAAAGGAACTGACAAAATCGGAATACGCTCGGCTTTGCAGAACCGCCGAAAGAAATCATAATAAACGGCTTAATTTGATTTTACAAACGATATGCGGAACGGGTATCCGCGTCGGCGAACTGCCGTATATAACGGTCGAGGCGGTAAGGCGCGGCGAAGCCGTTGTCAACTGCAAAGGGAAAACAAGAACCGTTTTTATCGTAAAAGACCTGAAACAAAAATTGCTCCGCTATGCAGCGAAGCAAAAAATTAACAGCGGTACGGTTTTTGTAACACGCACAGGCAAACCGATAAGCCGCACAAATATCTGGCGTGAAATGAAAGCCCTTTGCAAACAGGCAAACGTAAACCCGCAAAAGGTGTTTCCGCATAACCTGCGCCATCTGTTCGCACGTGTGTTTTACGGAATTGAAAAAGATATAGCCAAACTCGCCGATATTCTCGGTCACAGCAGCATCAATACCACAAGAATTTATATAATCTCTACGGGTTCGGAACACCGCAAAAAGATGAAAAGTATGCGTTTGATAATATAAAAAAGCGCCCGATAAAGGCGCGTATAACATAATCTGTATTATGTTGCAGTTATTATTGAGTTTGACATCAAATCCCAATTTACATATTGTATTTTAGCATACAAAAAAGTAAAAGTAAAGAATTAATATCAATAATTGTAACATTTTTGCATAGCAAACAAAGCCTTGCAAAACGGTTTTTAAAAAATTGTTGTAAGGCTTGGTTTTTTGTACTTTTTTATTGAAAAAGTCGTCGGTATCACAAGAGTTTTTTCAACATATCCTCTGTTTTGATTTGCTTGGTGCGTCCCGCGTTCTTCGTAAAAGGACAATTTTGCAACATAATACAGATTATGTAGTATTCGGTTGCGGTAAAATCGGGAGGAATTACTGTGAGTAAAAAAACAAAGAACGCGTTTATTGTTATGCTGTCCCTGATAATTGTAATACTGATTACAATAGGCACAACGCTGATAGTAAACAGGAGCGGCGCCGTTAAGGCGTCAAAAACGGTTAAAAACGGTCTATCGGCTTATGAACTGGCAAAGACCTACGGCTATGAGGGAACCGTTCAGGAATGGCTTGAATCTTTAAACGGAAAATCCGCTTATGATATAGCAAAAGAAAACGGTTATACGGGAAGTGAAAAGGATTTTTCCGAATCGCTCAAAGCAAACGCGTCGGCAAATGCCGCAAGTATTAAAAGCGCAAAATTTTCTTCAAACGGCGAACTTATAATGACCCTGTCGGACGGAAGTAATATTAACTTGGGCGTTGCCGTAGGTAAAAGCGGCAGTAACGGTAAAGACGGCGCGAACGGAGCCGACGGCAAAAACGGTAAGGACGGCGTTAGTATCTCGTCGGCAAACGTTAATTCCGACGGTCAACTTGTTATAACCTTTTCCGACGGCAAGACCGTAAATCTTGATAAGGTTGTGGGCAGCAACGGCACAAACGGCATAGGCATTGCAAACTCCGAAATAAACCAAAACGGCGAACTGGTGCTTACTTATTCAAACGGTCAAACGGCAAATCTCGGCAGAGTTATCGGCGCCGACGGCAGAAACGGAATTAACGGAACCGACGGTCGTGACGGTGTTGACGGTCAGAACGGCGCCAAAGGCGATAAGGGTGACAAAGGCGATACGGGCGCCGCAGGAGCGAATGGCGCTAAGGGCGCCGACGGCATAAGCATACAAAACGCCGTTGTAAACGCTTCGGGCGAATTGGTGATAACCTACTCAAATAACACGACCGCCAATCTCGGACGTATTGTCGGCGCAAAAGGCGACAAGGGAGATTAGGGAGCCAAAGGCGATACAGGCGCCGCAGGACGGGACGGCATAAACGGAACCAATGGTACAAACGGAACTGACGGGCGTGACGGTGCCGACGGTCAGGACGGAATAAGCGTAACGGGAGCCGAGATAAACTCTCTCGGCGAACTCGTGTTGTCATTCTCGAACGAGCAGCGTTCAAATGTGGGCACCGTTGTAGGTGCGAAAGGTGACAAGGGCGATAAAGGCGATACGGGTGCCGCAGGTCGTGACGGCATAGACGGAATCAACGGTACAAACGGAGCCGACGGAGCGAAAGGCGACAAAGGCGATAACGGTATCGGAATAAAAAAATCAGAAATAAATTTATCGGGCGAACTTGTTGTCACCTATACCGATAATACAGTCTCAAATCTCGGCGTTGTTGTCGGTGCAAAAGGTGAAAAAGGAGATAAAGGAGAGACGGGAGCCGCAGGCCGTGATGGTACAAACGGAACCGACGGGCGTGACGGTGTTGACGGTCAGGACGGAACGGGAATTGAAAGCATAGTCATAGACGGCGGCAATCTTAGAATAACCCTTACAAGCGGAGCCACCCTTGATCTCGGAAATATAAGGGGTTCCGACGGCCGTGACGGCACAGACGGAGCCGACGGCGTCGGAGTTCAAAAAACCGAAATAAATTCGCTCGGCGAACTTGAAATAACCTATACCGACGGCAACACAAAAAATCTCGGTAAGGTCGTCGGCACAAACGGTGCAAAAGGCGATAAAGGTGACAAAGGCGACAAAGGAGATAAAGGCGAGACGGGAACCGCAGGACGGGACGGCACAGACGGAACTAACGGTGTTGACGGTCAAGACGGACGTGACGGAGCCGACGGCAGAGGTATATCCTCCGCCGACATAAATACCGCTGACGAGTTGGTTCTGACATTCTCCGACGGAATTGATATTAATCTCGGCAAAATAAAAGGCGAAAAAGGCGATAAAGGAGACGACGGTCAAAACGGTAACGACGGCGTGGGAATCAGCAATGTAACCATATCGTCAGACGGTATTCTCACGGTAAAACTGACCAACGGTACAAATATCAATCTCGGCAATATAAAGGGCGCCGACGGTATAGGTATTAAAGCCGCAATGGTTGACGGCGACGGTCATTTAATATTGACATATTCTGACAACACAACCGCCGATCTCGGAGTTGTTGTCGGTGCAAAGGGCACCGACGGAGTCGGTATAAGCGACGTCAATATTCTCAGCGACGGAACCCTCACAATAGAACTCAGCAACGGCACAACAAAATCGCTCGGTAATATTAAGGGCTACAAGGGTGATCCGGGTGCCGACGGTCAGGACGGCAGAGGAATTGCAGATATAACATATTCAAACGGCAAATTTATATTTACATATACCGACGGAACAACAAAGGAAATAACTGCAACAGGCTCCGGTTCCGGAGGAACAAGCGGCACAGAGGATGCCGGAATACTCAAATATACTTCTCTTTCTGATGGGACTTGGAAAATTTCAGCGGGAAGTACAGCAAGCGAACAAACAGTAATCGAAATACCGGAAAAGCATAACAGAATTGAAGTAACTGAGATTGATTCAAGTGGATTTAGGGATTTAAGTAATTTAAAGACACTTATAATGCCTAACACAATAAAAAAAATAGGCTCCCAAGCATTTATGGATTGTGTAAATCTTGAAAATGTCACTTTTTCAGATAACCTGTTATCAATAGGTAAGTTCGCTTTTAGTAATTGTCAATTTTTAAAGGAAATTAATTTGCCCGATACACTTACTGATATTGGAGCTTACGCATTCGATGATTGTGTATCTCTGGAAAATGTAACTATACCTAAATTAATTAAAACCTTAGAGTCTTGTACATTTCACGGATGCAACAACTTGAAGGCAGTTACTTTACCTGATGGATTGACAAAAATATGTGATAATGTATTTTACAGTTGCAAATTATTAGAGGAAATTAATATTCCCGATACAGTAACATATATAGGTGATAAATCTTTTTATTATTGTAATAAACTTACGGAAATAAGCATACCGAAGAATGTAAATTATATTGGTAAAGGTGCTTTCCTATATTCTGGAATAGACAAAATCTATTTTGCAGAAACTGACGGTTGGCAGAGAGGTGAAGATGCCGTTACCAGAATAGAAGTCGATTCAGCAACTTTTGCCGATCCGCAAGAGGCGGCAAAATATTTAAAACAAGTAGTATTTGGCAGTATGTATTATGAACGCAAATAAGATAATAATTATCTTAAATAAAGAAGGATGAAAAAATGTTAGAATGGTTTGACACTGGCAGACAGATATTTGAAATTCCGCATAAAAGGCAAGAATTTTTCGATAACGGAAAGAAAAATTTAAGCCCAAAGGAATTTGAAGATTTGAAGGATTATGTTAACGAAATAATTGACAAGGTTCTTATAGGCAAAAGCGAGGATAACAAGTTTTTTGTGCCGGGCTGGGAAGCAACGGGAAATTGGGAAAACACACCGCTTCAAATAATATGGGAAAAGGTATGTTTTCACGACTCTAAAAGATGTGCCTTATGGTACGGTCTGTTGGTTATGGAAGTTCTAATAGACAGAAATGAAGATTGGAAAGCAATAAAAACAAACTACAACAGAGATTTTGAGCAAATGTCATATTGGACTAACGACGCCTGCGTGTTAGCCTAAATATTAAATCTGCCGAATACAAGAATCACCCCGCTCCGTAATTCACGGAGCGGGGTGATTCTTGTATGCTTTTGGATTATAAATTATTTAAATCTCGTCAAAAAACTTATCTATTGAATCGTCGTTTCTGTAATCGGGGGTGAAGGGGATTTTATTAAGCGACCAGCACTCGGTATGCTCGGAGGTCTCGCCCGACTTTACAGTTTTAAGCTCGCCTAAGCTCTCAACCTCGGTGAATATTGAACAGCTGTATGTTTCAAAGGAACAGCCGCCGTCGGGGTACTCGGCAGTGGGGTGGAGCGTGTTGTATTTCTTGCAGAAGAGGTCGTCCCCGAGGACGTAGTACACGGTTCCGCAGTTAAGGTCAAATCCGATTTTAAGCGCCTTATCGGCATTGACATCCTGCTTGACGGTAACATACTTCTTGCCCCAATAAATACGTTCGTCCGACATATCGGTATAGGGCCAAAGGGAAATTACCCTGTTTGATAGAAGACCCGTATCGTTAATGTTCATCGGAACTATAACGGTGCCGCCCTTTTCGGAAACGGTAAGACCCCAAATAGCAAACTTTTTGTCTTTATCGCTTATGTTTTTAACGCGCATAATTACCTGCATATTCGTGTCGTCGGGGTCCATTTTGATTTCAAGCGATTTTTGAACGCCGTTTTCGGTCTCGGCTTTCGGGGTAAAGACAGCTCCGTTTTCGGTCACGGTGTACTCAACGCGGTCGCAGTCGGGATAGTATGTTTCAGGATAGGATTCGGGGGAGAGCCAAATTCTGTGCCCGCCGAAGTTTTCCCACTTTTTGCCATTTCCGAAGTAGGACTCAAACTCAGCGTCGGTATTTTCGCCGAACTCATAGCGCTCGCTTTGCATTATGTTTTTGCCGCCGACATAGCCGAAACGGATAATTCGGGGACCTAAATCCACCGTAACATACGCCTCAATCACGCCGTTGGTTATCTCAACGCAACGTCCGTAATCCTTAAAATTCTTAATTTCATTGATTTTTACCATTTTTGTCACTCCGTTTTAATTATTTTTGAAGTATATTCAAGACCGCATTTAAGCGGTTTTTTGAGCGTAAGACCGTAAAGGTCGGTTGCGCGGCACTCGATATCGAACACCTTTTTTGCGCCGCTGCCGAGCGCGGGAATATCGCCCGCGCGCAGAACAAGCGGTATATCGGAATTTCCCGAATGTTCTTTTATGAGCTTTTCGCCAGTTTTGTTAAATCCCAAAACTCTGGCATAGGGGGGACGTTTCATAAAAAAGCCGTTGTCAATCCCTATCGCCGCGCTTAAAACAAGTCTGCGTATTCTTGCCAAGGTGTACCGCTTTGATTTAATTATATTATAAAGTTCATCAAGACTGCAAGCATTTCTTGCCGCAAAAAGCAGTTTATTTTCAATTCCCTCGCTTAAATCGGGCAGAGCGGCGAAATCCTCGGCGGTTTTAAGCCGCAAAATCGCAAGTATCGCCCGTTCGGCGCGCCTTATGTCCGAAACGCTGTCGGCGCTCAGATATTTAACCGTTTGTTCGGGCAGATAGCGCGAGATCAACCCTGCGTCGTTTATATTGCTTCGTATGAACGACGCGGAGGCAAAATTCCCGTCTGTTTCCTCGGAATCGTGCGCGGCGCCCTTGCGCTTAACGGTGTCAAATTCAATATCAATACCGAGACGTTTTGCGGCGGATATATATTCCAATCCCAAATTATTGTTGGGCGTGGATAAAAGCTCCGAATCCGCGCCGCAGTTAAAGGCGGCTGTCTCCCTTGCGGCGGCAAAGGTTATTCCGCTGTCAAGCGCCGTTAAAAGTTCTTTTGAAAACCGCTTTGTGCTTAAAATATCGGCGGTTTTTTCAAGCGCCGATATATCGCCGCTTTCACTGCCGAAAAGAATACCGTCGCACCCTGCGGCTGAAAGTACAGACACACCGCCTAACGCAAAATTCTGGCTTGTGGACATAGACCAGCAAACAGGCAGCTCCAAAACAAGATCCGCGCCGTTTTCAAGCGCACAGGCGGCGCGCTTACGTTTTTCAATAAGCGCGGTATCGCCGCGCTGAACAAAATTTCCGCTTATAACGCACACGGCGGCACCGCGCTTCTTTGCCTCCTGCAAGAGAAAACGGTGGCCGTTGTGCAACGGATTAAACTCCGCAATTATACCGACTGTACGCAAAATATCACATCTTTTCAAAAATAACTTGAAAAACATTTCTATATAAAGTATTATATATTAGTATATAAATAGTTTAACATATTTATCAAACATCTTCAATGTTTTTTGATGGGGGACTGTAAAATGAAAATTTTTGTTGTTAATGCGGGTAGTTCTTCTCTCAAATATCAGCTTATTGATATGGAGAACGAACAGGTCCTTGCAAAGGGTCTTTGCGAGCGTATCGGCGTAAGCGGCGCTATTTCTCACAAGGCGGCTGACGGACGTAAGTACACCGCCGACACTCCTATGCCGACGCACAGCGAGGCGTTTGAAGCGGTTGTTTACGCTCTTACCAAGAGTGAAGCCAAGGTAATTGATTCGTTTGACGAGATTTCCGCTATCGGACACCGCATAGTTCAGGGCGGAAGCATATTCCCGAAGTCCTGCCTTATAACGCCCGATGTTCTTGACAAGATTGAACAGCTCGGCGCTCTGGCTCCGCTTCACAATCCTGCTCACGTTCTTGCAATACGCGCCTGCATAAAGACATTTGGCGACAAGATACCTCAGGTGGCTGTTTTCGACACCTCTTTCCACCAGACAATGCCGCCGAAAGCATATATGTATGCGCTTCCTTACGAGTATTACGAGAAATACGGCGTGCGCAAATACGGCGCTCACGGCACCTCGCACCGCTTTGTAAGCGACCGTGTTGCCGCAATTATGAACAAGCCGAAAAAGGATATTAAAATCATAACCTGCCATTTGGGCAACGGCTGTTCGATAACCGCTATTAAAGACGGCGTTTGCGTTGATACTTCAATGGGCTTTACTCCGCTTGACGGATTTATGATGGGCACCCGTTCGGGGACACTTGACCCCTCTGCGCTTACATACATAGCGGAAAAGGAAAACCTCAGTCCTGCCGAAGTAAACAGGATCTGCAACAAGGAGTCGGGTATGCTCGGAATTTCGGGCGTTTCAAACGACAACCGTGACATTTGCTCCGCCGCCGAAGCAGGCAATTGCCGCGCTCAGCTTGCGGTAGAAATGCAGAGGTATGAAATACTTAAATTCGTCGGCTCATACATAGCCGCAATGGACGGAGTTGACGCGATAGCCTTTACAGGCGGTATCGGCGAAAACGACCCAGAGCTTAGGGAGTACGTTTGCGACAATCTCTCATTTATGGGCGTTAAGATTGACAAGGACAAGAACAAGATTCGCGGCGAGGAAGTAAGAATTTCAACCGACGACAGCAAGGTGAACGTTTACGTTATCCCCACAAACGAGGAACTTGCAATAGCGAGAGACACGCTTGATATAATATCAAAATTATAATTCGGAGAACAACAATGAATATTCGCAATTTAGTTTCAAAGATTTCAGACGGCGGGTTTGACAAGGATTTTATCGCTCTGTACGGCGACGCGCAGAGCGCAAGAAAGCGGTATATTGCGGCAATCAACAGCTTTGAGGAGCTTTTTAAGGGCAAAGACGAGGTTAGAGTGTTCAGCGCGCCTGGGCGCACCGAAATAGGCGGCAACCACACCGACCATCAGCACGGAGCGGTTATCGCTGGCGGCGTTGACCTTGACGTTATAGCCATTGTTGCGCTTAACGGCGAAAACGTTATAAGAATCAAGTCCGAGGGCTATCCTATGGACACGGTTGACATTTCCGATACCGCGAAAGATCCGTCCGAGGAGGGCAGGGCAGTTTCCCTGATAAAGGGAATATGCGAATCCTTTAAAAAACGCGGCTGTGTGCTTCAAGGCTTTGACGCATACACAACGTCTAACGTGCTTAAAGGATCTGGTCTTTCTTCGTCCGCGGCGTTTGAGGTTTTGGTGGCGAATATAATAAACGGTATGTTCGGCGGCGGCAAAACAGGTCAGGCGGAAATAGCGCAGATAGGTCAGTTCGCCGAGAGCGTTTATTTCGGCAAACCGAGCGGTCTGCTTGACCAGACGGCAAGCTCGTTCGGCGGATTTACCTTTATTGATTTTAAGGACCCGAAAAATCCGATAATTGAAAATATCGAGCTTGATATTCATTCGTTCGGATACACCCTTTGTGTTGTCGATACGGGCGGAAACCACGCCAATCTCACAGGCGATTATGCGGATATAACGGTTGAGTGCAAGCGCATAAGCAACGCGCTCGGCGTGGATTATCTGCGCGATGCCGACGAAGATAAGTTCTATTCAAATCTTATGGAGTTAAGGAAAACCTGCGGTGACCGCAGTATATTAAGGGCGTTCCATTTCTTCACCGAGCAGGAGCGCGTGTTTAATGAGAAAAAGGCGTTGCTCGGCGGTGATTTTGAAGAATTTTTAAGGCTCGTCAACGAATCTGGCAACTCGTCTTACGACTATCTGCAAAACCTTTATTCAACTTCAAATGTGGGCGAGCAGGGCTTGTGCCTTGCCATTGCGCTTACCAAGAAGTTCTTGGGCGGCAGGGGCGCCTGCCGTGTTCACGGCGGCGGCTTTGCAGGCACGGTGCAGTGCTATATACCGAACGAATTGTTCGACGGTTATAAAAAATATATCGAAGCCGTATTCGGCGAAGGCTCGTGCTGTAAGCTGAGCATACGTCCCGTGGGCGGATATGAACTGAAATAAAAATAAACTCGGCAGGTTTAATCCTGCCGAGTTATTTATTTGTTCTCTTTGTATTTTTGGTAAACAAACTCGTAAACTTCCTCTTTTGCCTTTTTGGGGAGGAAGTGAATAATTTTCATAATATTTTCTTCTTTCCGCGTCGGAACAAAATCGGACTTGTTATCATAAAGATTGTTGTAAAACTCTGTACCCTGATGAAGAACCAATCTGCTTTGGGGAGTTTCGTCGAGCTTATACGGCAGCGAACCGACTGTATGTTCCTCCTTGTGGTCATCGCCGTAAAGCAGTATAAACGGACTTACGCCCAAAACGTCCGACAGGCGCATTAAAGTGTCCGTGCTTATCTTACCCTTTCTTTCCATTTGCGAATAGGTACTGCATTTCACTCCTAATTTTTCCGCTGTTTCCGCTTGCGTTAAATTTGACAGCTTGCGAAATCTCGCAATGCGCTCGTTTATAGTTTCTTTCATAGTATACACTTCCTTTTACGGTGCCATTCTGATAAATAAAAAATAGTGCTTGACTTAAAGCAAGTTAATTGATATAATTTTAAAGCAGTTTGCGCTGGAGTGGCTCAGTTGGTAGAGCAGCTGATTCGTAATCAGCAGGTCGTGGGTTCGAGTCCCATCTTCAGCTCCATTATAAGCGGTGTGCCGAAAAGCATACCGCTTTTTTCATTGGTTCGGCGGATTTAACT
>CAKSQT010000026.1 GCA_934486755.1 uncultured Eubacteriales bacterium | reverse complement strand
GTGCATATGACCGCATTCGCACTGCCAGATGTTAAGCGGAGTTCCCCAATATCTGTTTCTTGAAATACCCCAATCCTGAACATTTTGGAGCCAATCGCCGAAACGTCCCTTGCCTATGCTTTCGGGTATCCAATTTATTGTGTTGTTGTTGCGGATAAGGTCGTCGCGCACGTCGGTCATCTTTATAAACCACGACTCGCGCGCATAGTAGATAAGCGGAGTATCGCAGCGCCAGCAGAACGGATAATCATGTTCAAACTTCGGCGCGTCAAACAAAAGTCCCTTTTCGTCAAGGTCTTTAAGCACCATCGGATCGGCTTTTTTAACGAAAACTCCCGCATAGGGGGTCTCCTCTGTCATATTTCCCTTGCCGTCAACAAACTGAACAAAGGGGAGGTCGTAGCGTCTGCCGACGCGGGCATCGTCCTCACCGAACGCGGGCGCGCAGTGAACGATACCTGTACCGTCGGTCATTGTTACATAGCTGTCGCACATAACAAAGTGCGCCTTTTTATGCTGTTTTTCGCAGACGGGTTTTACAAAGTCAAACAACGGCTCGTATTCTTTATATTCAAGCTCGCTGCCCTTGAATTCGCTTAATATCTCATAAGCCTTTTCGCCTTCTTCGGCAAGCCCGCCCAGCACCTTATCAAGCAGAGACTTTGCTATATAATATGTGTATCCGTCCGCCGCCTTTACCTTGCAGTAGGTTTCGTCGGGGTTTACGCAAAGCGCAACGTTTGAGGGGAGGGTCCACGGGGTAGTCGTCCAAGCGAGGAAATATGCGTCCTCGCCGACAGCCTTAAAGCGGACTATCGCACTGCGCTCCTTAACGTTTTTATAGCCCTGAGCTACTTCGTGCGAGGAAAGCGGGGTTCCGCAGCGCGGACAGTAGGGGACTATCTTAAAGCCTTTATACAAAAGTCCCTTTTCGTATATCTTTTTAAGCGCCCACCATTCGGATTCAATAAAATTATTGTCGTAGGTGACATAAGGGTGTTCCATATCCGCCCAAAAGCCTACGGTTTTTGAGAAGTCCTCCCACATACCCTTATATTTCCAAACGCTTTCCTTACAATGCTCGATAAACGGTTCAAGACCGTATTTTTCTATCTGCTCCTTGCCGTCAAGTCCGAGGAGCTTTTCAACTTCTAGCTCAACGGGCAGACCGTGGGTATCCCAACCTGCCTTGCGCGGAACCATATAGCCTTTCATTGTGCGGTAACGCGGAATCATATCCTTAATAACGCGGGTCAGAACGTGACCTATATGCGGCTTGCCGTTTGCGGTCGGAGGGCCGTCATAAAATACGTATGGAGTGCCTTTGGCACGGCTGTCGATACTTTTTTCAAATATCTTTTCGTCTTCCCAGAATTTTTCTATTTTCTTTTCTTCCTCTACAAAATTGAGGTTAGTAGATATTTCCTTATACACTTTTTTCTGCTCCTTTCAAAATAAAAAAGAACCTGCGCCCATAATAGGACGAAGGTTCTTCGCTAACCACCTATTACGGCAGACTGACATCTGCGTTCCCTGTAACGCGGGAAAAACGGAGCGGCTTAGCACAAATAAGTGTTTACGCCGTCGGCTCGGGAGTGATACTGATTACAAAGATATGCCGACCTCGCACCGCCGTCGGCTCGCTTAATATCTTTTGCTGTAACCACAGTCTCCGTCTTTGCCTTTTTCTTTTTAAAAAATCGGAATTAGTCTTTAACCGAGGGAATCTGCTGCTTTAAAGCGGCGCGGGTCTTTCTTACCTCGCCGAGATTGGCGGTAAGACCCTCGTCCGCACGGCGCATAATATCGTCAACAAATTCCTGTGACGCCTTGCGCATTTCGCGGCTCTTGCTCTGAGCGGCGGCGATAATCTCCGCTGCCTTTTCCTGAGCCATTTTTACTATTTCTTCCTGTGCTACCATTGCCTTTGCGCGTTCTTCGGCGCTTCTTATAATGCCGTCAGCCTCGCGCTTGGCGTTGGTAATGATGTCGGCACGGTCGGCAACAATGTCCTTCGCTTTTTTAATTTCGGCGGGAATGTTAAGACGAATATCGTCAACAACCGCACGCAGTTTTTCAATGTCAACCACAGTCTTCTTGCCAGGAATTTTAATACCGCTGTCAAGAACCTCGTCAAACTGTTCAAGTAATTCATCAAGTGTCATTTTTTTCATCCTCCATAGCTTCGGCATGCGCCGTGAAATTATTTTTTAAGTCTTGTCTTTATGTCTTCAAGTATCTCCGACGGAACGAATTCGCTCACGTCGCCGCCCATACCCGCAATCTGCCTTACCATACTCGAACTGAGGTACATATTCTCAGCCGACGTGGTCAAAAACAGCGTTTCAACGTCAGGATTGAGCTTTTTATTGGTAAGCGCCATCTGAAATTCGTATTCAAAATCAGACATAGCGCGCAGACCTTTTATTATCGCGCAGGCGCCGCATTTTGCCGCATATTCGGCGAGCAGACCGTCATAACAGTCCACCTCGACATTGTCAAGCCCGTGAAGCGACTTTTTTATCAACGCCACCCGTTCTTCGGGAGTAAAAGAGCATTTCTTTGACGGATTGCTCATCACGACCACGATAAGCTTATCAAACATAGCGGCGGCGCGGTGGATAATATCAAGGTGACCTCTCGTTACGGGGTCGAAACTGCCAGGGCAGACGGCAATGTTTTTCGTTTTTGTCATCACTTGCCCTCTTTTCTGTAAAGGGTCATATATATCTTGCCGTAGCGGTAGACCTTTGAGACCGAAAAGCCGTTTACCGTTTCGGGCAATTTGACTTCGTCGGGATGCTCGCAGACGATAACGCCGTAGTCGCTCATCAGTCCGCAAACCGAGTTAAGCGCAGGCTCCAAAAGTCCCGCTTTGTACGGCGGGTCGAGAAAAGCAATATCAAACCTGTCCCGACAAAGAGCGGTAAAAGCGCTGTAATCCTTGTTGTATACCCTTGAAACATCGGCAAAACCGCAGGCTTCTATATTCTTTTTTACTATATTAACAGAATCTGCCGAGGAATCGACAAAGACGGCGCTTTCGGCGCCCCTGCTCAAAGCCTCCAACCCGAGCTGACCCGAACCTGCGAAAAGGTCGAGTATCCGCCTGCCCTCAATGTCAAATTGAAGCGCGCTGAAAAGCGCTTCCTTGACGCGTTCGGGGGTCGGACGGACGTCGCGCCCGTCGGGAGAAATGAGCTTTCTTCCCCGTGCAGAGCCGGTAATAATCCGCATCTGCATCACCAATATATAATATCTATACTTCTTTCCACTATTATCGCACTAAACCCTACTGTTTGTCAACACTTTTTTCTATTGCGTCGGCGGCACCGTCAAGACTGCCGCAGTCGAACGATTCAAAGGAGCCGTTGTCCACCATTTGAGCAAGCGATGGGTCGATAGGCATACGCGCAAGGAGCGGAACGCCGAGCTCCTCTGCGACCTCTCCGCTGCCCGAACCGAAAATGTTTATCTTCTTTCCGCAGTCGGGGCATTTGATGTAGCTCATATTTTCAACAATGCCTATAACGGGGATATTCATAAGTTTAGCCATATTATAAGCCTTTTTGACTATCAGCGAAACAAGGTCCTGAGGGGAGGTGACTATTATAATTCCGTCAAGCGGTATAGTTTGGAATACCGTCAGCGGTACGTCGCCCGTTCCGGGGGGACAGTCAATAAACAGATAGTCAAGGTCGCCCCAAACAACGTCGTGCCAGAACTGTTTTACAGCCCCAGCTATCACGGGTCCGCGCCAAACAACGGGCGATTCGCGGTCTTCAAGCATAAGATTTACCGACATAAGCTCGATACCGCTTTTTGTAACGGCGGGGAGTATGCCTATCTCGTTTTGCATTGCGCGCGAATTTATACCGAAGGTCTTGGGGATAGACGGACCTGTTATATCCGCGTCAAGCAGACCTACCTTATATCCTCTGCGCTTCATAAGCACCGAGAGCATTGAAGACACCATAGATTTGCCGACGCCGCCCTTTCCGCTTACAACGCCTATAACGTGTTTTATATTATTGTATTCGCCTGTCGGCTCGATAAGGCTTTCCGTCCTTGAACCGCAGCTTTCGCCGCAGGAGCCGCAATCGCCCGTACATCCGCTTTTCGTTTCTTCTGCCATATTTAAAATCTCCTTTAAATTAAAAAGTCCGTTTTGATACATTATATATCAAAACGGGCTTAAAATCAAATTATATTGTCGCCGAACACGGTTGTGACGGTTTTGGAACATTCTTCGGGCGAATACTGCCATTTATCTATGTGCGGCTCACTGTAAAAATAATTTATCCGCGGTGAATAATCCGAGTCAAAGCTGTCAATAATAATAAGTTTTATCTTCATTTTCTCTGGGATAATGCTCTTAATGTAAACGCTTGCCTGCTGACCGATAAAGACGTTCGGCTTCGGTTCGGCAAGTCCTGCGAGATTCGGCGTGAGTTCTACGAAAACGCCGTATTCCTCAACGCTGCGGATTATACCCGTCACCGTCTGTCCCGACGAGAACATTTCGGCGTTTTCGCTCCACGTGCCGAGAAGCTCTTTGTGCGACAGGGTTATTTTGCCGTCGGCGGCTACGCTTTTTATTATAACGTTTATATCGTCGCCTACCCTGAAACGGTCTTTCGGGTGCGATATGCGGGATACCGATATTGAGTCTATCGGCAAAAGCGCTATGTTTCCGCAGCCTATGTCGCAGAACGCGCCGAACGATTCAAGGTGCGTCACCTTTGCCTTTATCACATCGCCTATTCGGTGGTTGCAGGAAATGTTTTCTCGGCACAGCTCCTGCGCGCGGCGGCGCGAAAGACGGGCGTACGGTTTACCCTTATCGTCGGTCTCGATGCCCGTTACTATAAAGCAAACGGGTCTGCCCACGCGTGAAATAAGGGCAATATCTCTTGTGGAGCCGTCGGATATTCCGATAGCGCCCTCGTCACGGGGTATTACGCCCTTCATACAGCCGAGATTTACGATAAGGTTGTGCGAGGCGTCGCACATAAGCACGGGGGACTCTATCACCGTTTGTTTTTGTTGCGCCTCACTCAGCGACGACGGGGTCATAATACTTCTTTTGTTTTCGGAGCCGCCGCAGCTCCAACCTTCTGGATAAAAATCTGTCATTGTTTTCTCACCTTTCCTTTTTACTGCTTTTCTTCGTCTGTAAAAATTATATGACTTTAAAAGTGAAAAAATGATAGAAATATGTCCGATAAAAAAATTTATTTTGATTTTTTATATTTCGTGCCAATCGCACCGACATCTAACATCTAACATATACCGTCTGTCATCTAAAATCTGACTTGACAAATAAATAACAATATGATACAATCTGAAACAGATGATGTAAAACGGTTGATTTAGAAAAAAGGAGCTGAGAAAAATGCCGCCGAAGCCGAAATTTGACAGGGACGAAATTATTGCCGCCGCCCTTGAAATAGTCAGGGAGCAGGGCGCCGAGGGTCTAACCACGCGGAATATAGGGCAGCGGCTCGGAAGCTCGGCAAGACCGATATTCACCGTGTTTAAAAATATGGAGGAGCTGACAAAGGAGGTAAGAGCCGCCGCTTTAAGAATGTATGAGACCTATGTTGTGGACAGAGAGGGCAATATGTCGCCGTTTAAGCAGGCGGGAATGAGAATGCTGACATTCAGCCTTAACGAGCCGAAGCTGTATCAGCTGCTGTTTATGCACGAGAATAAGGACGCGGTAACGTTTGACGATGTCAGGGGTCTTCTCGGAAAGACCGCGGATTACTGCATAGACGTTTTGACGGACGAATACGGTTTGAGTCCGAGTGTTGCGAACCGTCTTTTTGAAAATGTTTGGATATATACTTACGGCATAGCTTCTATGTGCGCCACGGGAATGTGCCGTTTTTCAAAAGAGAAGTTAAGCGAAATGCTTACGGTGGAATTCACGGCAATGCTGAAATATTTGATGTCGGAGAGTAATAATGAGTGGTATTCGGCTTAATTACATAGAAAAAGGGGAAGGATTTCCGCTTATACTTCTCCACGGGAACGGCGAAAACTGCGAATATTTTTGCCGTCAAATTGAATATTTTTCAAGGGACTTCCGCGTTATCGCGGTTGATACAAGGGGTCACGGAAAATCCCCTCGGGGCGGCGGCGAATTTACTTTAAGCCGCTTTGCCGACGACCTTTATGATTTTATGAAGGAACACGGCATAGAAAAAGCGGATATTTTAGGCTTTTCGGACGGGGCGAATATCGCTATGTATTTCGCTATGCGCTATCCCTATTCGGTGAGAAGGCTTGTGTTGAACGGCGGAAATATCTCGCCGAGCGGAGTAAAGGGATACTTTCAGATATTTGTTGAATTGGGGTACAAAATCGCTTCGCATTTTGCGAAAGGCTCAGAAAAGGCGGCAAGGAACGCTGAAATGCTCGGTCTTATGGTGAACGGACCGCATATATCGCCGTCGGAGCTTGGCGAAATAAGCGCACCGACGTTGGTTATAGCGGGAACGCACGATTTAATAAAGCAGAAGCACACCGAGCTTATCGCGGCAAGTATCCCGAACGCCGCGCTCAAATTCATTAAAGGCGGTCACAGCATAGCCGCTCAAAAATATAAACAGTATAACAAAGCTGTGGGTAAATTTTTAAAGGGGGACTTATAATGAAAAGGGTCAGCAGTATTATTTGGGGAGTTGTTCTCATAGCGGCAGGTGTAATTTTCGGACTTAACGCTATGAACATAATCGACGTCGACATATTCTTTGACGGTTGGTGGACGTTGTTTATCATCGTTCCGTGCGGGGTCGGACTTATAACCGACAGCGACAAATGGGGCAGCGCCGTGGGGCTTGGCATAGGCGTGTTTTTGCTCCTTTGCTGTCAGGATATACTCAGCTTTTCAATGTTTTGGAAGCTGATAGTGCCCGTCGTTATTGTGGCGGTCGGCTTAAAGCTGGTTTTCAGCAGTTTTTTACCGCGCAGGGACATAAAGGATATGGAAATAAAAAGAAGTTCGGACGGATACAGGCAGACAACCGCCGCTTTTGCGGGCTCGGAGCTTAATTTTTCGGGAGAGCCGTTTGAAAGCACGGAATTAAACGCGTTTTTCGGCGGTGTTGACTGCGACATACGCAACGCGATTATAGAAAGCGACTGTGTTATAAACGCGACGGCGATGTTCGGCGGTATAACCATATACGCGCCCCAAAATATGAGCGTGAAGATACGCTCGACATCGTTGTTCGGCGGAACGGGCGATAAGCTGAAAAGAAGCGGTATAAATTCGGAGCATACGTTGTATGTCAATGCGAAGTGTCTTTTCGGCGGAGTTGAAATAAAATAATTCATCTTCACACAAGGGGGATATAAAATGCTGAAAATTGAAAATCTGACAAAAAAATACGGTGAAAAAAAGGCGGTTGACAATCTCAGTCTGCACATAAAGTCGGGCGAGATATACGGATTTATAGGCCACAACGGCGCAGGAAAGACAACCACTTTGAAATCGGTCGTCGGAATATTGGAATTTGACGGCGGAGAAATATACATAGACGGAAAATCCATAAAAACCTCGCCTATCGAATGTAAAAAGGAATTTGCTTATATACCCGACAACCCCGATTTATATGACTTTATGACGGGAATAAAATATCTTAATTTCATAGCCGACATATTCGGTGTGGGCGCCGAGGAACGCCGCGCTAAAATTAATGAATATGCCGACAAATTTGAGCTTACCGACGATCTTGCCCAGCCGATAGCGGCATATTCGCACGGTATGAAGCAAAAGCTCGCTATTATTGCGGCGTGGATACATTCGCCGCACCTTATAATTATGGACGAACCGTTTGTCGGTCTTGACCCTAAGGCTTCGCATATTCTTAAAGGTATGATGAGGGAGGTATGCGAAAGCGGCGGTGCGATATTTTTCTCGACCCACGTGCTTGAAGTTGCCGAAAAGCTGTGCGACAAGGTCGCTATTATAAAGGACGGCAAGCTCATACGCTCCGGCACAATGGAGGAGGTAAAGGGCGACGATTCGCTTGAACAGGTATTCCTCGAATTGGAGGGAGAAGAATGCTGAAAACCCTTGTAAAAAAGCAGATTGCGGAGATATTCCGCAGTTATGTGTATGACGCGAAGAAAAACAAAGCGCGCTCAAAGGGCGCAACGGCAGGATATATAGTTCTGTTTGTCTTTCTTATGATAGGCGTTTTGGGCGGTTTGTTCTCGTTTTTGGCTTATTTTATGTGCGGTTCTATGGCGGCGGCAGGTATGGATTGGCTATATTTTGCGCTTATGGGTCTGCTTGCGGTATTTCTCGGCACATTCGGAAGCGTGTTTAACACCTATTCGGGGCTGTATCTTGCCAAGGATAACGACCTGCTTTTATCTATGCCTATCCCCGTAAATACCGTTATGACGGCGCGCTTGCTCGGCGTTTATCTTATGGGTCTTATGTACTCGCTTACGGTGCTTTTGCCGTCGGTAATTGTTTATTGGATAGTAGTTTCGGCAGGCGTCGGCGCGGTTATAGGCGGAATAATGCTTATTGCGGACGTTTCAATCTTTGTGCTGACCCTTTCGGTCGTTTTGGGATATGTTGTGGCAAAAATAAGTCTTAAACTTAAAAACAAGAGTTTTATTACGGTAATAGTTTCGCTTGTTTTTATCGGCGCTTATTATTTCTTCTACTTCAAGGCTCAGGGTATGGTTACGGACATTGTTTCCAATGCCGCGAAGTACGGTGCCAAGATAAAGGGCAGCGCCTATCCCGTTTATATGTTCGGTAAATTGGGAACGGGCGACCCTATGGCAGTGCTTTGCGTTACTGCGGTCATTGCCGCTGTTTTTGCCGTTGTTTGGGCGGTCATTGCTCACAGCTTTTTGAAGATAGCTACTTCCTCGGGTAAAACGGTTAAGCGAAAGTATAAAGATATGCCGCTCAAAACAAAGAGCGTGCAGTCGGCGATTTTCTCCCGCGAATTAAGGCGGTTTACCGCAAGCCCGAATTATATGCTAAATTGCGGTTTCGGAATTTTATTGATTCCCGTGTTCGGCGTTGTTATGCTTTTTGTCGGCAAGGATATGGTTGCCGTGCTTGGCGCGCTTTTCGGCGGAGAAACGGACAGTATTCAGGTTATTTTTTGTGTGATATTATGTCTGCTTGCGGCAATGAACGATATGGCGGCGCCCTCTGTTTCGCTTGAAGGCAAAAGCCTTTGGATTTCACAGTCGTTACCTATAACGCCGTGGCAGGTAATACGCGCAAAGCTGTCTGTTCAGCTTGTTCTTACCGCCGTGCCGATGCTTTTCGGCATTGTATGCGCGGCTGTTGTCTGTCGGTGCAGTCCGATACAGCTTTTGTTCCTTACAGCCGTTCCGTTGCTGTATGTTCTCATAAAGGCGAATTTTGATATGTTTATGGGGCTTAAAATGCCAAACCTTGTCTGGACGAGCGAAATAACCCCGATAAAACAGAGCGGCGCGGTTGCAATATCGTTGCTTGCGGGATTTGTTTACGCGATACTTCCCGCTGTGCTGTTCTTCGCGGTCGGTTACAAAATAGGCTTCGCCGCATTTATGGGAATATTCGCGGCGGCAACGCTTATATTGTCGCTTTTGCTTGTTAATTGGTTAAAGAAAAAGGGAACCAGGGTTTTTGCGGGTCTTTGATTAAAAAGGGGACGGAAGATGAAAACAAAGGAACGTATAAATATAAATCCCGCTGCCGAAAACTCGGCAACGGAAAAGAGATTTACTGTCGACGCGCTGTGTTATCTGTTCTTAATATTTCTTTCGGGCTGTCTTGTGGGCTGGATATATGAAGAAATATTTTACACCTTTACCGAGGGTATGCTTAGAAACCGCGGAATTTTATACGGTCCGTGGCTGCCCATATACGGCCTCGGCGCGCTGTGCATATACGCTATGAAACCGCTGAGAAAGAACCCCGTTTTACTGTTCACACTGTGCGTGGTTATAACGGGCGTTGTGGAATATGTTATAGGCTATGTGGGAATAAATTTTTTTCACATACGCCTTTGGGATTATAGAAATCTGTTCTTAAATATCGGCGGAATTATCTGTTTTAGGAGCGTTGTCAGCTTCGGTCTGCTCGGACTGTTCTTTCACTATGTGTTGGAGCCGCTGTCCGACAGGCTGTATAAAAGGCTTAATCCCGCCGTAATTCACGCGGTATGCGCGGGGATAGCCGCGGTGTTCCTTATAGACTGTGTTGTTAGCGCGATTTTTCGCACACCGATTTCTTATTAGAGGTTAGAATATGGAGAATATAATCGAAATACAAAATTTAAACAGGTCGTTCGGAGAAGTTAAAGCCGTTAATAATCTTAGCTTTAAGGTTAAAAAGGGCGAGCTGTTTGCGTTTTTAGGCGTCAACGGCGCGGGAAAATCAACCACGATAAATATTCTGTGCGGTCAGCTGAAAAGGGACAGCGGCAGCGTGCTGATAGGCGGCTGTGACCCGAAAAGCGACCCGATAAGCGTAAAACAAAGGCTCGGAGTAGTTTTCCAAAGCTCGGTGCTTGATAAGGACCTTTCGGTAAAGGACAATCTTGAAAGCCGAGCGGCGCTTTACGGAATTTGCGGAAAACAGTTCAAGGCGCGCCTTAAAGAGCTTTCCGAAATGCTTGACTTCGGCGATTTATTAAAACGCCCCGTCGGCAAGCTGTCAGGCGGGCAGAGAAGACGTATCGACATAGCGAGGGCGCTTGTTCACAAGCCTGAAATACTTGTTCTTGACGAGCCGACAACGGGTCTTGACCCGCAAACGCGTAATCTTTTGTGGGACGTTATCTCAAACCTCCGCAAAAAGGAGGAGCTTACGGTTTTCCTAACGACCCACTATATGGAGGAGGCGGCGGACGCCGACTATGTAATAATTCTCGATAAGGGTCAAATAGCGGCTGAGGGTACGCCGCTTGAACTGAAAAACACCTACACGGGCGATTTTATTACCGTTTACGGTGCGGAAGAGGAGGATATAAAGAAGCTGGACGCGCCGTATGAGAAGATAAAAGACGCGTTCAGAGTCTCGGTTCCCGATACCGCCGCCGCTACGGGGTTAATAATAAAATACCCCGAGCTTTTCGGGGATTATGAGATAACAAAGGGCAAGATGGACGATGTGTTTCTTGCCGTTACAGGGCAAAAATTGCTCGGAGGTGAAAGGGAATGAAACAGCTCGGCGCACTCATAAAACGCGATACAAAGTTGTATTTTAAAGATAAGGGAATGTTCTTTTCTTCCCTCATAACGCCAATTATTCTGCTTGTGCTTTACGCTACATTCCTTAAAAAGGTTTATGACGATTCATTCCGCGGCGCGCTTAAAGAGGCGGGAGCAACCGTTGCCGACAGCGTTATAAACGGCTGCGTCGGCGGTCAGTTGGTAGCCTCGCTTTTGGCGGTAAGCTGTGTTACGGTGGCGTTTTGCTCCAACCTTTTGATGATTCGCGACAAGGTTTCAGGCGCGAGAAAGGATATTACCATAACCCCCGTTGGAACGGGTACAATAGCGCTCGGATACTATCTGTCAACCATTGTTTCCACCCTTATAATCTCTGTCGCCGCGGCGGGAGCCTGCCTTTTGTACCTTGGATTTACGGGTTGGTATCTCTCGGTTCAAGATGTGCTTTTGCTTTTGCTTGATGTTTTGCTGTTGGTGCTTTTCGGAACGGCTGTCTCATCGTGCATAAACTTTTTCCTTTCAACCGACGGTCAGGCGTCGGCTGTGGGAACCATAGTAAGCGCGGGCTACGGCTTTATATGCGGTGCGTATATGCCTATTTCAAACTTTTCATCGGGTCTTCAAAAAACGCTTTCGTTTTTACCGGGAACCTACGGAACCTCGCTTCTTCGCAACCACGCTATGCGCGGAGTTTTTGAGGAAATGAGAAACAGCGGATTTCCCGAGGAGGTCGTGCAAATGATTCGCGACGGGGTAGACTGCAACCTGTATTTCTTCGACAATAAGGTGAGTATAGGCGCTATGTACGGCGTGCTTTGCGGCTCGGTCGCAGTCCTCGTCGGAATTTATGTGCTGATAAACAGAAAAATCAAATTCGAGAATTAGGTATCGGGGCTCAAAAAACTAATAAAACAGGAAACAACCGTTAATTGTTTCCTGTTTTGTTGTTGTATTTATATGCCGATTAAAAATTATTCGCCGTCTTCTTCCTCGGGCAGTTTTTCAACGTATACCCGTTCCACACGGTAACCGTCAACCTCGCCGACGGTTATTTTAAGGTTTTCAAATTTGAATGTGTCGCCCTCGTTCGCCTCGCCGTCAAGCATAGAAACGACCCACCCGCCGACGGTGGTATTGTCGGTATCGTATTCCTCGCCGTCAACGTCGATGTCAAACTCATCAAAGAAGTCGTCTATTCGCATATCGCCGACCGCCTCAAAATGCGTATCGTCAACACAGATAAACTCACGCTCAATATCGTCGGTTTCGTCCCATATTTCGCCGACGAGCTGTTCCAAAACGTCCTCCATAGTGAGAATACCCATAGTTCCGCCGTATTCGTCAAGCACGACGACCATGTGCGTTTTCTTCTCCTTCATTTTTTCAAGCACGTCGGGAAGAGGCATAGTTTTGTGAACGAATGTAACAGGCAATAGCAGACCCCTTATGCCGACCTTGCGGTCTTCAACATAGCTTTTGTAAAACCTGTTCATATGGAGAATACCGATGATATTATCGGGCGTATCCTCAAAAACAGGTATACGCGAATAGGTGGTTTCAAGGAGCTTTTCAATATTTTTCTCGTACGGGTCGCGTATGTCTATCGCGTCCATATCAACCCTCGGAGTAATTATTTCATAAGCCAGCACATCGTCAAAATCAAGCGCGTTTTGAAGCAGGTCGCACTGCTCCTCGTCAAGCACGCCCTCGTCCTCAACAATGTCGATAATGTTTTCAAAATCGTCCTCGGAAACCGCGTCCGCATCCGCAATACTGCCTTTCCAGAGCCTTGAAGTCAATTTAATTACAAGCAGAATTATCATTGTTATCGGCTTTAATACAACCGAAAGACCGTAAACAGGCACCGACACCGTTTTTGCGAACAGCTCGGGGTTCTGCTTTGCGACAACCTTGGGTATTATCTCGCCGAAGGTCAGCACCAACAGGGTCATAACGGCTGTTGCAACCCAGGCGTAGTTTTCGCCGAGCGCGCCTATAACGATAAGCGTTGCAATTGAGGAGGACGCGGTGTTAGCAAGGTTGTTGCCGACAAGTATCGCGCCGAGCGTTTCATCATAATTTTCAGAGATTTTGAGAGCCAACGAAACAGCAAGACTCTTTTTTTGCTTCTGCATTGATTTAAGCCTTACCTGATTTACGCTTGCAAACGCTATTTCGGTAGCCGAGAAGAAAGCCGAAAGCGCCAAAAGCAAGGCTATTGACAAATAGGAAAATGCGTCATTCATCGGAAGCACCTCCTATATCGTCCTCGTCGTATATCTCGCCGACAAGTTCCTCCAAAATATCCTCAACTGTTATTATTCCGAGTATTTCCCCGTCAGCGGTGCGAACCACGGCAAGGTTGCGCCTGTGGTTGCTCATAGCGGTCAGCACGTCGTCTATCGGCATATCGGGCTTTATATAATAAGGATAATCCATAACACCCGCGAGGATAACGTTGTTTTTATTTTTAATGTATGCTTTTAAGAAATTGCGTATCTGCAAAATGCCCTTTACGTTGCCGCTTCGGTCGATAACGGGTATACGCGAATGAACCGAGGATTTGACTATACCGAGTATTTCGGGCGTTTTCATACTTGTTTTGATTTTCAGCACGTCTTCCCAAGGAATCATAATATCCTTTACCGACCTGTCCGAAAATTCGAGCGCGGATTTGACCAGCTTGCCTGTTTCTTCGTCAAACCCGTCGTCCTCTGAAATGTTTTCGACTATATCGTGCAGTTCGTCCTCGGTCATAGTGACGTCTTCCTCGGCGTTGCGTTTAAAGGGAAGCGCGACAAGGCGCGACAGGGCGGTAAACATAGCCGACAGCGGTTTTAATATCTTCATAAGAAAAAGGAGCGAACCGCTGACCGCCTCAGCAAACCGCTCGTTACAAGAGCGCGCAAAGCATTTCGGTATCATTTCACCCAAAAAGAAGATTATAACGGTTGTAATCACCGTAGACGCGGTGACCGCCTTTGTTCCCCAAATGTCGGTGGCAATGATTACCGATAGCGTAGCGCACCCGATATTAACAATGTTGTTTCCTATAAGCACCACAGACAAAGCCTCGTCAAAACGGTCAAGAACGCAGAGAACCCTCTTTGCTCTCTTGTCACCCTTTGAGGCTCGGCTTATCATATGAATTTTGTTTACCGAAGCAAACGAAATCTCGGTGCCTGAAAAATAAGCACTGCAAAGAATCAGCAGTACAAAAAGTATAATACTCCCCGCAGGACTGTCGTCCATTGAATAACCAACTCCTAAAAAACATTATTTATATTAATATCTTAAAAATATTATTTATTATATTACTATATTAATCCCGATTTGTCAAATCCCGATATATCGGGACGAAAATCGGAGTTCACAGAGATATAACCAATGCGAACAACCCCGTCAGCGAAGCTGATACAAGCATTAATACATTTACCTCTGCAAACTCCGATTTACAAATTTATTATGATGCGACCTTATTCCTCGGTCTTTTCTTCTTCGGTTATGTCAATATCGCAAACCGAAACATTAACGCGGGTGACGGCGCTGCCCGTCATAGTCTGGATCTTATCCTTAATGCTCTGCTGAACCTTTTCGGCGACATCTTTGACGTCAACGCCCTGTTTAACGCAGATATAAGCGCTTATATTTATTGCGCCGTTGATATTTTCAACCTTAACGCCCTTAAACGCGCTCTTCGTTTTTAATATGCCCTTAATATCGACCGCTTTTTTGGTAAGACCTGCAACGCCTTCAACCTCTTTCGCGGCAAGCTCCGCCATTTTTTCAAGAACTTCGGTATTTATGGAAAGCTCTGTTTTATTTTCACTCATAATGGGATACCTCCGTATATGTCTTTCCTATATTATACCACATTTTTCAAATAACACAACTACTTTATTGTGATTATCTTAATTCCCGAAAGCGGTATGGAGGTCTGCGAGGTCACTATGTCCTGAATTTGCAGAGTTTGAGCCGAGGTAAGTCCGTCGCTCTTGACGACAATGTTAATGCCGTCGCTGCCTATTACGGCGACAACTTCCTTAAAGCCTTTGGCTTTTATGAGCGATTCTATGTTGCTTTCCTGTTCCATTCGGTCGGACATTTCTTCTATTTTTGCAAGCGCGGAGGTTTTGTCAGCCTCGGTCAGCTTGTCGCTTTTAAGGGTCTCTTCAATTGCTTCCTGCGCTTCGGTGCGGTTTTTTTTTCGTTCCTGCTTTACGGTCTCAAAATAGTTTTCGTCCTTTTCCTTCGCCGAGGCGTTTGCCTTTACTGACGATGTTTGGGAAGACGAATTGCTGACATAGGTTGCCTGACCCAAATATTTGCTTGATGAGGAGTATTTCATATTCAGCCATATAGCGGCGCCGAGCGCCAATACCATTGCCGCAACGGCTATCTGACTTTTTCCGAATACCTTACCTTTTTTCATAACTGTTTCCTCCTGCTATGTATACTCTTTTTGATGTGATATTTAAGGCAGCTGTGACCGCGCCTGTTATTTTTTCGGCAGTGCTTTCGTCATCGCCTCCCTCGCAGACTATCGCAACCCCGCGCACTTCTGGCATAACCTCGGTTACTATAAGCGCCTGCTCGCCGCCGTCGGCGGTTTTTACGGTTATGTATGTTTGTTTCGTTTCACTGCTTGTGCTTTCGCCGTTTTGCTCTGTTTTGCTTGCGGCGGTTCCCTCGTTTACGTCGGCGTATGAATATTTTACGCCGCTTTCAAGTGTTATCACCACCGTAACGTTGTCGCTTCCCGTTATGCTTTTCACCATCTGTTTTACGTTTTCCTCTAATTTTACACGGTATTCCTCGGATGACAGCGTATCGGCGGATACAGGCGCCGAGCTGCTTTTTTCCTTGCCGATAAACGACGAAAGGAAGATAAGCAGTATGCCCGCCATGCCTAAAATCATCAGCAGTTTCGGGCTTTTTGCAAGCTCAAAATATTTCTTTATTTTTTCATTCATTTGTACGTACCTCTATCTCATAGTTTTCCGCGGCTTCGCCGAGCGCGCGGAAGATGTCCTCTTTGTTTGCGTCCGAATAAATTATTACTTTACTAATTATTATGCTGCCGTCTTCGCTTTTATCCGTACAAACAGTAATTTCGGAAAAATTTATTTTTTCCTTTTCAAGGGCGTATGAATATGCGTAGCGTGCGGACGCCGCCGCAAGCTCGTCTGCCGACGGCGCCGAAACGGCGTTTGTATCAAACGAAATATCTATTCTGCCGACGGCTGCCGCCGCGGTAATCACGCTTATTATAAAAACAAGGCTTAGGGCGTATTTTATAGATTTTGACATTGCGGAGTCGGGGCAGAGGATATAAAGCGCGCCTATAAGCACGCAGGCTCCGCAAAACGAGGTTATAAATAATGAAAGACCGTTCATACCCGAACCCCCACAACGACCGCAAGCGAGATTATAAACATCGCGGCGGTCAGCAAGACGGTGCCTATAAGCAGGGAAAGCATAGCGTCAACCGCTTTCAGCACGGCGGATATTCGCACAAGGGAGAATATCTGCGAAACGGAGGAAGTAAGCATAAGCATAAGCCGCCACAAAACAAGCTCCGCCGCTATCGGAAGAAATATAGCCGACGCCGCCACAACCCCGTAAATTCCAACGGAGGATTTTAACAGCGAGAGCGAGGCTGTTACGGTGGATACCGCCTCGGAAAGGGCGGTTCCGGCTATCGGAACCGAGGTTCCGAGAATGAATTTCGCCGTTCGCATAGATAGCGTGTCCGCCGCCGAATTAACGGCGGTCTGTATACTCAAAACGCCGAGGAATAGAGTGGTTATAAGCGAGAGTATCCAAAAGGCAAGTTTTTTAATACCCTCCGCAATGCCCGAACGCGAAACGAGCGGCGAGACCGACGAGCTTATGCTCACGGCGAGATAACCGCCCATAAGCGGAATGACGACAAAGTTTGATATATAGGATACCGCCTGAGCGGAGCCTAACAGCAACGTACTCATAGAAGCGGCGGTGACCGCCTTGCCCGACGCCGCCACCACCGACGCGAAAACGGGAATAAAAGACAGCATAAACGCGGCGCTGCCTTTCATTGCGTTTACCGCTGTGTTTACGGAGGAAAACACAGGCACGGCTATGACCGACGCTACCGCAAGCACCGAGGCGTAAACCGCTGTCGGCATAATTCCGTCCTTTTCGTTCATAGCGGTAAGAGCCGCCGTTATCAGTATGATACCGATTACCGCGGCGCAGGTTTTAAGCGGCGTTTTTGCTCCCGAGGTGAGAAAACCCCATATATGGCGGAACACATTTTCACCGCTTAAAGAGTTTACCCAGCTCGGGTCAGAGGGCTCTATTCTGTTTTCCGAAAAAAAGTCCTTTGCCGAGTCGGGGAGCGCGCTGTCAAGTCCGTCGGCTCCGCTTATCCCGTACTGTTCGGCGTAGAGATCGGTGCCTTCTGCGCAAACGGGTACGGAAAAGGCAAATATAAGAATTAATATAAGTACAATTTTTTTCATATTCAGATAAATTTAAGCGCGGTATCAAGCACCGAGGTTATAAGCGGCAGACAGAGGATAAACACGGCGCATTTGCCTGCAAGCTCCGCTTTTAAAGCGAGCGAGGCTTGACCGCTGTCGCGGCAGGCGTCGGCTATAAATCCCGTCACATAGCCAATTCCGAGCGCTTTAAGTGCAACGGCAAAGTATTCGTACCTTATTCCGCATTCGTTTAATTTATCGCGCAGCTGTGCAACGGGTCCCGCTACCGCGCCTATTATCATCGTTATAACGGTAATTGAGGCGGCTACCGTGATTATCAGCGAATATTCGCCCTTATACTGTTTAAGTATTACGGCGAAGATAGCGGCGATAAAACAGACAGCCAAAATTTTTAACAGTTCCATTTTCTACAACCCGAAAAGGCTTTTGACCGACGAAAACAGGTCGGCGATAGCGTTTACTATCATAAGCAGAACAACCACAAGTCCCGCAAGGGTGGTAAGCATTGCCTGCTCCTCACGTCCCGAGCGCACCAAAAGCTGATTTAAAACGGTAACGATTATGCCTATTGCGGCTATTTTAAAAATAAAATCAACGTCCATAAATTTCACCTATATAAGAAAGATACAAATAAATATTCCCGCCATAAAGCCGATTGTTTTATACAGCTTGCAAAGCTGTGCGGAGTTTGCCGCCGCGGCGGAGTGCTGTTTTTTGACAAGCGAGGCGTAAAGCTGCGCCCGTTCGTATTCTGCGTCAGGGTCAGACATTCCCGCCGACGAAAGATATTCGTTTATCAGCTTTTCGTCCTCCGACAGTATGCCGTTCGACGATATTTTAAAGCCGCCGTCGGTTTCGGATACCTGTCCGTTAAAGCTCTTTTTTAAAACGTCTCTTAATTCGTCGTTTTCAAGCCGTATGCGTTCCTTTAAATCGCACATACAAAGGTAAAGACCGAAAAGCCGTTTTTCTCGGGTTTTAAGAGCCGCGGCGTGCAAAAAGCCTATGGCGGTGGATACTGAAAGCACCAAAGCAAGTCCCGTAATTTTAATAAAGATCTGCATTTTTGTCACACTGCCTTTGCGGGCAGAAAGCCTATCTTTCCGCCTATCATTTCAGGAAGCAGAGCTATGCTGCCGATTGCGCCCGAGCTAAGCAGTTCGCGGGTAACCCTGCGGCGGTTAAGCTCAGAAGCGGAACCGATATGGGCGGTCGTTATAATGCTTACGCCCGCGAGAAAGCTCTCGCTTACCTTTGCAAGCTCGTCGGCGGAACCTATTTCATCAAATGCGACGATTTCGGGGTAGAGGGTTCTTACTGCTATTTCAATGCCCTGCGCTTTATTTTTGGTTACAAGCACGTCGGTATTGCGCCCGAGGTCGGTCTCGCCGCCGCCCGAAATTTCGCCGCGGCTGTCTATCACGGCAATTCGGTATGATTTTCCCGAAATTCCGTTTGAAAGCTGTCTTACAAGGTCGCGCAGTACGGTGGTCTTTCCGCTTCCGGGCGGTCCCGCTATCAAAAGGCCTCCGCGCTCGTACCGCCCGATTATATCGTTCGCGGCTCCACGAATTTCGCGCGCGATGCGTATATTTACCGAGGATATGTTTTTCATAATTCCGTTTTTCCCGAGTGTTCCGCAAACGCCCGCCCTATGTCCGTGCGACATATTTATGTAGCCTTCGCTCAGCTCGTCGGTGTGGGCGTAGGCGGAATTGCGGCAGATAAGGCGGAAACATTCGTTAAGCTCTTGGGAATTTGCGGTTACAAGTTCGTTTGACGGACAGAAAGAAACGTTTCCGCTTGAATTTACAAACGCTGTGTCGCCCCGAACGGTGAGCGCCACGGGAAGATTTGCCCTAAGGCGTATTTCCTGAGCATTTTCTTTCACCGCCTTTGGCAGGCTCATTAAAATTTCCGATATGCGGTTCGGAACCCCGTACAGCGCGCTGTCAAACCTTTCGCTGTTATTCATACACGCTCACCTCCGCTATGCTAAATTCTATGAAACGGTTGTCCCATATAGAACAGTTTTCGGGACAAACTCTTATCGGATTAAAAAATTTTCAAAAAAATGTTAAAAAACTATTTACAAATTGATTTTTATGTGTTATCATAATGGAAAAGTTAATGCTTTAAGACGGTACAGAGATGCCGGCAAGAATTAAGATAACATAGCGCAGGTGCTTTTCTGCGCAAAGAACTGTGTTTATTTATGCGTCTTGCCGCGGCAGGACGCTTTTTTTGCGTTTGGAGGACGAAATGGAGAACTATAAAGCAACGCTTATGGACGAAAGCGCCGTAAAACGTGCAATCAAGCGCATTTCGCACGAAATATTGGAAAAAAACGGCGGGTGCGACAATATTTGTATCGTCGGCGTGAAGCGCAGGGGAGTCCCGCTTGCGGGTATGATAGCCGCGAATATCGCCGATATTGAAAAAAAGCTCGTTCCCTGCGGAAATCTTGACATTACCTTTTACCGTGACGATTTGGCTCACGTTTCAGCCGACCCGATACTCCGCAGCGCTCAGCTGCCCTTTGAGGTGACGGGACGCACGGTTATAATAGTTGACGACGTTTTGTATACGGGGCGCACGGCGCGCGCGGCGATAGACGCTGTGTTCAGCAAGGGCAGACCCGCGGCAATACAGCTTGCGGTGCTGGTTGACAGGGGACACAGGGAACTCCCGATAAGGGGCGACTATGTAGGAAAGAACGTTCCCACCGCCAAGAGCGAGAGAATATCGGTAAAACTGCCGCCGTATGACGACGGGATAAGCGTTGAGCTTTACGAATAAAAACCGCGCGGGAAGTTAAAAACGGTTAAATCGGAAAAATTCCGTTTTAATATATTAATTTGCATCTGTGTGTGCAGAATATGGAGGAAATTAAATGAAACTAATTTACGATGTTAAGGACAGACCCAGTTTGGGCAAAGTTATTATCTTTGCTTTCCAACAGTTGCTTGCAATTCTCGCCGCAACCATTGCGGTTCCTGCAATAGTGCAAAACGGAATGTCACAGTCGGCGGCTCTGTTCGGCGCAGGTATAGGAACTATTGTATACTTGCTTTTCACAAAGTTCAGAAGTCCTGTATTTTTAGGATCGTCATTCGCATTCATCGGTTCAATGCTTGCCGCTTTCGCAGGCGGCGTATCAATGCAGCTTGGGTATGTCGGACTTATACTCGGTGCGATTTTTGCGGGTCTTGTGTACGTTATCATCGCAATCGCCGTTAAATTTGCGGGTGTAGGCTGGGTCAACAAGCTGATGCCTGCCGTTGTTATCGGACCTACGGTTTCTATAATCGGTCTGTCTCTTGCGGGCAACGCAGTAAGCGACATAACAAAGGGCAAGGTCTTAAATGCTGACGGCGCGTCCGCGGCAAACCCCTTGGTATGCCTTGTTTGCGGACTTATCACACTTTTGGTTGTAACCATTTGTTCTGTTTATGGAAAGAAAATGGTAAGGCTCATACCGTTTATCATCGGTATACTTGCTGGTTATGCTGCTGCCGCGATATTCACGGTTATCGGAATTGCGACAGACAATCAGTCACTCCAAATAATAAACTTTGAAGTATTCAGAAGTATGTCAATAGTTGAGGTTCCCGACTTCACCTTTATTGAAGCCGCAAAGGGAATCAATGAGATTAACGGTCATTACATAGCTACCATAGCAGTGGCTTACGTACCTGTTGCGTTCGTTGTGTTCGCTGAACATATTGCAGACCACAAGAACCTTTCGTCGGTAATTGAAAAGGATCTTCTTAAAGAACCCGGACTTCACAGAACCCTCCTTGGCGACGGTGTAGGCTCTATGGCGGGCGCTGTATTCGGCGGCTGCCCGAACACCACCTACGGCGAATCGGTAGGTTGCGTTGCTATCACAGGAAACGCTTCTGTCGTAACAATTTTGGCAACGGCTATAATGTCCATTGTAATTTCATTCTTCGGACCCTTTGTAACGTTCCTTTCAACAATTCCTAACTGCGTAATGGGCGGCGTATGTGTAACGCTGTACGGATTTATCGCGGTATCGGGTCTTAAAATGATACAGGAAGTCGACCTGAACGACAACAGAAACCTCTTTGTTGTAGCGGTAATTCTGATTTGCGGTATAGGCGGTCTTACGGTATCCTTCGGCAAGGTTACAATTACTTCGATTGCTTGCGCTCTTATCCTCGGTATAATCACAAACGTTATACTCTCAGGCAAGAAGAAAAACGCTGAGGTAACCGAGGCTGAATAAGCAAAACAAAAATATAAAGTTCGTCCCAAACGGGGCGAACTTTTTTTAAGCTTGTCTTTTCTCTTTGATTTTGGTATAATGGCTATACTATGAAATGAGGGAATTATTTGAAGGATTTTATTAATAAAATAATTCATACCTTTTTAAGCCCGAAATTTTTGGGATTTTGTGTTACGGGCGCAATTAATACATTTAACGCCGCTTTCTTTTCGTGGCTGGCGCATTATATTTTACAGCCTAATATCGCGGCGGTGGTAGGGTATATAATATCGCTGACCATCGGTTTTTTCCTAAACAGCAAGGTGGTTTTTAAGTCACAGCCGAGCTTTCGGAAGTATTTAAGATTTTTACTTGCCTATGTTCCGAATTTTATAATATACTTTTTAGTGACGTTTATTACCATAAACACCTTGAAGCTCTCGCAGTTCTGGGCAACGGTGCTTGCGGCTATGGCAGGCGGTCCTGTTACGTTTGTTATAATTAAGCTGTATGCGTTCAATAATAATAAAAAGTAGAATTTTTTGAAAAAAGTGTTGACAAATGTAAAACGTTGTGGTATACTTACAAAGTCGTCTGATGAGGACGGTACACAGTTGGTGTTGATTGCGGTGAGGGTCCACCCGTTCCCATTCCGAACACGGAAGTTAAGCTCACTTGCGCTGAAAA
>CAKSQT010000025.1 GCA_934486755.1 uncultured Eubacteriales bacterium | reverse complement strand
GTGTAAGCCGCCGCCGAAATCCCAAACGCGGTAAAACAGGACTGTGCGCAAACCGCAACCGTTAAAAACAAAATGCAAATAATTTTCTTCATCAACGCATCACCTTTTTAAATTTATTAAAGGCGGCGTTAATGTATTACTTTTTGTCCTTTTTATCCTTATTCATTATCTCTTTTACGCGCTCTATAACATCGGGTGCCATATTTATGGCCTTGTCAACGGCGGAAAGCTCGTTATAGACAGGCATCATACGGACATTTTGACCGCTTACTGCGATAAAAGCAACGGGGTTTATGGTTACCCCCGCTCCGCCGCCGCCGCCGAAAAGTTCTGTTTGATTTTTGCTTGGGAAATCGCTGCCTCCCGTAGCAAGACCGAACGAAACCTTTGACACTGGCAAAAGGGTTACTTCACCTACGGTTATAGGACTTCCGATAATGGTGTCGGCGTCAACCATTGCGCGGAGCTTATCCATTGTTACGTCCATTATTCCTTTAATGTTATTTTCGCTCATAATTCTTCTCCGTTCTTAAATTTTATTAGAGATTATTTTCCGTTTTAAAACGGTATATTTCCTTCATAATTCCAATGGCAAGCACCGCGCCGCATATAAGCGGAACCGACAGTTCCGCCGAGCATACGAACGTTGTGCTTTCGGAATTAAAATCACTTCTTATATCGACCTGTTTAAATTTCACCCTTGAAACCGAGGTAATAATTGAAATTGCGGGATAAACGGCGGTGCAGACCGAACCATATTCGATTGCCGTTGCGGCGGCATTATCCGAACCGACGGCAATATTGATTTTAAGCACCTTAAACGAAACATATTTTAAAAACTTTTTAAGTTTTGAAAGTACCGCGGAAACAAGTCCGAACAACGCCTTTATTGCGCCCGTAACACCGAGCCTGCTTTTTAGCTTTAAAAAAAAGTTTTCCTTTTCGGTATTCTCGGGAGCGTTGCTTTCCGCTGGCGGCTGTTCTGCTTTTTCCTCCTTTTGCGGGGACTGCTTATAAACCGTAATTCCCGCATATTTTACCTTAAAAAAGGTCTGTCCGTCAAAATCAAATTTAACGCCTATCGGCAGGAGCAACAAAACCGCCAAAACCGAGAGAATAACCAAAACTATTATCAATGCGGTCAAGAAAACTCACCCTTTTTATTATCCGAAATCAATTTGCTTTTATTCTTCCGTATTGCTTTCTTGGGTATCGTCCGACATACTGAGCTGTTCGCCGACATCGTTTACTTCTCCGCCTGACTCAGGCAGCTTCGGCAGTTCGCTCAGGTCGCCCAATTCAAAACAACGCAAGAAGTTCTTTGTTGTGCCGTACAAGAGCGGTCTCCCCGGCAATTCAAGCCTTCCGCACTCCTCTATAAGATTTTTTTCAACAAGCGAGGTTACGACGCCCGAGCAATCAACGCCCCTCACCTGCTCTATAAACGCCTTTGTGACAGGCTGATTATATGCAACGACCGCCAAAACTTCAAGCGCGGCGGGCGAAAGCGGTGTTTTACGCTTAATATCAAACATCTTTTTAATATACGGAGCGTATTCCGCGCGTGTTTCAAGCTGATACATATTTTCAAGCCTGACGAGCTTTAAACCGCTGTTGTCATTATCGAGCTTGTCCGAAAGCAGTTTTAAAACCGACTCGGTCTTTTCGGGTTTTATTTCAAAAACCTGCGACAGCCTTTCTATGCTTATCGGGTCGCCGCCCGAAAAAAGCACCGCCTCAAACGCAGTTATAAGTTCTTTTGTCTTCATTTATGCTTATGCCCCTTAACGAGTTTAATTTCCGCGTTTTCACATTCGCCGTCAACCGTAACGCGGTTTGCCTTGCACAGTTCAAGCACGGCAAGAAATGTTGCAACCAATTCCGAACGGCTTTTTGCGGTATCATACAACGCCGACAGTTTTTTGGGGCCGCCGCGAAACAGCTTGCGCATAACAAACACAATTCTCGTTGACACCGAAACTATTTTTTTTGCAACGATTTTTGTAAACGGTTCGGTAGAGGGCGGCAGACGGCGTTTGCCCCGTCCGACGGCGGCTATGTATGAAAGGTACACCGTTTCGCTGCTGTGTTTAAGCTCGTATGATTTATCAAAATCAATCTCGGACGGTTTTTTTACAAAGCAGTCAAAACCGCCTGTCATAGTGCCGAGCTTTTGCGCCATTTCACGGCACACCTGATATTCAAGCAGTTCGCCCGTAAGCTCCTGCTTTAATTTCTCGGTTTCCTCGTGCTTTGGTAAAAGGCTCACCGTTTTAATATAAATAAGCCTTGCCGCCATTTCCAAAAATTCGCTCGCAATATCCATCTGTTCTTCCTTGAACAGCTCTATCTGCGCAAGATATTGGTCTATAAGCTCGACAAGCGGAATGTCGTAAATATTGAGTTTATTTTTTGCAATCAACTGCAAAAGCAAATCGAGAGGACCCTCAAAGGTTTCAAGATGATAAGAAATCGCCGTTTCCATTACATACCACCGCTCCCAAAAAGATTGAACGGAAGTGAAGCAACAAAGTCAAGTCCGTTCATAAGTCCGTTTGAAAGGAATTGCAGCGGAATATCAAGCCAGCCGAGCCACAAAAGCGCTAACAGGGCTATAAATATATACCTCTCGTACCTCATAAGCGCATAGTACTGTTTATTCGGAAGAAAAGCCGAAAGCAACCTCGACCCGTCAAGCGGAGGGATTGGTATAAGGTTAAACACCGCAAGATACACATTTATCTGCGCGATATAGTAAAACAGGAAAAACGCATAGTAGACCAATTTTGTATGCACGCTTGCATACAAAAGGCTCAAACCGTTGGTGAAAAGCAGGGCGATAAAAGCAACAATAACATTTGAAAGCGGTCCTGCCAATGCGGTTATCGCCATATCACGTTTGGGATTTTTAAAGTTTCTTGCGTCGACCTGAACTGGCTTTGCCCAGCCAAATCCGAAAAACAGGATACACAGTGCGCCCAAATAATCAATATGCGCAAAGGGATTTAAGGTAAGTCTCCCCTGATATTTCGGGGTTTTGTCGCCAAGCTTATCGGCGGCAAAGCCGTGAGCAAACTCGTGTATCGGCAGCGTTAAAAAAATTACTACCAAAGATGAAATAATATATACAACGGCAGAGGCAAAATCAATATTGCCGTGAATTAATCTGCTTAACAAGATATACCGCTCCAATCTAATATATTAGTTTTATTATATTATATTATCGGTCTAAATACAAGAAAAAATTAAGGCGTCGGGGATTTTAGACCCCAACGCCTTAAACAATCGGTAATAATATTATTTTCCCTGTTCCGTGAACACTTTATTGTAATTATCTATCGAGCTGTTTATTATTTTTACAGCCTCGTCAACGTCCACTATTTCCTGAACCGCCGTCTGCTTGTTTTCAAGTTCCTTGTAAACGGTAAAGAAGTGTACCATTTCGTCAAACTTGTGCTTAGGCAGGTCGTTGATTGAAGTATAGGTATTGTAATTCGGATCGCCGAACGGTATAGCAATTATCTTTTCATCGTTCTCGTTATTGTCGGTCATTTTGATTGCGCCTATCGGATAACAGCGTATAAGCGTCATAGGGTAAACAGGCACCGACCCCAAAACCAAAACATCAAGCGGGTCGTTATCGTCCGCAAGAGTGTGCGGGATAAAGCCGTAGTTTGCAGGATAGTGGGTAGCGGTGTGCAGCACACGGTCCATACGCAAAAAACCCGTTTCCTTATCCATTTCATATTTAACCTTGCAATCCCTCGGTATCTCAATTACCGAGATAAAATCCTCTGCCGAAATTCTTTCCGATGAAATATTATGCCAAATGCTCATAAACACTCTCCTACCGTGCTAAAAAGCGTGATAAAAATTCCTTTGTGCGGTCGTTGCGGGGATTTTCAAATATATCCTGCGGCGTGCCCTCCTCACAGATTACGCCGTCAGCCATAAACACTACGTTGCTTGAAACATCTCTTGCAAACGCCATTTCGTGGGTTACAACTATCATTGTAAGTCCCTCGTTAGCGAGATTTCGCATAACTTCAAGCACCTCGCCGACCATTTGAGGGTCAAGCGCGCTTGTAGGCTCGTCAAACAACAGTACCTCGGGGTTCATAGCAAGCGCGCGCGCAATCGCAACACGCTGTTTCTGTCCGCCCGAAAGCTGAGATGGTTTTGCGTTTATATAGGGCGCCATTCCGACCTTTTCAAGATATTTAAGGGCGGTCTCCTTAGCCTCTGCCTTTGATTTTCCGAGAACCTTTTGCTGACCTATCATACAGTTTTTAAGCGCGGTCATATTGTTGAAAAGGTTAAAGGATTGGAAAACCATTCCGACATGGGAGCGGTACGCGCTTGCGCCGCCTTTAAGTTTGTCTATATTCGTGCCGTGATAAAGCACCTCGCCCGAGGTCGGCGTTTCAAGGAGGTTTATACATCGGAGCAAGGTAGATTTACCCGAACCCGAAGCACCGATTATGCTTGTAACATCACCCGGGTTTACGGAAAAATCAATATCCTTTAAAACCTCGTGCTTGCCGAAGGTTTTGGAAAGATGCTGTACCTGTAAAATCGGTTCTGCCATTATCTTCCCCTCCTTTTGGACTTTTTAACGTATGAAAACGTTCCGCTCGTATGAGTGAGGGTGTCGGTGGTCGCCACGTTGAAGTTCTCGGGACCGTCCATCTTCTTTTCCCACAGTCTTAAAATGAGCGAGCATATTACGGTCATAACAAGGTAGATAGTCAATGTAATAACCGCCGACGGGAAGTAAATATATTTTGCGCCGACAATAGCCTTGTGAGCCGCAAACAGTTCGGCATAACCTATAACGAACATAACGGACGTGTCCTTAACGTTGATTATAAGGTTGTTGCCTATCTGCGGTATTATGTTGCGTATGGTCTGCGGCAAAATTACATAGAGCATAGTTTTAAAGTGATTCATACCGATTGATTTTGCACCCTCGGTCTGACCTATGTCTATCGACATTATTCCTCCGCGAACCGTCTCCGCCATATATGCGCCCGTGTTTATGGAAACAACGAGATAAGCGGCAAACGTCACTTCAAGGTTTATCGCGCCGTCGGTAAAGTAAGGCAGCGCGTAGTAAATGAAGATTGCCTGTATTATCATCGGCGTTCCGCGAAACACTTCAACGTATATGCGGACTATTGCCTTGACAATGCCCAACAGCACTTTTTTGAATATATTGTCATTCTTTCCACACGGAATAGTTTGTATTATTCCGCAGGCAAGACCTATAATACAGCCGATAGCGGTAGCCACAACGGCGAGTTCGATTGTTTTAAGCGCGCCCGTAAGATACTGCGACGAACTCTCGCCCCAACAAGCAGCTATATCGCTCCACAGCTCTGCCAGCTTATTCATATTTATTCTCCGTTTCAATTCCTATTGCATTATATACTAAGCCCGACTAATGTCGGGCTGTTTATTACTTCTCGGCAAGCGGCTGAATCTTTGTAGCCTCCGCCATTATTGCGTTAAAATCGTCAGCAGTCATATCTTTAAGCACGCTGTCGATCTTGTTCTTTAATTCGGTGTTGCCCTTCTTAACAGAGATACCGATATTTATATCGCCGTCGTCAACGTCAAACGAGTTGTCTTCAAGGTCCAAAATCTTTAAGTCGCTGTAAGCGATGAGAGCGCCCTGAGCCGTAGGCATATCGGTGCAGATGAAATCAACCGCGCCTGTTTCAAGCGCCATAAGCATTGAAGGAGCAGTCTCCGACGCGGTCTGAATCTGCGCGTCCTTTATCTGCGGAAGGCAGGTATCATACCAAATTGTGCCGAGCTGTGATGTGCATTTGCCACCTGCGAGGTCTGACAGCTTTGTAGCGTTAGCAAACTTGCTGTCCTGCTTTGTCATACAAACTATGCTTGCATAGATGTAGGGACCTGCAAAATCAACCTGCTGCATACGTTCCTCGGTCATAGACTGACCTGCTATTACAGCGTCTACCTTGCCTGTCTGAACAGCGGGAACAAGCGAGTCCCAATCAAGGCGGACAACTTCGAGCTTCCAATTATTAGCTTTGCATATCTTCTTTGCCATCATAATATCGTAGCCGTTTGCGTAATCCTTTGAGTCTTTAATCGGAACGGCACCGTTAGAGTCGTCCGACTGGGTCCAGTTGTAAGGCGCATAAGCGCACTCCATAGCGATGGTAAGAACGCCGTCCTCAACGCCTGTTTTTGCGCTCTTGGCACCGCAGCCCGCAAAAACGGCGGCGCAAAGAACCACTGATAAAATTGCCGATAAAATTCTTTTTGTTGTTGACATTTAAAACATCTCCTGATAAATATTAAAAATTAAGCCTGTGACACGAAGTAGTATCACAGGCTTTGTAATATTGATCAGGTATGACAAAACTCATGATAGCTCTCCACAAAAAAAGTGACAGTACCGTACCTATTAAGTATGGTCCCAGCAATCAAACGGCGGCAACCGTAAGACCACTTCGGCGGAACAGCCTTTCTTCTGCAAACGTTCGCCGACGTTAAATTGCAGAATACTAATCCTATCCGCGTCCTCTACCAAGTGCTGACTTAAATTTTACTGTATTATAAACCCAACTTATTCACTTGTCAATAGTTTTTTGAAAAAAATTTTATAAATCCTCGGTTTCATCCAAAAAATCGTACTGCTTAGCTATTTCATACCACGTGAGCGGGCCCACTGCGCCGTTGACGGTAAGACCGAAAAGCCGTTGAAATTCCGACACCGCCGCGGCGGTCTGCGGTCCAAAATAACCCGTCACGGGGATTACGGGAATTTGCTCATAATATTTGCCTATCAGCGAAAGATAGGTCTGCAAATCCTCAACCTCTCTGCCGCTCATACCCTCGGTAAGATAGAACCCTGGATAAAGCCGCGCTTTGTTGCCCGAATAATTATCGGGAAAATTTTGAATTATTTCGTTGTAAGTTTCAACTATCCTCTGCCACGTTTGCGCATTGACCTCGCCCGTAACAGGCAGACCGTAAAGCTCCTGAAATCTTTTTACTGCGTTTTCGGTCTCATCGTTATACACGCCGTCAAAATTGCTCTGTTCAAAGTCTGGATTAAAATATTTTAGCACCCGCAAATAGTATTGCAGCAGCCGCACAGGCTCGCCCTGCATACCTTTTTTCAAAACCGTACTAAACGGCAGGCTTGCGTCTTCAAGCGTGACCCCCTCGGATATTAAGTCGGAAAGGCCCTTAACGCCTGTATAAAGCTGTTTTATTTTGTACCACGTAGATTTATCGACTATGCCCGTTACAGGCAGGTCGAAAACCTCCTGAAATTTTTTCACGGCGTTCTCGGTTGAGACCCCGAAAATGCCGTTTTCGGGGTAAACTTTCGGTATGGCGGGATAATTCCGCGAAATTCTGTTAAGCTCGGTCTGGATTACCTTTACGTTGTTCCCCGACTCTCCGAGCCTGAGCGGTGTGCCCGGATACGTGCTGTTAATGCCCCTTACAGGCGCGTTTTGGACTATATTTATATCGTCACCGTAGTATCTTTGCAATATTTCATACGGCGTAAGTCCCTGATTTGCAAGTTCGACGGTTCCCCACTGGGAAAGTCCGTCGCACCTTGAAGTGGTGCCGTTGCAAAACTGCGTGAAATACGGGTCTATTCGTCCCTGTTTTACAACATAGGAATCGAATATATCGTCAACAATATCGCTGATATTCTGATATATTTCGCTGTCGCGGTTAAATGCCTGATCGTATGCGGTGGAGTTTGTTATATCGAAATCGTAACCGCGCGAACGGTAATACTCGGTATATATTCTGTTAAGCGCGTAGGTTATTATCGCATAAATGTTAGCGCGCAGAGCGTTTTCGGGCCACGTGGGATATATCTCGCTTGACGTCACGTTTTTTATGTATTCATCAAACGGAACCGTCACATTCTCTGCATTTGAACCAGGCGGTCCCAAATGCACCGTGATATATTCGGGCACATAAGGCAAAATTGCTTCTGGCATAATCACACCTCCCTACAATTCATAATCGGAAGAACTTTCGGTCATTCTCGGTTTCTCGTTATCACCTGTTGCCGAAAGCGGAACCATATCAACCTTTTGAACCGATGTTACGCCTGGGAAAACCCTTACGTCCATACATACGCTGTCAGCGTATCCGTCCGCCTGAACAAGCAAATTGTAGCTCGAATATGCGTCGCCTGCGGCGTCGGAGCTTTGCGAGGAGCTTTTTGCGGGGGTATCCAATATAAATCTTTCGGTTTTTCCGCTCTCATCCGTATAATCGGTATCAATGACGGTCATATCGTCATAAGGACCCGTAAACACCGTAACAAGCGCTTTTTCAAGCGGATACAAATACAAAAGCGTAGTAACATTCACCGAAAGTCCGCCCTTTAAGTCGTCATACTTGCGCCCGACCGCGGGGACTGCCTTTTTCTGCATTGCCAGCAATTCATCGCTGTACTTTTTTATGAGAGCGTCATCCATATAATCACCTTGCATAAGTCACAATTTATATGACATTTTATGCGAATAATTAACCGTTTGTTACGTGAAATGCAAGAAAATCAAAAAATCATTATTTTTTCCTTGACTTTGCGCGCAAGGTACTTTATAATGATAAGGCTGTATTGCTGCTATGGCTCAGGTGGCAGAGCACATCCTTGGTAAGGATGAGGTCACCAGTTCGAATCTGGTTAGCAGCTCCAAAGTCCCAAAGGCGCAAGTCTTTGGGACTTTAACTTTTACCTCTTCACTATTCAATCTTCACTAAAAAACACCTTTGTGGCTTTGGAGGTAATAAGTAACAGTGAAAAGTGAAAAAGTATTCTGCAAGGCTTTGCCTTACTTTTTTATTATTAGAAAGTATAATGTATATGTGAGGTGTGTTTGTTATGATCGAAAGTCCGTTATTGATAAAATCTGCGGATATTGTATTCCCGATTTACACTATACACCTTATATCGGTTATTTGTTTGTTGGCGAAAAACGGCGTGTCAACAGGTTGAGACAAAGGCTTATAATATATTCAATGTCATATTTAAAATCGGTTGGTTTTGATAAATTATATCTAGTGAGTGATCACGAAAATTTACATGAGAAATATGGATTTGACGTTATAGGTAGGGAAATGGCTCCTTGGGGTTCGGAAGAAAAGATTTATTATCAAAAAATACAGTGATACTTGGTATATGTCAGAATTGCAATTGTGCGATTTCGTCACACAGTCACACACAAAAATAACCTATCACTTTTTTTGTGATAGGTTATTTTTTTATATCTCAACAAAAATCAAATCTATTGTTTAGACAAGCGTGCAAACCTTTTGGACGGGCGGTAGCATATTAACGCTATGAAGATAAGCAACGCAGTAACCGAAAGGCTTATTGGATAGACCGACATAATAGTCCTGAACGTTCTGCTTTGAGGGAAGACAAACTGTATCCAACCGATACGCACGCCGCACACGCCGAACATTGTAAGAATTGCGGGAGTAAGCGAAATGCCAAATCCGCGCATATAACCCGACATAACCTCATAAAGCAGGCAGAACGAATGCGACACCATAGCCAGCATAAGACGGATATATCCCGTTTCCACCACCTGCGGGTCGTTGTTGAAAACGGCGAGCAATGATTTTCCGAAAAACAAGATCAAAGCGATTGCCGCCGCAAGAAAAACCGCGCCTTCAAACAGGCAGAGAGCCAATGTTTTTTTGCAACGGTCCAGCTTTCCCGCTCCGAAATTCTGCCCGACAAAAGTTGTGCAAGCCTGAGAAAACGAATTAAGTATATCGTAGGTGATTATTTCAATATTGAACGCCGCGCTTGACGCCGCCATAACCACCGTACCGAGACTGTTAATCGCCGACTGAATGACGATATTTGATATGGAAAAGACAGCGCTTTGGATACCTGCGGGCAGACCTATTCGCAGGATACGCTTTAAAATATCAAAGTCTATCCGCAGTTGTTTAGGCTCCAAGTGAATGTCCTGAGTTGTTTTTCTCAGTTTTCGGTAAAGCAGGAACGAGCTGACGGCATTTGAAATAACGGTTGCTATGGCAACGCCGTTTACCGTCATTTTTAAAACGGCAACAAAAAACAAATTCAGTATTACGTTTAAAACGCCCGACGCGGCGAGAGCAATCAGTGGAGTTCTGGTGTCCCCGACGCTGCGGAAGATTGCGGCTTCAAAATTGTAAAGCAAAATAACGGGCATTCCGATAAGATATATCCGCAGATACAAAAGCGCAAGCGGCATCACATCATTCGGAACGTTTATAAGTTCGAGGAGCGGTCTTGCAATCAACTCGCCAAGCAGACCGACCAAAACGCCGCCTATTAAAGAGACGAGAACCGACGTATGTACCGCCTTTTTCACGGCGTCCTTTTCACCCTGCCCCACGGCGTGGGCGATTACAACGTTACTGCCGAGAGCAATTCCTATGAACAAATTTACAATAAGACCGATAACCGCACTGTTAGCCCCGACTGCTGCCACCGCGGCGGTGCGTTGCGAGCCAGTAAAATTGCCGACAACCGCAACGTCGGACGCATTAAAAAGCTGTTCCAAAATTGCCGTTGCCGCTATCGGCAAGGCAAACTGCGGCAATTTGTTCCATATCGAGCCGTGCAATATATCAAGTTGTTTCTTTTGTATTCTCTCAGCCATTTATAAATACATCCCCAGATTTTTGTCTGTCATATTATACATCTCAAATATTGCAATGGCAAGTGCTTACAATAAATATTATAGTTTTATCTTAAAAAACGCACGAAACCCCTGAAATTATGGAGTTCCGTGCGTTTTTTAAATCAAATGTGACAGCAGGCGCAATCGCCTGTGCAGAACTTTCCCTTGTCGTAGGAAATTCCGTTTTTATCGTAATAATCTTTCACCGCCGCCTTTACTGCCTCTTCGGCAAGCACACTGCAATGAATTTTATGTGTGGGAAGACCGTCAAGCGCCTCTACAACCGCCTTGTTTGAAAGCTGTAACGCCTCCTCAATAGGCTTGCCCTTTATCATTTCGGTTGCCATAGAGCTTGTGGCTATTGCCGAGCCGCAGCCGAACGTATTAAACTTAACGTCGGTTATAATGCCGTCTTTAACCTTTATATACATTTTCATTATATCGCCGCATTTTGCGTTGCCGACCTCGCCGATACCGTCGGCGTCGTCCATTTTTCCGAGATTGCGCGGATTGCGGAAATGATCCATTACCTTTTCACTGTAAAGCATAAATTTTCCTCCTATATTATGTGTTTTCTCTGCCCGTTTTCAAGTTCTTCCCACACGGGTGACATACTTCTCAAAAAGTCTACCACCTTCGGTACCTCTTCGATTATATATTCGATTTCTTCGAGCGTGTTATACTCGCTTATTGAGAGTCTTAAAGAGCCGTGTGCCACCTCGTGCGGAAGACCGAGAGCCAACAGCACATGGCTCGGGTCAAGCGAACCCGAGGTACAAGCGGAACCGCTTGAAGCCTGTATTCCTTTATCGTCAAGCATAAGCAGGAGCGATTCGCCCTCTATTCCCTCGAAACAGAAATTGACTGTTCCAGGCAGCCTTTTATCGCGGTCACCGTTGAGCTTTGAATGAGGTATTTTTGAAAGTCCCTCTATCAAACGGTCGCGCAGACCTGAAATATATTCTGAATTTTTTTCTAAATTGCCGCAAGCGATTTTAAGCGCCTCCGCCATAGCCGCCGCCGCGGCTGTATTCTCAGTACCTGCACGCTTTCCGCGTTCCTGTGCGCCGCCGTAAATTATATTTTGAAGTGCTATTCCTCTTTTCGCGTAGAGTATACCTATTCCTTTCGGACCGTGGAACTTATGCGCCGAAACGCTGAGCATATCAATATTATCCTTTACAACGTCCACCTTTATATGCCCTACAGCCTGAACGGCGTCGGTGTGGAACAGCACGCCGTGTTCACGGCAGACAGCGCCGATTTCCGATATCGGCTGAACCGTGCCTATCTCGTTATTTGCATACATCACCGTGACCAGCGCAGTATCGTCACGCAGCGCAGACTCAACCTGTTCGGGGGTTACAATGCCGTTTTCGTGAACATCAAGCAACGTTATCTCAAAGCCCTGTTTTTGGAGCGCTTCAAGCGTATGCAGAACCGCGTGATGCTCAAACTTTGTCGATATTATATGTTTTTTGCCTTTTTTCGCACCGAGATACGCGGCGGTTACAATGGCCTGATTATCGGCTTCGCTACCTCCCGAGGTGAAATATATTTCTTTCGGCGACGCTCCGATACATTCTGCAATATCGCACCTTGCGTTTTCAAGCGTTTCCTTTGCGCGCTGACCGAGGCTGTAAAGGCTCGACGGATTGCCGTAATTATTTTTAAGACAGTCGGACATAACCGCTATTGCTTTTTCGCACATCGGGGTCGTTGCCGCGTTGTCAGCATAAACAAACATTTGACTTCCTCATTTCCTATCAAATTACTATGATTTTATTATAACCAAATTTCCTACAAAGTCAATAGGTAATTTCCTTTTTGCAAATTATTTTACATTTTTATCTATAAGATCCTTTATTGTAATGCCAGACAGGTATTCGTGAATTATCTTATCAAGATTTATCCACATAGGCAGAGTAAGACAGCCGGCGGCATTCTCGCAACGGCACTCGCCGTCCTCTATACAGGCTACGGGTGCCGTATTTCCCTCAGTAAGAGCCAATATTGTGGCAACATCATAACTGTCGGCAGAGTCTGCCAGCATATATCCGCCGCCCGCGCCGCGCATACTTTTAAGCATACCCGCCTTGTTTAGCATTGAAACTATTATTTCAAGATATTTAAGCGAAATATGCTGTCTCTCGCTTATTGATTTTAAGGAAATATAACCTTCGTCGGCGTGCTGTGCCAAATCTATCATTATACGCAGGGCATAACGCCCCTTAGTTGAAACCATCATAAAACGACACCTCTCATATTATTATACATTTTTTACGACTTAAATCAACACCCTGTTTTTAGCACTCTCGGCATTTGAGTGCCGAGATTTATATATTATTCACACTTTATTAACACATTCAGATATGATAAGTAATATACTATAAGTCAGTAAAAGTCAAATTTTAAAACAAAGGTGATAAAAATTGCGTACAAAACAGTTTAAATCAGAATCAAAAAAATTAATGGATATGATGATTAACTCAATATATACCCACAAGGAGATATTTTTGAGAGAGCTTATATCCAATGCGAGCGACGCGCTTGACAAGCTGTATTTCCGCTCGCTTACCGACAGTTCGGTGGGTATTGCCCCAGACGATTTTGAAATAAGGTTGGAAATCGACAAGGACGCAAGAACCCTCAAAATAATCGACAACGGCTGCGGTATGACCGAGGACGAGCTTGACAGCAACCTCGGAACGATAGCAAAATCAGGTTCGTTTGATTTTAAGAAATTAAACGAAAAGCAGGACAACGTTGACATCATAGGTCAGTTCGGCGTTGGGTTCTACTCCGCTTTTATGGTGAGCAACAAGGTAACGGTCGAGAGTAAAGCGTACGGAGCGGAGCAAGCATACCGCTGGCAGTCGGAGGGCGCTTCGGGTTACACCTTAGAGCCTTGCGACAAAGAAACCGTCGGAACGGTCGTAACGCTTCACATAAAGGACAAGACCGACGATGAAAATTACGACGAATATCTCGACCAATATCGCATAAGCGCTTTGATTAAAAAGTATTCCGACTATATCCGCCACCCAATCAAAATGGAGTTTACCACCAAGGAACCTGTCGAGGGCAAAGAGGGCGAATACAAGGACGTTACTGAGCTTCGCACCCTTAACAGTATGATTCCGCTTTGGAAAAAAGCTAAAAGCGAGATAAAGCCTGAGGATTACAACAACTTCTACAAGGAAAAGTTCTACGATTACAACGACCCAGCGCGCGTCATACACACAAAAACCGAGGGTCAGGCAACATACAGCGCGCTTTTGTTTATACCGAAGCACCCGCCGTTTGATTACTACACCAAGGAGTATGAGAAAGGTCTGCAACTTTACTCAAAGGGCGTTATGATAATGGAAAAATGCGCCGACCTGCTGCCCGATTATTTCAGCTTTGTAAAGGGTCTTGTTGACAGCGAGGATCTGTCGCTTAACATTTCCCGTGAAATGCTGCAACACGACAGTCAGTTAAAGTTGATAGCAAAGACAATCGAAAAGAAGATAAAGAGCGAGCTTGAAAAAATGCTGAAAGACGACCGAGAGGCCTATGAGGAATTCTTTAAATCATTCGGTATTCAGCTTAAATTCGGGCTTTACAACGACTACGGTATTCATAAAGACAGCCTAAAAGACCTTATACTTTTCCGTTCGTCAAATGACAGGAAATACACAACCCTCAAAGAGTATATCGAGCGTATGAAAGACGGTCAGGATACCATTTACTACGCCTGCGGCGACACCGACGAAAAGATAGATATGCTGCCTCAGGCAGACGCCGTTAGAGAAAAAGGTTTTGAGTTTTTGTATCTTACCGAAAATGTTGACGAGTTTGCTGTTAAAATGCTCGGCGAATATGACGGCAAGAAGTTTATGAACATATGCGACGACAAATTTGACCTGTCCGACGAGTCCGAGAAAAAAGAACTTGAAAGCGAGAACGAGTCGGCAAAGGATATGTTTGCCGCAATGAAAGAAAGCATAGGCGACAAGGTAACCGCCGTGCGCTTTACAAACAAACTGAAAAAACACCCCGTTTGCCTGACCAGCGAAGGCGGCATTTCGCTTGAAATGGAAAAGGTGCTCAATTCTATGCCGAATGCCGAACAAAACAAGGTCAAAGCACAGCTTATTCTTGAAATAAACGCTTCGCACCCGATTGCGGAGAAGCTGAAAACGCTTTACAGCGAGGACAAGGACACCCTTGCGAAATACGCTAAACTGCTCTACGGCGAGGCCTGCCTTATCGGCGGCTCAGGAATTGACGACCCTGTTGAACACAGCAACCTTGTTTGCGAGCTTATGACAAAATAGAATACACAGTAAAAAAGCAACCGAAGTTAGAAATCAACTGCGGTTGCTTTTATTCTTCTTACTTTCACTTATAACCTCATCACAGGTCACGGCATAAGGGAACAAATTATACGCTATTCGGTTTGCATAGGTAGTATAAAAACTGTTTTCCGCGAAGAAGATATGCGGGTCCTGTCCGCCTATTATTTCACCGTCAAAAAGCATTGCACACGTATCGGCATTGTGTGCCGCAAACTCAATATCGTGGGTCACTACAACAATTGTTTTACCTAAACTTTTCAGTTCTTTAATCAGACTGCCGAGAGATATTTTGCTTTCACCGTCAAGCCCCTTAGTAGGCTCGTCAAAAAGCAGAATTTCGGGATCAGCCAAAAGGAGCTTTGCAACGGCGCATTTTTGCTGTTCTCCACCGCTCAAATCAAACGGATGCCTGTTTAAAAGGCTTGTTATTCCGACTTTATCCGAAATTTCGGAAATTTTGTTTTTGGCTTTACCTTCCCCTGTTCCGATCATTTTTAAATACTCATAAAAATCATCATAAACACGGCTTTTAAGAAATATTGTTTGCGGGTCCTGCGGCAGCAATGCAACTCCGAATGCGACGGGATTTTGATTTTTTAGGGCTTTTCCGAATATTTTTATCTTACCTTCGTACTGCTTTAACAATCCTGCAATTAATTTTAACGCCGTGGTTTTTCCAACGCCGTTGCCGCCTGTTAAGCAGTATATTTCGCCCTTTTTTACTTTCAGGCAGGCGCCGTTTAAAATGTCCTCCGATTTTTTCTCATACCTGAAACTAACATTTTTAAATTCAACTGCCGTTTCGCCGTCGGATTTTTTGCCATCATACTTTGTGACATCTGAACCGTCAAATCTTTCCGACAAATACCTTTTACCGTCGCGCACGGTAAGCGGGCAATCGCCGCCCAGACCTATTCCGCTGTAAATCCGCACCGCGCTCGGCAATTCGGGTAAGACCTTGCCGCCGTATTTTTCGGTCATATTCTTCGCCGCCGTTTTGGGAACATCAAACAAAACGGTTCTTCCCTCTTTCATAAGCAAAACTTTGTCGGACAGCGAAAAAACCTCTTCCAGATTATGCTCGGCTATGATTACCGTTATTCCAAACTCTCGGTTAAGTTTTTTAATTATGTTTATAAATTCCGCGGCGGCTATCGGGTCAAGACGGCTTGTAGGCTCGTCAAGCAAAAGTACCTGCGGCCGCATAACCATAACCGCCGCAAGGTTAAGCAGTTGTTTTTGTCCCCCCGAAAGTTCGGACACATGTTTGCGGTACCAGCTTTGAATTCCGAAATAATTTGCCATTTCGGCAACCCTGCGTTTTATTTCCGCCTGAGAAACACCAAGATTTTCAAGACCGAAAGCAAGCTCGTGCCAAACCTTATCGGTGACTATTTGATTATCGGGATTTTGGGTGACATACCCTATTTCACAGGCAAGCGCCTTTTCATCGCAATCTGCGAACGGCTTGCCGTTATATAACACCTGACCGATAAGTTCGCCGTGCGGCGTTACAGCGCTTTTAAACATTTTAAGAAGCGTCGATTTGCCGCAACCCGTCTCACCGCAGATAAGAATAAACTCTCCGCTTTCAACAGAAACCGAAATATCTTTAAGAGCAAAATCTTCGCTGTCGGGATATTTAAAGCATAGGTCTTTTGTTTCGAGCATACCAAACTCCGTTCTATAAAAATTGCAGCCGCCTGTGAATTTAACAACCGCGACTGCACATTTTAAATTTTAGTCAAGTAAATACTTTTTCTCATACATATTGTAATCGTCCACAAACGCGCCGCTCGGTGCCGATTTGAGCTTGTGCAGATACTTATGGGTATCCAACTTATCGCTCGGCAGCTGCATTGTGTAAACGGCTATATTTGAGCAATGGTCTGAAACACGCTCGTAATTTGTCAAAAGATCGGTAAAGATAAATCCGAGTTCAATTGTACATTCGCCTCTTTGCAGACGTGAAACGTGCCTTGCCCTAAGCTCTGCTTGGAGCTTGTCTATGACCTGTTCAAGCGGTTCAACGTGCGAAGCCCTTTCGGCGTCGTCCGCAATGAACGAATCGACCGTCATATTTAGTATATCAACAACCGCGTCGGTAATCGTTTTAATTTCAGATATAGCGTCCTTTGAAAAGGTTATGCCCTTGGTGTGCATTTCCTCCGCGACCTTGCAGATATTAAGAGCGTGGTCGCCTATTCGCTCAAAGTCGCCTATGCTGTGAAGCAGACGGGCTATGCTGTGAGAATTATTCTCCGAAAGCTCGTTATTACTGAGCCTTACAAGATAAGTGCCGAGCTTGTCCTCATACTTATCTATCAGATTTTCCGTTGCGCGAATGGACTCCGCCTTATCGGCGTCATACTTATTGATTATGGAAATTGAGGTAAGCAATGCGGTTCGCGCGCACTCCGCCATATCGGCTGTAAGGCGGTGGCATTCCGATATTGCAAGCGGAGTGTTGTTAAACAAACGCTCGTCCAAAAAAACGGTATGGGTTTTTTCGTCCTTCATCTTAACAGTCAGTTTGCACAGTTTTATTACATACTTCCTTACAGGGAGAAGCATTATTGTATTTATCGTGTTAAACAGGGTATGTATTACCGCAACGCCGAGCATAGAAACAGTGGTTTCAATGATCTCGCCGTTAAAAGCCTTTACAACATAAAGCAGTACCATACAAAGCACGGAGCCTATTACATTTACGTATATATGCATAGCAACGACGCGTTTTGCATTCTTGTTGGTTCCGAAGCTCGAAAGAAAAGCCGTTATACAGGTTCCGATATTCGCGCCCAAAACAAGCGGTATCGCCATACCGTAGGTTATGCTTCCCGTAAGCGCCAATGCCTGAACTATGCCTATTGTAGCCGCAGACGACTGAATAATACCCGTGAATATTATTGAAATAAACAATCCTATTATCGGGCTTGAAAACGCGGTAAGCAGGCTTGAAAAGCTCTCCATTTCCTGAACAGATTTCATAGACGCGCTCATAAAATCCATTCCCGTCATAAGTATGGCAAAGCCTATAAGTATGGTTCCCGTGTTCTTCTTTTTTTCGCCCTTTGATACCATACGCATAAGAATACCCGCAAAGGCAAGTATAGGTGCAAAGGTCATCGGTTGAAGCAGCGTAAGAAAGAAATTATCACCGCTTATTCCCGCAAGGCTTAAAAGCCACGCCGTAAGCGTTGTTCCCACATTGGAGCCCATTATTATGCCGAAAGTATCGTTAAAATTAACGATTCCCGAGTTTACAAGTCCGACAAGCATAACAGTCATCGCCGATGACGACTGTATGGCTATGGTTATTCCCGCGCCGAGCAGAAAACTCATAAACTGGTTTTTGGTAACCTTTTTCAATGTACGTTCAAGCGAGCCGCCAGTCATTTTTTCAAGACCGCCCGACATAATCGTCATTCCGTAAAGGAAAAACGACAGTCCGCCTACAAGCTGCGCAAACATTAACAGTATCTGTGTTGATGTCATTTGAAAACCTCAATTCAGCGTATTACAATTAAAACTCTGTTATCTTTGTAATATAATCTTTAAGCGAATCTATGGGTATGCGCTTCTGCTCCATTGTATCACGGTCGCGGACAGTAACGCAATTATCTTCAAGCGAGTCAAAATCGTAGGTTATGCAGACGGGCGTTCCTATTTCGTCCTGACGGCGGTAACGCTTTCCTATTGAGCCTGCGTCGTCATAATCAACCGAGAAATGCTTGCAAAGAGCGGAATAAACCTCCCCTGCTTTGTCGGCGAGCTTCTTGGAAAGCGGAAGCACAGCCGCCTTAAACGGAGAAAGCGCGGGGTGCAAACGTAAAACAACGCGTTTTTCGCCCTTATCGTCAATTTCTTCATCATAAGCGTTGCAAAGGAACGCAAGCGTAACACGGTCGGCGCCGAGAGAAGGCTCAATTACATAAGGAATGTATTTTTCGTTTGTTTCGGGGTCAAAATACTCCATCGGCTGACCCGAATGCTTGCTGTGCTGGGTCAGGTCGTAATCAGTACGGTCGGCGATACCCCAAAGCTCGCCCCAGCCGAACGGGAACATAAACTCAAAGTCCGTAGTAGCCTTTGAATAGAAGCAAAGTTCGTCCTTATCGTGATCTCTAAGGCGCAGGCTTTCCTCCTTAATTCCGAGGTTAAGAAGCCAATCGCGGCAGTAAGAACGCCAATAATCAAACCATTCAAGGTCGGTTCCGGGTTTGCAGAAAAATTCAAGCTCCATCTGCTCAAACTCACGAATTCTGAATATAAAGTTTCCGGGAGTTATTTCGTTTCTGAACGCTTTTCCTACCTGACCAACGCCGAAAGGCACCTTTTTACGGGTCGTGCGCTGAATGTTCTTGAAGTTTACGAAAATTCCCTGCGCGGTTTCGGGGCGGAGGTAAATAGTTGAAGCGCTGTCCTCCGTAACGCCCTGAAAGGTTTTAAACATAAGGTTAAATTTTCTTATATCGGTAAAATCGTTTGAACCGCAGGAAGGACAGGTTATTCCCTTTTCCTTGATGTATGCCATCATTTCCTCGTCGCTCATTGCGGCAGGATTATCGTCAAGACCGTTTTCGGCAACATAATCCTCTATCAGCTTATCCGCCCTGTGACGGGTCTTGCAGCTTTTACAATCCATAAGAGGATCTGAAAATCCTCCCAAATGACCCGAAGCTACCCAAGTTTCGGGATTCATAAGTATCGCGCTGTCAAGTCCCACATTGTAGGGAGACTCCTGAACAAATTTTTTCCACCAAGCGCGTTTTACGTTGTTCTTCAATTCAACGCCCAAGGGACCGTAATCCCAAGAATTTGCAAGACCTCCGTATATTTCACTGCCAGGATATACAAATCCTCTGCCTTTCGCAAGTGAAACTATCGTGTCCATCGTCTTTTTATTATCTTCCATTTTATCCTCCAATATAAAAGCAGGTCTGAAAATCAGTCAACTTTCTACAAATAATATAGTATCCAAATTTTGATAAAATGTCAATAGTTTTAATGCGCCGTAGTGCAAATTATGCCGTAAAGGCTGAAAAAATTCCCCAAACCGAAACTCAGTTTGGGGAATTATCAAAATAATCGTTGTAATTTATGCGTCAAACGCGTCTGTCAGTATATTGGAATAAACTATGTTATAACCGAAAGCGGACGAAGCGTTCGGAACAAACAAAGATACCGCTTTCAGCGAATCTTTGCCGAAATCGTGCCCGTCAGCCGTAACGGTTGAATTGACCGTATACGTGCCGTCCTCATTCTTGACAACTCCGACGATTTTATGAGAATACTTTGTAAAGCCGCGAGGTATTATATAAACATAACCGTCTTTTTTCGGAAAACCGTCGTTAATGCCTTCAAAAGCCTCGGCTCCTATACCGTACATATCGCTCACGAAGGAGCTTACCACAGATTGCGAAATAAATTCAGCGTCCTCCGACTCGCGTTCGCCGAGCAAAGCAATTACGGAATTGTTGATGACCTTTTCGGCGTCGTCAAAATCCTCGTTATAAACAAAATTGTGATTCAGCATATTGAGAAAACGCGCTTCAAGCGCTTTATCGGCGCTGTAAACAGTTTTCTGCGCCGTGCTTGCGGCACTTCCCGAATTATCGGCAGACGGACTGAGCGAAGAAAAACAGCAAGCAAAAACAAGAGCCATTACAACCAGCAACGCTACTTTTCTTTTCATACGTCTCGCCTTCCTTTCAAATTTGGTACATACATATTATACACAAACGTATTGCAAAATTCCAAAACAAATCGGTTACAAATTATCTCAAAATTGTTACCTTTTTAACGGATTTTAGTTTATGATATATTAACAATTTTAATTTAATTTGTTCATATTTATTGGTTGTAATTACCACAGTTATATGGTACAATAGATTAAAACCATTCGGGGAGGACTGCTTTTTCTGCCCGATGGCAAAAGGAGTGCATTACATTGAAAAATTTTTCGGCGGAAAAAATAAGAAACATTGCTTTATTGGGTCACGGCGGTTCGGGTAAAACCACGCTTGCTGACGCAATACTGTTTTACGGAAAGGCTACCGAAAGGATAGGCAAAACATCGGACAGCACTACCGTTATGGATTTTGATTCCGAGGAAAAGAAGCGCAAGGTGTCGGTTTCGACCTCCGTGTACGCTTTGGAAATAAACGATACAAAACTCAACCTAATAGACGCACCGGGTCTTTTTGATTTTGCGGGCGGAATGTGCGAGGCGGTTTCGGCGGCTGACGGCGTTGTAATAACGGTATCGGGCAAATCGGGTCTTACGGTCGGCGCGCGCAAAGCCTTTGAAAAAGCGCGCGGCGCGGGCAAAAGCGCAGCGTTCTTTATAGGAAAGCTGGATTCGACCCACGCACATTTTTACCGTGTTATTTCGGCTCTTGCAGGCAAATACGGCGCTCTTATATGCCCCGTTGTCGTTCCCTATTTGGAATCCGACGCAGTCAAGGGGTATATCGACCTTGTGGACAACAAGGCTTACGCCTTTGACGGTATTGAAGCAAAAGAACTGCGAATGCCCGTAAGCACGGAAGTAGACGAAATGCGCAGTATGCTGCTTGAAGCGGTCGCAACGACCGACGATTCGCTTATGGAAAAATATTTTGAGGGTGAAGAATTTACAAGAGAAGAAATAATCAGAGGACTGCGCGCAGGCGTTAAATCGGGCGACATCTGCCCTGTTTACGCAGGAGTTCAGCAGACGGGCGCGGGCGTTCCTCTGTTTGTTGACAGCATAACCGAAATAATGCCTTGCGCCGCGGAATGTGAATTTACCCTTGAAAACGGCGAAAAAGCAAAATACGACGAAAACGGCGAAAATGCCGTTTACATATTTAAAACGATCGCCGACCCGTTTGTAGGAAAGCTCTCCTATTTTAAGGTTCTTTCGGGCAAGATAAAGGGCGATACCCGCCTTAAAAACAACCGCACGGGCTCCGAGGAAAGAATTTCCAAGGTTATGTGGCTTAAAGGCGGCTCGCAGGAGGACGCCGACTGTATCTGCGCTGGCGACATAGGCTCGGTTTCAAAGCTCGGAAACGTTCTCACGGGCGATACTCTTTCGGCAAGCGGAAATATTGCCGCTCAAAAGGCGGATTTCCCATCTCCCTCGCTCTCCTTTGCAGTGTTTGCTAAAACCAAAGGCGATGAAGAAAAAATTTCAGCGGGATTTGCAAGACTGACCGAAGAAGACCCGACCGTTTCGTTTGCAACCGATAAGGAAACCCACGAGCAGATATTATCGGCTCTCGGCGAACAGCATATAGACGTTCTCGTTTCAAAACTGAAATCAAAATTCGGCACGGAGGTTGAGCTTAAACGTCCCACCACCGCATACCGCGAAACGATAAGAAAATCCGTTAAGGTTCAGGGTAAACACAAAAAACAATCGGGCGGCCACGGTCAGTACGGCGATGTATGGATAGAATTTGAACCGTGCGACTGCGACGATATGATATTTGAAGAAAAGGTCTTCGGCGGAGCCGTACCCAAAAACTTCTTCCCCGCCGTTGAAAAGGGACTGCGTGACAGTATGGCAAAAGGCGTGCTTGCAGGCTTCCCGATGGTCGGAGTAAAGGCAACCTTGGTGGACGGTTCTTACCACCCTGTCGATTCTTCGGAAATGGCTTTCAAGACCGCCGCCTCGGTGGCTTACAGAGAGGGTATTCCGCAGGCGTCACCCGTACTGCTTGAACCCATTGGAACGCTTAAAGTTTATGTTCCCGACGAAATGCTCGGCGACGTAATAGG
>CAKSQT010000024.1 GCA_934486755.1 uncultured Eubacteriales bacterium | reverse complement strand
GGATTACAGCATATAATCACTTATTTACGCCAAATCGGATAATGTTCATCATCCAACGGAGCGTCAATAGCACTAAGATCCGCCAAGGGTTCTTTTTCTTCTATTTCACTTATGAAGACCCTCGGCTTTAAATATTTCTTCATATTTTTTACCTAACGCCATTCATCGTAGTATTCGGATTCCGACGAACTGCCTGACGAGGAATTTTCGGGCTTTGAACCGCTTTCGGTTGTCTTACTGCTTTCGGCAGCCGCCGAATCGTTACCGTCAAGCTTTACTTCGTCGTGTACCGTATTACCTTGCGATGGCTTTGTCTTATTTTGCTTAACCGCCTGTTCGGAGCTGGTATAAGACGAGCTGTCCGAGCCGTTCTCATCTTCGGCTGTTTCACCGCTTTGCGAAGAAACGGCGGGTGATGACGAGCTTTCGGAACTGTCGGTCTTGCCGCTTTTCTTTCCGCACGCGGTAATGCAAAATGCCAACAGCAAAACGCATAATAATGTAATTATTTTTCTCATATCAATCTCCGTTCCGACATCCTGCACCGTTCCCGAATTGAAAACGGCGCAGGATATTCGTTTTGTTATTCATCAACATCGGGATCCCAAGGACTGTCAGTGCCTATGCTGGTTGCGTTTACGTTGTCAAAAACATCGGCGATAGTGCTGTCTGCCTTGAAATCACAGAAGGTTATTTTTGGAAAAATATACTTTTTCATTTTAAAACCTCCTAATTAAGCGTTGTAATCCTTGTTTGCATAAATGAATGCCAACAAATGATCTTCGTTCTTGTGTTCTGCGTCAAATGAAGCCGCGTCTTTTGATATTCCGTTTATTGCCGCGTTGATATTCGCTTCAACATAATTAACAACCGTTTCGTCGGAAAGGGTGTAGTTTTCCGCTACATTACCGTTTGTGATAACGTCGGCAGCCATATCCTTAGCATAGCCGTAAACAGACTTAGCAATCTGCTCTGAATAAACATAAATATCAGCCTCGCCAGCCTTAACGTACTTAACATAAGCACGTGCGGAGAACTTCTTGCCCGAATATCCCGCAACAGCCGACTTGTTGATAGTTACTGTACAGGTGAAATCGGTATCAGCGCCTGCCTCGTGGTAGAGGTTTGTGACATTTGCGTTTTCAACGTCGGCGGTCATAGCCGCACCCTGAATGTCTGCGGTTCTTGCAAGAAGCATACCGTAGCCTGCGGGTGTATATCCGTCAGCTACCGACTCCGCAATCTTTATCTGCGAACCGAACATAATATCCTGCTCGGAAGCAGATGCCGTCTTGCGTATAGTAGCGCCTAACATTTCAGGCTCGGCATATACAGGCTGTATATCTGTTACATGAACAGTATAGGGATCAGCCCAACCCGAAGAAATAGCGTAATACGGATTAGCAACAGTTGACAAATCAATTGCTTTTTGAGCAGTTGCTGTCCATTCAACGTTACCGTCTGCGTCAAGGTTTTCAACTGTTATTTCAGCCTTGCCGTCAAGGAGTTTTACATTGTATCTGTAATACTGTTTACCAATTTCAGCCTCAATAAGCGAAACCACATTGTCCTTATCATAGCTTCCGCCGTTGAATACAGCGGTTGTGCCGTTTACTTCGCCCGTAGCAGGATTTGCCACATTGCGTGCCTGATAGCCCATTCTGTTATCGTGACGTCCGCCTAAGCCTACCGCAACCTGATTTGCTTCACCCTCCGTGCTTCCGAAAAGGACGTAAACGGGGGTTGCTTTCGCCGAAGAAGATACAACAAGGCTCTTGAACGAGAAGGAAGTAAGCGGAACACCGTTCTTTTCGCTTGCAATATTTATGCGCTGATGTCTTTCTCCCGAAACGCCTGTTGTCGATTTGCTGTTCCAGGTAACCGCATTTGCGCCTGCTATATCTGTAACGACAGGCTCCATAGCGGTCTGACCGTCAGCCGCTGTATAGGAAAGAACCTTTTCAGCGTCAGCTGTATTGGGGTTTACTTGTTTTATCCAATCGTGAGAAACATATTCATATTCATAAGTTGTCTCAACATCGGTGATATAAACTGATCCGTAGTTCAATCTGCCTGCTGAAACGGCAAAGTAAACGTCCTGAAAATCAGCGAAGTTGATTGTCTTACTGCCTGATAAAGCATAGCCGTAAGAGCCCTCTACACCGTCCGCGGCGGGCTTTGAAAATGCTACCGTAGCAGTATTGTTGGCCCAATTAATGCTGACAGTATATGTAACCAATACCTTTTGATCTTCTGCTGCCAGGTTGCCGGTATAAGGCTCGGTGTTCCAAGCGTCACCGCTGTGAGATACCTCAGAGTCAGGTGCAAGCGGTATTGAAGTTATACTATAACCAATCATAGCATCATTGTGCCTTCCGCCGACAACCATTGCCTTTTGCGTGGTTTCCGAATCCTGACCAAACAGGATATATGCGGGATGATACTTATTAGCCGAGGAATACAACGGCATTTTGAAAGAAAACGATGTAAGTTTAGAACCGTTTGATAATTCTTTGGCTATATTGAGCCTTTGGTTGATACCTGCCTGTACGGTTGTATCCGCGTTGCTCCAAGTAAGGAACTTTTTGCCTTCAAAGTTATCCAAAGAGCTTATAACAAAATCATCACGCGAGGTAGTACCGTCATTATCGGTATAGGTAAGAACCTGTTCAAGCGTGCTGTCAGTAAAGTCTTCGGTAAACTTTGTTGTGTCTACCTTCGCGGAAGCAGGAACCATTGAAGCCGCAAACAATGTTGCAACAATGCAAGCCCCTAAAACCAGCGAAAGCACTTTTTTAGATAAGCTACTCATTTTTTGTCCTCCTAAAAGATTTTTTGATTATATGCTGCATAATTCATACAGTCGCGGCAAAGCCGCAACCGTATGAATCATTACCGCCTTAGTTTTTCAATATGTACTGCCTGAGCAAGATAGCGTCTTTCAGCGTAACCTCGCCGTCGGCGTCCATATCGGCGTTTTTCTTTTGAGCGTCGGTAAGTTCAATCTTGCCGATGAGGTAATAACGAATGTAGGTTATATCCTTAACGCTCACCTTGTTATCAAGGTTTACGTCACCCAAAAGCTCTTTTCTGTCCGTTTCGGCAACAACTATCCTGAACGAACCTGTTTCGTTCATAAGGCTTGTTCCGCTGTAAACCTGTTCGGTGTACGGTGTGTCAACATCGGTGAAGACGTTGTTGCAAATATATACACCGTCGGTATAGGAAGCGGAGCCGTCAAGCCAGATAGCGTCCTTTCGGTCTGAGAAGCTGTTGTTCTCAACTATAAAGTCGGTTATTGCACCGCCCGAAACGCTTGAACCCTTTATGTGAATACCGTAGTCGTTAAAATCGTTATTGCGGAACATAAAGCTCCTTATGCCCTTATATCCCGACGAGAAGGTGAAGAAATAGGTAAACTCGGATCCGTCCTCGCCGCCCGTGGCGCGGTTGAAGAACGAGCCGCCCAAGAGCTGATTGTTGATGAACGAATAGTACCAGCATTTTTCTTCGTTTCTTGCCTGCATATATGGTGTGCCCACTTTATTGTAGGTGTTGCCGTCAAGAACGGTGTCGATACATCTGCCGTAGAAGCCTATGCCCGTTGAACCGTTTGAAAGGTAATTATTAACGTAGTACTGATTTTCGCGCACAGAGCCGACAACGCACATACTGTTACGGTTGACGGGCGTTACAAACGGCGAATCGAGAACTATCTCAGTAAGTCCCTGTTTAATTCTCTTAGCGCTGACTATACGCCTTGTCTGTCCCGCGCCGTTGCCCAAGGACACAAATATTTGCGCCTCGCGCAGCCAAACGGTAGAGGTATTAAGCGGAACGGTAAAGGTTACGTTTTTACCGCCGTCCTCAACGGCTGTCATAACAAATCCGTATGCCATAGAGGACTTATCCGCTACGCAAAGCTCGCGGTTGTTTTGCATATTATCAGACCAACTGCTGTTCTGAACGTAGAGACCGTGACCCCAAAGCGCGGCGCATGAACTGTTATGGTTGAAATCTTCAACAATACTGTTATCAAGCTGCAATGACGACCAGTTGGATTTTTGGTTATATCCGCGAATCTGCCAATAACTGCAATGTGCGGGAGGTCCGAACGCCGTCCAGATACCGTGCTGATAACCGAATGTTCTGAAAGTTGTATCGCTTATCTGAACGTTTTTAAGGTCGTCGGTATCGGTGGTTTTCGACATAAAGTACATCTGCTTTGCAATCATTTCCGCGTTTATAGCGTTGATAAGCTCGATAGAACCGTCTTTTTCGGGGCCGATAAGGGGTGAAACATTGTTATAAACGCCCCAAGGACCGCCTGAATACGGGCTCCACTCAACATAGACATCGGAAATATAAATGTTTTCGCTCCTGCCCGATTCGTCGGACGGATTTTCCTTTAAGGTATTGACCTGCATAAATCCGTTGATACGGGTGCCGTAGAACGACATTTTCGATATTTCAACATTTTTGGTCACCTGAATTACGAAGTCGGGAAGTTCTCCGTTCTGCCATCTGTACGGTGTGTAGAGAATGACTGAATCGTTTGACGAGTCGCCCGTAAGCACAACGTTTTCAGGTATTATTATCGGTTGTTCGACGCGGTAAATGCCTCTCGGCATATACAGAGTACCGCCTCCCGATTCGTAGAGCGCCTGCATTGCCTTTATCAAAAGCGGAGTTACGTTTTCTTCCTTAGCTCCCGTAGCGCCGAAATCGGTTTGGAAATTGTAAAAAGTCTTGCTCCAACCGCTTCGAATATCGGTTGCAACGGTGAACTCCAAGGGAATCGACCAACAAGTGTTATCGCCGTAGCCGTTATATACCCACAGTTCATATGTGTTACCCACCGTAAGCTCGCTCGGTATATCTATAACGAACGAATAATCCGACTTTACTTGTTTTACAGAGGTTTCGCCGATATATCCGTTGCCCTTTATGACCGCTTTGGAAATTACCGCCGCGCCCTCGCCGCTCTGGTTCGGGGAAAGGTTTTTACCGACTACCTGTAATTCGCCGCCCGCGGTGACATTTTCGCCCTGATCGCCGACAGCATAGTCAATATACGGTGCGTTGATGTATATGACCTTATCGTCTTCATTTGAAAAGAAGTCGTTTCCGAACAGCTTTACAGCGTAGATACCCTGTTTATATTCAAGGGGTATCTTGAACTTAACGGAATCGGACGTGGTTTGCAGAATATCTGTCTTATAAGCGTCTGAATCCCATTCGCTGTTCCAAACGGGAGCGGTAGGCTCGCTTGAAAACGTGCCTGCCTGAACGCCGCCGAAATCGGGCTTATAGGTATTTATATAAGCCATATCAGCCGCGGAAACTGCCGTTTCGTCAATCCTTGCAATATTTACGGAGGAAACGTTTGAACCGAGGTTCTCACCGTTTAATACGACCGTATCGCCCGGGTTTTGGAACGTGTTTCCGCTGTATATTACCTTAATATCCTCAACCTCGCTGTCTATATCATAGTCTCCCTTGATATAGGTGGCGCTGAGGTTATCTATCCAGGTGTTATTATCGCCCGAAAGCAGGAAGAATGACGAATCATAGGGACAATCGTAAATTGCCTCATAGGTAACGGTCTCGTTTTCCTCGCCGTTAAAGTAGGTCTGTGTAACCGTTACCATTACCTTTTTGCCTATATATTCAAAATCGAAATGCATAGGCTCGGTCATATCAAACAGCGGTTTATCAATACCGCCCTTTGTATTTGCGCCCTTTATTATGTATTTAAACCTTGCGGCGTTGCGGTCTGCAAATTCCTTTAAATCGGAGAAGATGTCATAATATGCGTTATGATCGGAATTATAGAACCACATATACACTCTCAGCGCATTGGATGAACGCAATTCGGTTGCGTTTTTATCAAGCATAGTATCAAAAGAAATATGCTTTAACTGCGCCTTTTCGGGCAGGAAGTCCTGTTTTACCGCAAGCGTGACCTTATAAAGGTTGAGCGCCTTTGACCCAAACTGACCGTTATACCTGACAACGGGAGTTTTTCCGTATCCGTTACGGTCAAACTGTTCGGGGTTATAATCCACAAATCTGCCGAGCGAACCGTCGCCCTCAAAATCCTCGTTAATCGTATAGGTTTCGTTGGTGTTCCAATAGTCAGCCGAAACAACCTTATCGGCAAGGGTTACGCCCGAGCCGAGAACCTCGGTCATTGCGCTTTGCAGTTCGTTCAACTGAACGTTTACAAGCGGCAGAGAGTTTTTCTCGTTTTGAGAAAGCGAATTATAATCGTTAATTGCCGATGTAAGCGTGTTATTATCGGTATCGGCAAGGGTTACGGCACGAATTCTTAAAAGCTCATCATATTTTTTGAGGTAAGAATTTGCCACAATGGTTGACGCGGTTTTGCCGAAAGTGACAGAAACATCGTCAACATAACAGGTAGAGGAGGAAGAAAACGAAGTAAATCCTACTCTTGTAACCGTTGGCATTGTCAGCGTCATTGTTTTGTTATAGGGTCTGACAAGTCCGTTCGGCGTATTGATTGTAAGCGAGACCTTTGAAACGTCGTATTTAATTACAACATCTATCCAAGCTGTATCGCCTTCTATCTTACAGTTGTCCTTAACCATAGGTACGGTTGACGGTAAGTTCTGAATATGTTTCACAACCGTGTTTCCGTTTTCGTCAACCGAGGACCTTACAACGCCTATTCCTATTTCGCCGCCGTTCAGGTCAAAGAAGAAGCCTGACCAATTGCTGTCGTCCTTATACTCGTAAATCATAACGGGACGCGTCTTTTGGGTCGTTACAAGCAGTTTTGCGCGGAATGTATTGACCGCGTCGGTCGTGCCGTTTACCAAATCGGTATTAAGCAGGTAAGCGCCCAAGGACTTATTATAGATTGACTTTGAATTAGGAATTATCTTAACGCATTTTGAGCTTTAGTTTACGGCGTCGTTTTGGGGTATATCGGTTATGCCCCATTTGGTTTCGTCCTTACAGTTGACCGCAACCAAGGCGTCGTAATTTCCGTCTTCAAAATTGATGATAGCGCCCGATTTTTTGTTGGCGTTATAATTGGCAATTACAACGTTATAAAGCGGGGTAAACCTATCAACGTAATTAAGGAAGGTATCATAACCTACTACCTGACCTTTTTGAGCGTCGGTCAAGCCGTCATAATCGGTTGAAATTGAATCCAGCTTGTTTTTAAGCTCTATCCACGAAGCGTAGTCGTCCTTATCGAACGCGTTAAAATCGGGAAGATTTGCAATCTCGCTGTTTACCCTTTCAAGCGGAGTCTGCACACGCTCGTATGTCGCCGATATATCGGTAACATACACGTTTGAAATGCTGGCGCCTACCGCCGCGGTTGAAATCGCATAATAATCGGTCTTGACGTCTGCCAAATCAACGGTGAGCGAAGCGCTCCACTCGGGGACGTTTGAGGTTTTTTCCTTTGTAAAGGTGATATTTGCCGTTTTATATTTCTCGTTTATATCGACCTTTACCGTGACCCACGCTTTGCCTGCGTCGGCAGCCAGCTTATCGAAATATTCGTCTGCGCTCAAAGTAATATTCTGAGAACGCGAGATATTTGTAGCAATGCAAAGGTTTGGGTTAGATGTCGGCGGAATATTGGCAAGGTCGCTCGCAACGCAAGCCCAATACATTGTTCCCGACTGATTGCGGTAGCCCACAATCGGAACGGCAAGCTGTTTTTCGTCCGAAACCGCGCCGAAAAGCAAATACTGCAAGCAGGCTTTGTTATTATTCGGGTCTGGGGCAAGCGTTTTATAGGTAAACGACCTTAACGCATATCTTTCCTCGTCATAGGAAGCGGCAATGTTTATTCTCTGATGATTTTCGCCCGACTTGTTTTCGCTCTTACTGCTGTTGAAAACAACCGTCTTTTTACCAGAAACCGTTTCAATTATCGGGTCTTTAAGCGTAACGCCGTCGGAAGCGGTATAAGAAAGGTAGCTCGGCGCCGCCGTATCGTCGGACACGTCGCCGACCCAAGCGTTATCGGGGCTTTCCTTTGTGTAGGTCATCGAAACATCGGTGATACTGCTCGGAAACGCCTGTGAAGACGAGATTGCGAAGTAGATATCGGAAAAATCGGCAAACGACACGCGCTTTGTGCTTTGGAGCGTGGCGTTTATTTCGCCGTTATACGCGCTTGCGGGTTTATAGACCGTAAAATCAATTATCTGGGTTTCATAATTTATTTTTACGGTAACCGTAAGGAACAGTTTGCCCGCCTCGTTGGCGATTATATCCTTACTGCACGCACTGTTCATAAAAATATCGGTCGTGCCGTTGACGGCAGCGGTCGGCTTTAACGGAAGGTCAGTTATCTTTTTAAATCCAAAACCGTTTTCGTTGTGATAGCCGCCCACGCCGAACGCAAACTGCGTAGTATCGGAATTTTTGCCCAACAGTATATAAACAGGCGTAGCCTTATTGTTGGACAGAGCCAAGGTTTTAAAGGAAAACTCGGTAAGGGAGGCTCCCTTATACTCTTTGGCAATATTCAGTCTTTGATGAATTTCGCCCGCGTTGCCGCTTTGTTTATTACTGTCCCACGTAAGGCAGTTTACGCCTGAAAAGCCGTCGGGCGATTTTATAAGCGGAGCGGTTTCGGTGGTGCCGTCGTTCTTTGTATACGAAAGCGTTGCGGCGGACACACCCTTTGAAAAGTCCTCTGTAACCGTATAGGTGTCGGTAACGGCAACCGCAACCTGCGACACACCGATGCAGGTCGCCAACATACAAAAAGCTAAAAGGAATGAAAATACTCTTAATTTCTTATTCATTGTTCTCCTCCTAACTTATATTGGATACCCTTTTCTATTGAATCGAGTATGTACTGCGGAATGGGTTCGTCCCACATACCGCCTATATAGTTATCGAAGTCGCCGCCTATCGGGTCGTCGATTTTTTCAACAAGCAAATTGTCTATCTTAACGAATGTGCCGATGCTGGAAATTCCAACGCCGCCCTCGTTACAGGTGACATTGATAAATCCGCCTGTTGTATCCTGTGTTACAACCGTTCCGTCATCAACAAAGTCGATAAGGCATTCTCCGTCCCAATAAACCTTGATTTTGTTATCAAGGACTGAAATTGAGAGCTTATGCCAGAGATTGTCGCCGTAGAAGTTATCAACGGTCACCGCTTCAACCTGAATACCAAGATCGTCGCGGTAGTTGGTGCGCTTATAAAGTGCAATCTGCTGAACAGTCTCTTTTTTATCGTTCAGAACGTTCTGACAAACGGCGGCATAATCGGTGTAGCCGTAATAATCGTTCTTGAAATTACGCGCATACAAAAGGAATCGGTTATTTGAGTTTTCGGTGTTCAGGTCGCAGTCCTCGGTGAAGCTGATGTCAACCGTGGCTTTGTAATCCGTCCACTTTTGAGAGCCGACATACAAAGCGCCGTTCGTAATATCGGAGCGGTAAAGGTAGCGGTTTTTATCCTCTACCTTAAATTTTTCCTCGCTGATATTGAATTCCTTTATAGCAGAATCCTCCCACTTGTAGTCGCCCTTTGCCATTTTACCGTCGGTAAGGTCGGCGTCAGAAAACGTTTCGTACATAAGAACGTTACTGTCGGTTATAACGGGGTCGTCGTCAACAGGTTCAAGAACGGGCGTATCGCTGCTGCCCGAGCTGCTGCCGCCTGAGCTTGCGGAATTCGGGTCGTAGGTGCCGACGCCGTCAAACTTCAAATTCTTGAAAACACCGATATTGTATTGCTGTCTGTTATTTGAGTGTCCGCAAAGACCCGCATATAACGGACCCGGCGCTGTGAATGTAAAGTTTTTCGGGGTGAATGTTTTATAGCCTGTCATATCCGCGGTTTTGAACTCGCAGACAACGGTTTTGCCTGTTTTAGTCATTCTGAGATTAACGGGATATACGGGAGGAATACTTGAATATCTAACGTTGGTATCCTTTCCGCCGACAGAGCGGTAAACAACGACTATGCCCTCGGGTCTGCAATGCAGGAATATTTCGGACATATCGTTACCGAGTCCCGAACGGAACATTATTCCCATTGAGGCGGCGTGGATAAGCTCGCCGCTTGAAGGATTCATACTTTCTACCGTTGTTTCCATAGTAAGCGTATCGGTATCGGAATCGCTCACGTTAAATGTTCTGTACGCGAAGCTGCAATCGTCGTTAGCGCCCCACACCGCGTGTGAGTTTGACCTTAAAGTATAGGTGCTTCCGTTCTGCTCCAACTGGGTGTCGGGGACGTAATGCGAAACGCCTGCGCTCGTTTCAAGATCGCTGTCTATGCTGTAAGGCGTAAGGTCGGGATTTTCAAGATGTATCTCCTCGGCGGAGGCGGGCAATACGTTTACAAACACGCTGATTGCAACCGCAGTTAAAACAACAGCGGATATTACCGATAACAAATGTTTTCTTGCTGTCATATTGCGTCTTCCTCCGTTTTCTTACGTTTTTTTGTGAAATAATACATTAACAGCGAACCGCCGAGCAGTATAAGTGAAGCTCCCTCGATAGCGAGCAATATCCAAACCACATTGCTCATGCCCTTCATTGAAAACAACAGATCGTATCTGTCGGCAAGGTCTCTTGTAATGTATTTAGTGTCCTTAACGGTCTTTACTTCCGTTACGGTCTCTGTAACCGTTTCGGTATCGGAATTTCCGTCTTCATCGTCGTCGGGCGAAAGCAGGTCGGCGGCGGACATCAAGGCGTCAAGCAATGCCGCCTCGTTTTTAAGGTAGCCCTTAGTCTTTTCATCAAGGAACGAATAAACCATATACGCAAGGTTTACGTCGGCAACATCGTCATAGCTGAGATCCGCAGGCGCAACATTCAATATGTAACCGAAGCTGGCTTTAAAGTTTTCAGCCTTGTCGATATATTCCGCGTCCGCGGGGTGGAGCGCGTCGTAAAGCTCCTTTGCCTTATTATAAAATCTGTTCAGGCGCTCAATGGTTCCGTCCTTAACAAAAATCTGATAAGCAAGGTCGTTAAAGAATTCCATTTCTTCAAGCTCTGAAAGCGCTTTTTGCAGACCCTCGCGGTGATCCGCCATAATATCGGATTCCTTTAATTCCAAAACCCAGCTGTTAAGACTGCGGAAATCGGCAGCCATTTGTTCGGCTTCTCTTTGCAGTCTTTCCTGTTCAAGTCTTTTTTGATTTTCAGCGTCAAGCTCGGTTATTATCGCCAAAAGGTTTTTAAGCAAGCTGCGCTGTGTTGTGAGTTTAAGTTTTGCCGAGACCGATAACTTATCCCAATCGTCAAGGGCTTTATTTACAATTTCCTTGTCGTCTACCGTAACGGTGCTTGCGCGCAGGGCGAGAGCCTTGCTGTTCGCAATCAGGAAAGCGTTAATTTCTTCGGTTAAAGCGCCGTCGTTCTGACAAAGCTCTGTGTATTTGTTATAAGCCGCGACAAGAACGGAATAATTGGTCACCTTTTTCTTATTGCTGTAAGACAGGGCGTTATATTCCGCCAAAAGCGCGTCCAGCATATTTTTACATTCCTCGGTCGCTGTAACCGTGCCTATCGCATTGATTTTTTCGATAAGCGCCGCAACCGCAGGGTCCGTATCGGAGCCTGTTGTTACATTTGCCGTTGCAATTGTGCCTTGGGGGCAAATTTCTTCAAACACCAGCTTATTAGACGCGTATTTGCAGGAATATGCCGAAATGCAGTCTAATTTAAGCTGCGTATTACCGTTAAAGCTATCCTTGCATCTGAAATTCAGAGATATAACAGAACCCTTTAACACGGTTTTATTTTGGGAGTCCTCCCAAACAAAGCTAACCTTTCCGTTATTGGAATAGGAGCTTATTCCGCTGAACACGCTGCTACGCAGGGAATTTTCGGTGTATTCGAGTTTTTCCGAATCGTAACTAAGCACAAAATTCAAGCCGCTTATTTGAATACTTTCAGGAGAGTCCAAATAGATATTGACCGAAAATTCCTGACCTGCCCCGATATTGTTTACATCGTTCATTTTAAACGACGCGCTTTGCGCGGCTGAAACAAGAACGCACGGAATAAGAAGTGAGATCATTAAGATAAAAGACAAAAACAGTGATACAGTTTTTTTACACATTTTGTCCTCCTTATTTTTTGCTCAAATAGTCATCCAACTGCTTCTGTGCCGCATTTTTAACATCTTCAAGATTAGACGCCTTTAATTTGTTCATCATTTCATCGTATACGTTTTTCCAATTCTCTTTTTCAACGCCGTAATAGATACGCTGTGCATATTCGGTTGACACCGCCGCAAGATTGGACATATCTATGTTATGGTCGGTAAGATCGACCGTAGCGCCCTGATATTTGGTATTGAAAAGAGTCTTTTTGGTATTTTTCTCATAATCTATGCAATACTCTGTCTGTCCCTCCAAAATATTCGGGGTACGGTAGCAGAGCATAGTGTTTCCTGCAACCCAACGGCTGATTCCGTATTTTGAATCGGAGCTTGGCTGGCTTACATAGTCGTTTGCGTACGCGCAGTCGCCCTCCAAAACGTAGTGATATGTTCCGTATTCCTCGGCTTCCTTTGAATCCTTGGCAAATCCGTAAATAAGCATATTCAAAAGGTCGTTTCCTTTGCTTCCCTTTTCAGAACGGAGCAAATCAAGTAACTGCATTGCTCTTTCGGGGTGCTTTGAGGTGAAAGGAATTGTAAGATATGTGTTTTCGGAGCCGAGCTTGCTCACTCCGTTAAAGAGATTGTTGAGATTGCTTAAAAGCACGTTGTATGAGGTTATCTCGCCGTCGGTAAAGGAATAAACTACGCCGCGTTCCTCGCCTGTTTCGGGATTATCAATTCCGTACCACATAGCCGAGTTGTTACCGCGCATTATCTCGTCGCGCGAACCGCTTGATGTTCCGAGAAGGAGCGATTCCTCCGAGATATATCCCTTTTCGCACCATTTTGCCGTATATTCGCAGAACAGCTTAAACGCCTCGGTCTCATAAAAGCTGACAACCTTCGGGTCGCTTGCAAATGCCTCATAGCAAAGGAGCGGACCGTTTCTCGTACTGCTGACAAAATCATAACCTCTGTATGCCAATGTCTGGAACAGCGAATATATATCAATTGTTGTTCCTACAACGTCTGTATCGTAATCGCTTGAAGCGAAAACCTTGGTGAGGTATGAGTCAACCAAATCGTAAAGCTCTTTTGTTGATGTGGGCGATTTATCGGCGGCGGCTCTTACCGCGTCAATATCCATATACTTAGCAAGACTTACGGGGATAGTAAGCGCAGAGGTCTGATTCATAATAGCCTGCTGGCAAGGAATCATATAGAGCTTACCGTTATATGTACCCGATTTATAGTCGTCCTCGTAATCGGTCATTTCTTTTTTAATGTTGGGGCCGTATTCCTCAATCAAATCGTCAAGAGGCTGATATGAGCCTGAATTTATTTCATTCTGCATATCAAAAACATATCCTGTCCAGGCTATGTCGATCGGCTTTTTTGCGGACATATAAAGCTGCCAGTTGGTGTCGTCGCACTCTATCATCTTTATAGAAGTATTCGGAAGCACTTCGGCAAGCTGTTTGTTAAATTCGCCGAGAACCATTTTGCTGTCCTCCAACTGGCGTGAATAAGATGCCCAAACAAGCTCGACCTTACCCGAATTTGAGCCGCCGCAGCCTGCAAATACCGTTGCAAGCATAAGCACTGTTAAAACTGCTGATAATAAACGTTTCATTTAAAAAACTCCATTCTGCACATTGCGATAATTCTGAATGTCTATCCTTTAACCGAGCCGACTGCAATACCCTTTGCAAAATACTTTTGCACGAACGGGAATATAATGAAAATCGGCAGCAGCGAGAACAGACACATTGCATATTTTAATCCGTTTTCAGGTATATCCGACGCTTTCAGACCCGCCGCGATAAGCGATGTTTTTAGGAAGCTCGCATCCTGCAAAACACGCTGCATATAGTACTGAATAGTCCAGAACTTGTCATTTCCGAACATATATATAAGCGAGGTCTGATAATCGTTCCAAATTCCTATTGAGGCTGTAAAATACTGTATTCCGATTATCGTTGTAGACATCGGAAGTATTACCTTCATAAGCACCTGAGATTCGGTTGCGCCGTCTATCTTTGCCGCCTCTATAAGCGACTGCGGCACCTGCTTGAAGAACGTTCTGAAAATAACGACCGATGAAAAGGCGATCCAGCCTTCAAGGAAATAGTAAATCGGGTTATCAACCAAATGATAAACGTTACTTACGATTACGTATGTCGGTATCATACCGCCGCTGAAAAACATCGTGAAAAGAATAAACTTGGTAAAAAAGTTTTTAAATATGAACTTTTCCCTTGTAAGGGCGTAGGAATAAGACACCGTCACCAATATAACAATGAGAGGTCTTACAATAGCCAAAAACAAGGTCCATACCGTATACCACACTACCTTGCCCGAATCCTTGAAAAGCATCTTATACGCCGTGAAATCTATCACCCTCGGAATAAGGCTGAAACCGTATTCGGTAAGCACGCTTTCCTTTGTAATAGAAACTATGACTATAAGAAAAATAGGAAGAACGGCAACCAGAGAGCAGACGGTCATCAACGTATATACAAACGCGTTAAAACTCTTTTTGTTAAACATCTGCACTCACCTCAAAATACCGCCTGTTCGGGGTCCATCTTTTTAATGATTGCATTTGTTGTAAGCAACATTATGACCCCGACAACAGATTGAAATAGTCCTACTGCCGCCGTAACACCCACGTTACCGCCGACCAAGCCGCGGTAAATATAGGTTGCAATGACATCGGTAGTGCTGTAAACCGCACTTGAATTCATAGGAACCTGATAAAACAGATCCATTCCGCCGCCGACTATTTTACCCATATTCATAACAAGCGTCATACAAATCATAGGGGTAAGATGCGGTATCGTAATATAAAACAGTTGCTGACGCTTTTTAGCGCCGTCAAGCTCTGCCGCCTCATACAGCGAAGTATCAATCGCCAGCAATGCAGCGTAGAAATAAAGCGAAGCAAAGCCCGCGTTTTTCCAGATAGATACCATTATGAGTATAAACGGCCATACACCCGACTCGCTGTACCAGTTGACGGATTTTCCGCCCGCGGCAGTTATGATAGAGTTGAGTATTCCGTTTTCGGGGCTTAAAAATATAAATACTATATAAGCAACCGCAACCCACGAAATAAAGTTTGGAATCATAATTGATATCTGGAAGCACTTATTCCATTTAGGACGAGTTACTTCATATAAAAGCAACGCCACAATCATTGAGAAAAGCAAGCTGACTATCAACATTCCCGCAAGGTTATATCCGATAGTGTTCCGCATAATGCGCCAGCAGTCGTTTGACTTGAAAAACGTTTCAAAATTTTTAAAACCGACCCACGGGCTTCCGAAAATTCCCTGTATGTAGTTGAAATTTTTAAACGCCAAAACTATGCCCGTTATCGGGACATAGTGGAAAAATATCAGCCATACAAATCCAGGTAAAACAAGCAACAAATACGGGATATTTTCATACATTATCTGCTTGGCGTTCTTATGCTTCAATGTGTTGTTTTTACTCATTCAAAGCACCGTCCTCTAAATTATCTTTCTTAGTCCTGTATATGTATTTCATATTGAGTACCAAAACAAACACCGCAAATCCCAATGTCAGCACTATGATTACGGTAAGAACTATGACAAGAATCAATTCCGCCTTGCCGAGCTTCGGCACCTCGCTTTTGAATTCGGTATTTATAACGTCGTCGCCGCGCTTGCCGTTTTCAATTGCTGTGTCGGCATTGCTTTCGGTTGCGTCGGAATTTGTATCGGCGCTTGCCGTATCCGTTCCCGCGGCATTGTTGGCGTCTCCCGCCGCAGCCTGACCGACCGCCGTTCCGACAACATACTTTGCCTCATCGGTTATCGGTACAACGCCTTTAAGCTGGGGATACTGACCCTCGACAATGTTCCACGCGCTGTTGCCCGAAAAAGCGGCGTTTATTTCCGCAATGCTCGCCGCGGCAAATCCCATTTCAAAACCGCCGACTTCGTCGGTTATATAGTTGTGGTTAGTTACCTTTTTATTTGTCTGGGCGTTCTTTCTTCCCTCGATTTTTGCTATTGTGTAGCAATACTCGGAATAATCACAGGAATTTACAAAGCCCTGTGTATCGTGAACCTCTGTACCGCCAAAGCAGCCTGAGCTGGGGGTCTTAACAATTCCGCCTGCCCAGCAGTTTTTAACGGTGATTCCCTTTTTATAACCCTGCGCTCCTATAAAAGCGCCAGCGTTCGACATACCGCCTTTAAAAGTTCCGTTGTAGAAACAGCTCTCCGTTGTGCCCCCTACAACAGCGGCAAAACCTGCCGAATTCCAATAGCCCGTGGAGCTTACAGTAGCGTATGAATAGCTGTTTTTAACCTTGCAGTTGTTATACATATATCCGAGCAAGCCGCCCACGTTGTTGCAAGCAGCGGTTACATTGCCCGTGCTTCCGCAACCCGTTACCGTAACGGAATCGCCTATTGCGACGAGCGCCGCCGCGCCCATTTCATCGGATTGACCTGGGTTCGGCTTGTTGTCGTTGTTGACCGAGTTTCTGCCCTCAACGTTATTTGTTATATTTGCGTTTAATATAACTATGTTTTTAAAAGTGGCGCCCTTTGCCTTGCCGAAAAGACCCGCTTCCCAGCCTGATGTTCCGTCCTTTTTGTATCCCGAATAGCCGCCTGCCTCGGTTGCGCCCTCGGGAGATACGTTTACTGTGAGATTTTTAATAGCGTAGATAGGCGCGCCCTCTGAATTGGTATCGCAAATGAATGTTCCCGTAAACGGCTTTGCAACGTTGCCGATAGGCTTAAAATTCGCAACACCCGACATATCTATTGTGTTGCTCAGCTTATAGTAGGCAGAAAGGTTGTTACGCATTTCGTCCAACTGCTGTGCATTAGTCACAAGGTAAGGGCTTGATTTCGTACCCTTACCGCTTCCGCTGAATGATGCAGCAGAAACGCCTACTGTCCCTATGACCGCCAAAAAGATAACCGTCATAAACACACACAAAAACTTTTTTGATTTCATACTCTTTCCGCCTTTTCTTTTTATTTTATATATTCGGTTAGGCCCCGAACCTGTCACACTAAATTATTCAAGAATTTTACAACGCAGGGGTTCTTTTCTTTTCCGTCAAGCAGGAGCTGGGAAACTATTACCGAGCCTTTGCCGTACTGCCATTCGGCGCACAGCGCCTCCTCCTGCCATCTTCCCTGTGCGTCTTTATTCGAGCTTTTGATTATATAATCTATGCTGTCGCCCGTCAGGGTGGTTTCGGCAATCGGCGACATACGGTCAACTTTTTCGTCATAAAAATATCCGAAATCGTTTGCGTCTATACCGTTTGCGCATATATGCCCCGTCTTCCGACTTCCGAAATAGACAGCGCCCATTCCGCATTTTTTAACGGTTATTTCCTTTCCGCAGACCGTATAAACTCCCTGCGGAACATTTGTGATAATGAGCTTTAAACCGTTTTCTACCTCTTTATCGAAATGCGCTTTTTGAACGGCATATTTTTCGTAAGGCACCGTTTTCGGTTTTCTCAATTCCTCGTAAGAGAACACCTTATACGATTGCTTTGCATAATGGACGAGATCTTCGCCGTTAAAAGCGCCCATATAACAGGTCGCCGTTTCGCACCGTTCGACCTTCGGCAGTTTGAAAACTATCCTTCCCTGAGAAACAGAGTTGATATACTCCTTACTGCCCGAAGCGATGACTTTTTCGCCGACAGTCACAAAATACTTTATCTTATCGACCTTTTTGTTTTTTTCGTTGTTTATGTATGTCTCCACACTTACCGTTTCTCCGCCGAAGAATGTATTTCGGTCGTTTCTGAGCGAGCAGAAAACGTCGGACAGGCAATCCATATACTCGAAATAAGCAGGCTTCGGAACGCGCTCGCAGTCCATTACCGCCTTTTGCCAACCGCTCGGGAAAGCGTCAATAAACAAATGAAGCGCAAAAGTATTCATATCCTGATTGCGCCTGAACGACGAAGTCATATCCCTGACCGCAAACGCCTGATACTTTTGGCTTTGCTTTATCCATTCTTCCCTTGAATCGGGTCTTTCATAAAAGAATCCTGAAAAAGCCGCCGTTTGACAGCAGATTATGTTTGCGGGATCAAACGGTTCTTTAAGCCATTCCTTAGGATAATACCTATCCATAAGCTCGGAGCGTTCAAGACCCTCTGCGCCGAATTCGCCGCAACCGTAATGCCAACCGGGCTTTACGTCCATCCAATATCCCTTGTGCAGTTTTCCGTAATCAATTCCATGGCCGTTATACCACATCGTATAACAATGGTTGTCAGGCATTGAAGCGTCTGGCGGATCGTAGTCGCCGTCAATATGCTTTATGACTCTGTCAGGATTTTGAAGATGAACTATATCGTCCATCGCCCTGAACGCGCAAGTAAGTTCGTTGCGTTTCAACATCCTGTGCGGTTGATTGTTTGCGTTAGGAAACGGTTCGTTGATATACGAATCTATTATGCAGCACGGGTGGGAGCGGACAATTTTTTCCATTTCCTCAGTCTGCCTCAAAACCTCGCAGTATTGGTTTATTCTTATTGAACCGAAGGTTGGAAAATCCGTCTGCACCATAAGTCCGAGCCTGTCGCAATAATCGTATATTTCTTCCTGAACGGGTCTTTGAGTAATCCTTAAAAAATTCATATTCGCCGCTTTTGCAAGCAAAATATCGGTTATCAACTGTCCGTAGTCTTCCTTTAAGACATCTTGTTGCTCAAAGCCCATTGTGTTGGCGCCCATCAGCCTTACCTCTTTTCCGTTAAGATAAAACTTACCTTTTGGAACGCTTTCGATGTCCTGTTTGAAATACCTTACGCCGAACTGCCTGCTCTTTGCGCTTACCAATTTGCCCTCTACATAGAGTTTTACTATCGCTTTATAGAGATACGGGGTATCGTTATCCCATAACTTAGGCTCTTTAATTTCAAGCGGCATAATAAAGCGGTTATAACCTTTTCCCAGCTTTAAGGGAATCGCATTTCCGAGAGTGCCTTTTTTAAGCATTATTGCCTCGGTAAAGGTGTCGTTTAAGCCGCATTCCGCATTTGTTGCGGGGGTGAATTTGTAATTATCAAATTCGGTGTGTTCAAAATTCTGCCCGTAAACAGAAACCTCAAAATAGTAATCCTCGGTTTCGGCAGTTCCCGATGTTTCTATCCATATTTCCGATGCGTCTTCGGAAATCCTCGGGAAAATGTCAGCTATGTAAGCGCTGTTGCGGAGTTCGACAAAAACTTTATTGTATATCCCGAGACCCGCGGGGCAATGATGCCAGCCGACATACGGGTCGTCCCAACCGAGCCCCGTCGCGGCATATATCTTGTCGCCGCCGAACTGCATCTTTTCCATATTTTTTACGATTACTTTTAACCTATTATTTCCGACCTTTACAGCCTCGGTTATATCAAATTCAAACGGCGAGAAGAAGCCTTCGTGAGAACCGACAAATGCGTCATTAACGAAAACCTCGGCAATATAGTCCACGCCTTTAAAGCACAAAACAACATTTTTGCCTTCAAACGCTTCAAGTGAAAAATCCGTTTCATAAACGGCGGTCTGGTCGCCGCACGGTCCGCCGTAATGCGGAATTTTTACAGTCTCCCGACTGCCGCCGTTAAGGCAAAACTCAAATTCGTTTATATCAACACGCGTTTCAACCGATTGAGCCTTCGGAGCCAAATCGGTTAAAAAATCGCTGTATTCGCGGCGCATATCTTTTATTTTCAAATCTAATTGATCGCGGCTTTCAATCTTGCCGACGGGGTCAAAGCGTCCGTCTCCGTTTTGCTCCAAATACACCGCCGAATCCGATACGGCAATCGGTTCAGGCACAGTAAGACCTTTTCGCTTATCGGTACTGTAAGAAGCAGCTATATCAGCAAACTGATCGTTCCTCATTCTCCATCTTCTTCCATTATTTTGATTTTTACAAAATTTAAAAAATTTTGTAATTATTTGTAAAAAAGTACAATCAGTACCAAGAAATTAACACTTTTCTCTACAATTAATTGACTTTTCTTTGTAGACATTATACAATCGCCACAAATCTTATTCTTGTAGTAAAATGATACTTTTTTATTGTTTTCTGACCATATATTTTTTGTAAAAATAAAAGCAACAGACCGTCCTTGATCCGTTGCTTTAAAACCCGATTAATTACCATTTTTTATGTTACAGTACATTTACAGTATAATTTTTTACCTTATAAATAGTGCAGATATAAAAACATCCCGAAGGTTCGTTAACAAACCTTCGGGATAAATTTCAGAAAACCGAACTCAGAGCCATTCGCAACAACAAAACCGACCTTAAACGATTTTGTTTTAGCGTTTTGGTGCAATTTGATTATTCGTCTTAGATTATCCTAATTGCATAGGTTATCCTAACTTTTGCTATCATTTTGCTATCACTTTTCAAGCATCCGTGTCAGCTTGTTTATTATACTTAATTTCACTTGAACTTTCAAGAGCAATTATTGTTCTAATGTTATCCAAATCTCCGGCGTCAAATTTAAATTGACCGCGGCCTTTTTAAAATCATTTAACGCATCAAGCAAATGGAATGATTTGAAATCTGAAAGTTTATTCAAAGTTTTTCTACTTGTCAACATCCACAGACAAACATTTCGCCCGTTAAATACATTTTCACCTATCTCACCAGCATTAGATAATCGTAACGATGTGGTAGCCTGCTTGACCAAATAGACTAGGTCTGCTTGTTGATGTTGATCCTTTATCATTATAACATTTTCGGCATCCATAAGATCCGCTTTTTCAATACAGTACTTTCCACCAATATAGACATTATCTTTATGTAGTTGCGTATAATTTCCGCTCGCTACCAAAGTATCGATTAGTTCTGTTTCCGTTTGATTTGTTGATGGTTTAATCTTATAATTTATGCTATCAACTTGTTCTTCGGTAAATTTGACATAAGACTCGCTAAATTCAACCCATTCATTTTGAAAGAACACATAGTAATTTCCGTTTAATTCCACAGTGATTTGCAACAATTCCTTCAGCTTTTTGGCAAATAGAACCTCATCATTTTCGTCATAAAATATAACTTTGATTACATTGTAATTATTATTAATTTTATCTTTGTTTTTTACAATTGTTTCACGAATAAAGTTTGCATCTAACGTATCACTAATTTCGGATAAATCGGTTCTGTAAATCTTAAGAGAATAACGATAATCATTTGAAAAATTAAAACTAACACCTGTCAGCCAATAATCGCTAACATCTACCTCTGTAATAAAATCTAGGAAGTGTTTGTCTAATTCCTCGTTCAAGCTAGTTAATATATCTTTATCAAAAACTCTGTGGTATCTCGGCAGCCTAATTCTCACTTCTGATTTTAATGCTTTTTCTATCTCATCAGTAAAACAATATAGTTCGGTAGGTTTTAATTTAAAGGATTTTCCAAAAGAAAAACGTACTGATTCACCAAAGTCTACTGTTTCTCCCCACAAAGCTTTATTCGCTGTTTTACATTTTACATAGCTAAACGCTTCTCCATAATCACGAGAATCATCTAATTTTCTGTTTCGTATGTATGAGGTTATGTCTTTTTTTCCTGCCGAAGTAAATGTTTGTGAATGTTTCATTTTCAACCCTTGGGGATCGAGAATTCGCTCCGCAAGATTTAAACCAAAGTCTTTATCACAATATTTTCGAATAATAAAGTGCGTTTGTCCATACGAAAGCACATATGAGTATTCATCCTTTTGTATTAGGAAAAGACCGGAAACAGTTTCACTACCGATATTTTCAGTATAGTAAGCAAACTTATCATCAGATAACAGTTGCTGATAATACCCTAACCAACCTTTGTTCTCAGAGCGCTTTTTCCTTAAATATAAAGAAGTATAACCGTTTTCATCCTCATTATCTGCTTCACATTCAAACCCATTTTCTTCTAATTCTACTGTCAAATCATCGACTTTATCATTTTCAATTTTAAAAACATTAACCTTCATACACTCACACCTTCTGATTATATGCACAAAACATATTAATCATTATTTTCTTCAAGGCTTTCAATACTATCACGCAAATCGCTTAGTGAAATTCCGTCTTTTGTAAAATACATCCAACCATTTACGTGCAAATTTTCAGACCACCCGTGTCTTTCAATTAGCAGTTTGCACGCCAACTTAGTTACCGAATAACTCTCGCCCTCGTACTCAACCTGATTCTTATCATTTAGTACTTTTGCTGTAACCGCATCATCATATAGAAATGTGATTTCTTCTCCAACAGCAATATTTAACAGTTTGAACGAATTGTTAGAACGTTTTGTTTTTCTTTCTGCTATCTCTTGTTCTTGAGATTGTTCAAGTGTCGGTGCGTAGAGCTTCAGTTTGCTTGTATCACCACGCAAACTTGCAATATCTTTAAAAATGCCATACGCTGTTTCAGGAGAAATCTTAAAAAACTCTCGCTCTCTGATTCTACCATTATTTAATTGTTCTCTTGCGTGTAACGAATCATCAACTCTATCAATAATGCTATGTATCCTTTTTTCAACTTCGAGTGGATTTTCCACTTCATAAACAGCATAACAACGATATGATAACGGAATGTTTGTAGGTGAATTTAATTCCTGTAGCCGTCTTTCAATATCATTGCGTTCTGTCATACCTATTTTAACCCATCCATCAAGGCACGGATTTGTAAGTATGTAAACTAATCCTTTCGACATCTCTATTCCTCTTTTTCCGTTCTATTTTTTAAACACGAACAAATACTCGTGTGCTATAAGCAAAAAATTATATTTTACGCTATTGGTTTTCCAATAACCCGTTGCCTTACAGTTGTGTTGTTCTTTGATAATTAGTTCTTTGAGCTTAAAGCCTGCTTCTTCAAAGATACGCATAACATCAAAAGACATCGGTATCATATGACCTTTTTGGCGTGTATCACCCATAAGAACTGCACAGAACTTATCCTTTTTTAGAACACGATAACTTTCAGCCGCAACCTTTTTCATTTCCTCAAGAAAATCCTTTACCTTTAACAAAGACAAATCTTCAGGAATATCCTCGCTGTATTGAAT